>JAITNQ010000270.1 GCA_031290435.1 Candidatus Symbiothrix sp. | reverse complement strand
GAAATGATGAATAAATTTGATGCCCTCTCTTATCCATGGTTAGAGAATAAAAAACTCAAATTTATTCCTGTCGCTTCTTCTTGAATTAAGGCTGGAAAAAATACATGAAAATCTGTGTTTAATAAAAAATGCAGAGAAAATATTTTTGGGGGAAATAATCTTCCTCAAGAAGATTTTAATTTTGACTTGATTGACTATTATTTCAGGAATAAAGATCATGCTGATGCTTTTCAAGTGCTGAACGATCGGTTCATCAATGACATTGATTTTCATGAAGTGTTTGCCTACATTGATCGGACTCATTCGAAAATCGGGCAACAATATTTCTTTAATAAACTGCTTACCATTGATAAAAATACAAGTTTTGAAAAACAAGAAACCCTGATTGACATTTTTCTTGAGAAGGAAGCAATAAAAACAAAAGTACAGACTTTATTGGCAAAATTCAATAAACGGGAAGCCTATTACATATCGAATTTATTTATAGATGAGTATATAGCCAAACCTAAATGGTTCTGGGTGGTTAATATATTATCTGTTTTGGGTATTGTCGCTTTGGGTTTTGTATTTGTCGTGAACAAAGTTTTTATTTTGTTATTATTTCTTTTTGTGATCAACGTGATGATCCACTTATGGAATAAAAGAAATATTATGGTGTATATGGATTCTATTCCTCAATTGTATCTGCTTTGTAACACCGCAAGCAAATTACTTAACTTAAATATTGATAATCAATATAATAA
This sequence comes from Candidatus Symbiothrix sp., assembly GCA_031290435.1. Classification (GTDB taxonomy): domain Bacteria; phylum Bacteroidota; class Bacteroidia; order Bacteroidales; family Azobacteroidaceae; genus Azobacteroides. Next base: position 32,592 of record JAITNQ010000270.1, on the reverse strand, counting down.
TAGCGTAGCTCATTCAATAAGATCCCTCAATGAATTGAAAAAGAAATTATTCTTGTTCAAATTTGAGCGCAAAGTTACATCAGATATTGAAGCCTTGGTATTGTCTTTCTGGGAGATCATAAAGATACTATTTTTAATAGAACCCTTGGTCATATTTGATGTTTTGAAAAAATTGGATAAAAAACGAAAGGATATTCAAATTTTATTTGAATACATAGGAGAGTTCGACAGTGCAATTTCAATTGCAAGGCTCAGAATGGAAATTCCTTATTGCTGCAAGCCCACAATATCGGATAGCGGTAATGTTTTTGAATTTACAAATATTTATCATCCGCTCATTCCCGATTGTGTTGCTAATTCTTTAAAATTAACAAACAAATCCATTTTGCTGATTGGCTCAAATATGTCCGGGAAAACCACTTTTATCCGAACGGTAGGTATTAATTTACTATTGGCACAGACCATAAATACTTGTTTTGCCAAAGATTTCAGACTTTCTCAGACCCGATTGTTTTCGGCAATCAGAATTTCTGATGATTTATTAAACGACAAGAGTTACTACTTTGAGGAAGTTCTGACCATTAAAAATATGGTGGATGAAAGCCATGCCCTGTTTCATAATATATTTTTGTTGGATGAAATTTTCAAAGGCACCAATACCATTGAAAGAATAGCTGCCGGAAAAGCGGTGCTTTCCTATCTTACAAAATCAACAAATAATATCGTGTTTGTCTCTACACATGATATTGAACTTTTCGATTTTTTATCCGAAGAGTATGATTTGTATCACTTTACGGAAATCATCAAAGCAGAGCAAATATATTTTGACTACAAAATAAAACAAGGAAATCTATCCACCAAAAATGCTATCCGGATTCTTGAAATGAATGGCTATCCGAAAACAGTGATTGGAGAAGCAAGGCGTATATCACAGATATTACAAAATAAACATACAAAAAACGGAGGGTTTTAGTATTGGTCAGCTATTGATTCGCGAATTATAACTGAAATAAAAAATAACATTCATCTCCCTCACAAAAGCTGTTGCATCAAAACCACATCTTCAAAACCGCTTCCGGTTTTTAACCATGATTTCAAGAGGCCGGTCTCCTCATATCCGATTTTCCGGAATAATTTCAGGCTGATGATATTCGACCGTGGAACATAAGCATACACTTGTTTCAGATGCAAAAAATGGGATGCATATTCCTGTGTGATACAAAGGGCTTCCGCTCCCAAACCTTTATTGCGATAGGGCGTATCCAACAATATTCCTATTCCTGCCCGGAGATTAAAGGAGTCAAAATCGTATAAGTCAATCGTACCTATCGCTTTGCCTGTTTCCTTGAAGACAATCATCAGCCGCAATTGACGGGAATGAAATATGCCAAGCAGGGAATTGGAGAGATAATCGCGCAAGGCGAACCGCGAATAAGGAGTCAGCGTTGAGCCGTATTGCCACAGTTTTGTGTCGTTCTCCCATTGATACAAGACGTCCAAATCTTCCGGTTCCAATGCTCTCAGTAATAGGTTTTCACTTTCTAAAAAGGCCATAATTAACTTGTTTTATTGATTAATACTTCATTTGCTGCAATCGTTATGCCGCAGGACGGATGGTATATTCCGAACAAAGTTCTTGTCTCGGAAGCATCCATTTTGCGGATGATTTGTGTGTAGGACAATTCGTCTTTGTTGAAGATAAGCATCTTGCGGGACATCGGTTTCCGCTCGCTTTCCGTCCGTTTGAATAATTTCCGGAGTGCGGAAAGGAATCCTGCGCCGACAATCGCCATCCGTATCAGGTATTTGAACAAACGGTTGGAGTGCGGATAATGCTTGTTGAAAAAAATCAACATGGCTTCGTAAAAACGCTTCACATATTTTATATCTTTCTTCGTGCTTTCCCCTTTGTAATGAATGATGGGTTCCGGAAAATAATAGTTGGCATAACCCGAACGGCTAATCCGGTACGACAAATCAATGTCTTCTCCGTACATGAAAAAACTTTCGTCTAACAAACCGGATTTTTCAATGGCTTTCCGCCGCAACATCATAAAAGCGCCGGCCAACACGTCCACTTCATGAGATTGGTCTTTACTGAGGTAACGGACATGATACCCGCCAAATTTTTTCGATTGGGGAAAGAGGCGGGATAGACCCATCATCTTACAAAACGAATTCCATGGGGATGGAAAGCCGCGTTTCGATTCGGGAAGAAATTCTCCATATCCGTCAAGCATTTTCACCCCGACAGCTCCGGCGCGCGGGTTTTCGTCCATAAACCGGCATACGTTTGCAAAGGTGTTTTCGCCCACTATCGTATCGGGATTCAGCAGCAGTATGTATTCACCACTGGATAGGGCTATGGCTTGGTTATTCGCTTTCGAAAAACCCACATTGGTGGTATTTTCGATAAATTTTACGCCGGGAAATTTCGGAATCAGATAGTCAAGCGAGCTATCCGATGAATGATTGTCCACCACCAAAATCTCCGCTTCCATACCTTCTACAGCCCGGAGCGCCGAATCTAAACACTGTGCTAAGAAATACCTGACGTTATAATTGACGATAACTATGGACAATTTCATAATAGTAATGAATAATTGAATATGTAATTATAACTGATTTTTGCGGATTTTATTATCTTTCAGGATGAGTTTATCATTGTCCGAAAGGAATCGAATCGCCTCTATTAAAAGTTTTTCCGGATAATCAAGCGAATCAATTATTTTTTCAACGGTAGTTTCCTCTTTTTCGAGCAGTTTGAGTATTGCTTCCGGAATCCGGTTTTTGACGGAATCATCGCTTTCCCGGCTTTTCTTTGACAGGCAAACATCGCATTTCCCGCAATCTTTCACTTCTTTTTCGCCGAAATACTTGAGTAACAGTCTGCTTCTGCATTGTGTCCGAGACCCGCCATACTCAATGACATGTTTTGTCCGGTGAATCAACTTTTCTTTTCTTTGTTCATAAACCGATTGAGGGATAAACAAATACTTGATATCTTCCCGGTTCCGGTTGTAGTAAATGAGCGGGACTTTTTTCGCCGGAATGTAGTGAATGATATTTTGAACTGAAAGCAGTTTTAAAGTTTCGTAAACCGCCTGTTCGCTCATACCTGTTCTTTGCACCAGCAAGGCTTCGCTAATATGTACATAATCGGCAAATAAGCCGGTATAGGAGCGCAGCAATATTTGAATCAGGTTTTCGACCGGCTCACTGTAATGCGAAAATTTGTACAATTCATCACGTTGAGTCGTGAAAATCAGCCGGGATTGTTTATTGGTCTCTTCTATGTATTCGATGTATCCCGACATGTCAAGAATCTTCAAGGCGCTGTGCACCTGTGTTATATTGTAATGAAAAGCCATACAGAATTTATCAATATGAAAATCGTGTCCCGTATCAATCCCCGTATCAATGGCTATCTGGAAAAAATAGGCTAATTTTTCATAAACATCCTTGATAAAATCTCTTCCCGGAAATTCATCGGAAGCCCTTTTTTTTAGTACAGTACTATCGCGTGACGTATAAAGCGCTATGGCGTATGCTTTTTCTTCATCTCTTCCGGCACGTCCGGCTTCCTGAAAGTATTCTTCAAGCGAGTTGGGGAGTTCGAAATGGACAACCACCCGTACATCCGGTTTGTCAATACCCATCCCGAAGGCATTTGTACAGACAATTATCCGGCACTGATCCTCTTTCCACGCATTTTGCTTTTTGATTTTCTCGTCGGAGGTAAGTCCGGCATGAAAATAATCGGCGCTGAGGCCTTGTCTTTGTAGTTCAACGGCAATTTCCTTGGTACGATTGCGGCTTCTCACATAAACAATAGCGCTTCCGGGTACTCGCGACAGGATATGTGCGATTTCGAAGAGTTTATCATCGGTTTCGCGAATCACATAAGCGATATTTTTCCGTTCGAAACTTTTCCGGAAGACATTTTTTTCGGCAAAATGCAATTTCTCTTGTATGTCATCAATTACATCAAGGGTAGCGGTAGCCGTGAGCGCCAGTACCGGTACGCCCGGCAGGTGATTCCGCAAATCGGCTATTTTCAGGTAGGATGGGCGGAAATCGTATCCCCACTGCGAGATACAGTGCGATTCGTCGACAGCCAACAAGCAAACATTCATGTGCGAAAGTTTAGCCAAGAAAAGTTCCGATGAAAGCCGTTCCGGCGAGACATAAAGAAATTTATAATTACCGAAAATGCAGTTGTCGAGGGCGACAATAATCTCCTCGCGGCTCATCCCCGAATGTATGCAGGCGGCTTTGATTCCTTTTTTTTTCAGGTTATCTACCTGGTCTTTCATCAAGGCGATAAGCGGAGTAACTACGATACAAATACCCTCCATTGCCATAACCGGAACTTGGAAGGTCAATGATTTTCCTCCTCCGGTAGGCATTAGTCCGAGGGTATCTTTGCCTTGATAAATGGAGTTTATGATTTCTTCTTGAAGCGAACGAAAAGAAGCATATCCCCAATAATGTTTAAGGATTTCATGAAACCGGCCATCAACCATATCTTTAATCATAAGTCGAAAGCTTTTAAATTCTTAATTCTTAATTTTTAATTCTTAATTTTTAATTTTTAATTTATAGCTTATAGCTTATAGTTTTTAGTTTGTATTTCCTATTCTAATGTCTTTTATCTGTAACTGAATACTCGTTTTATTATTATAGGTGTTTTCTTCGATAGTGTAACAGATATCGAAAGGCAGTCCGCTTTTAATATAATCGTTGTGTTGGTGCATCCCGAATGCAATCGCCGGCATAATCTCTCTCGAAGAATCATCGACAAGGTCTAATTTGATATGTTCCAAATCGCGGCCGACCAATTTGCTGCTACCTGCATCCCGCACGTTGAAAGAGCAAAAAACCGGTTTCTGGTTATCCGGGCCGAAAGGGTTCATCCGTTTCTGGTCGTTGAGTAGTTTCTGGTCAATTTCTTTGAATTGAAGCGCCATATCAATGTCTAAGGTCTGAATCATTTGTGCTTCCTCCATATATTTGTCGGCAAATGTTTGCAGCCTTGATTTGAACAAAACGAGGTTTTTTTCTTCCAAAGTGATGCCGGCGGCAAAAGTATGTCCACCGAAATTGACGACTACATCCTTACAGGATTCAATAGCCCGGTAAATATCGAATCCGGTGACGGAACGGGCAGAGCCGGAGATATAACCGTTGGATTCGGTCAATACGATAGCCGGTTTGTAGTATTTCTCGGTAAGCCGTGAGGCAACAATTCCGATGACCCCTTTGTGCCATTCGCGGTTGAAAACGACAATGATTTTATCGTGTTGCATTTGTGCATCTTCTTCTATCGCGGTATAGGCTTCTTCCGTAATTTTTTTATCTAATTCACGCCGGTCATCATTGTATTGGTCGATATTTTCGCTTTTTTCCTTGGCCGACTCAAAATCCTTTGCTAAAAGCAAATCTACGGCTTCCTTGCCGTTCATCATTCTTCCGGAAGCATTGATTCTCGGACCGATTTTGAAAACGATATCGCTGATGGTGATTTCTCTTCCGATCAATCCGCAAATATCAATAATTCCTTTCAGTCCTTTACTCGGATTGTGGTTCAACTGTTTGATGCCGTAGGTTGCCATCATCCGGTTTTCACCGGTAATCGGCACAATATCGGAAGCAATACTGACGGCGACCAGGTCAAGCAGCGGCCGAAGGCGAGAAAAATCAATGCCGTTGCTGAAGGCAAAAGCCTGCATGAATTTAAATCCCACGCCACAACCGGAAAGATGCTCGTAAGGATACTCCGAATCCGTTCGTTTGGCGTCCAGGATAGCCACCGCATCCGGTAAAACATCTCCGGGCATATGGTGGTCGCAAACAATGAAATCAATTCCCAGCGACTTGGCATATGCAATTATTTCAATAGCTTTGATGCCGCAATCCAAGGCGATAATCAAAGAGACACCGTTTTCCTTGGCGTATTCGATTCCTTTTTCCGAAATACCATACCCTTCGTCGTAACGGTCTGGAATGTAATAGTCCAGATTAGACGACCACGTGTTCTGCCCCAAAAATTTATAAACCAATGCGACGGCAGTTGTCCCATCTACATCATAATCCCCATAAATCATTATCCTTTCCTTGTTCCCAAGCGCCTGATTAAGCCTGTTAATCGCTTTCTCCATATCAGGAAAAAGAAAAGGGTCATGCAAATCCTTTAAAATCGGATTGAGGAATTGCCGGGCTTCTTCCTCTGTTGTAATCCCCCGCTGTATCATCAGCAGACAAATAGCAGGACAAAGACCGAACTTTTCGGATAGTTCGTCCCGCTTAAATATTTGTTCTTGTGTAGGGGGTTGATAATTCCATTTGCTTGTCATTTATATATTTGTTTTTTTTCTTTTCGCTTCTAATTTTAATTCTAAAACACTAAATCAAGCCAAGTTAGAAAGAAATAAACCGACAAGACTTTTGTGTGTGAAGAATTAATTTGTAAAGTTACGACAATTTTTTGAAAAACCGACTAATATTTCCTCTCTTTTTTATTAAATTGATTAAATGTTGTATCTTTACCACGTTTTTTTGAAAAATATGGAAGAAGAGATAAACAAAGTATGTGAAGTGTTACGAGAGGGTAAGATTATCCTCTATCCTACCGACACCATTTGGGGCATCGGATGCGATGCTACAAATGCGGACGCCGTGAAGCGGATATATGCTATAAAAAAGCGTTCCGACTCAAAATCCATGTTGGTTCTGTTGGATTCTTCGGCCAAGTTGGACTTTTATGTGGAAGATTTACCGGAAATTGCATCGGATTTGATTGCAGTATCGGACAAACCTTTAACAATCATCTACTCAGGTGCGAAAAACTTGGCGCCCAATCTTATCGCTCCCGACGGGAGTATCGGCATCCGGATTACCAATGAAGTTTTCTCTAACAATTTGTGCCGCCGGTTCCGAAAACCCTTGGTGTCTACCTCCGCAAATATCAGCGGAGAACCCTCTCCCGCTAATTTTTCCGAAATAAATCCGGAAATTTTACGTTCTGTAGATTATGTGGTGAATTATAATAAAGAGGACAAACAAAAATCCAAACCATCCGGCATTATCCGATTGGAAAAGGGTGGAGTGGTGAAAATTATCAGGGAATGAGCGGGAAAAAATCGCAATTGTTCAAGTATCTGGTAGCCGATTATCTGTCGGCGAGTTTAGCTTGGCTGGCATTTAATATTGTCCGCTTCTACCTTCTTGCACAATATGACGGCTTCAATTCGCTATCGAATTTCCTGCAATACCGTCAAGTAATCAAAGGGCAGATAATTATTCCTTTCGGATGGTTGCTACTGCATTACTATTCGGGCTATTACAATAAACTGCTTGAAAAATCGAGATTGGCGGAATTTTTTGTTACCTTCGGCATGACTTTTGCCGGTACGCTATTTATTTTCTTTTCGTTATTGCTGAAAAGCCTTCCGGAATCAATACGTGTTTATTATGAACAATTTTCCTGTCTGTTTCTGTTTACTTTTGGATTTACTTATTTTTTTCGCTTGCTTATCACCAATCAGACTTCCCGGAAAATGCACAAGCGGGAATGGACGGTCAAAGCCCTGATTCTCGGTAATGGGGAAAAGGCTGTGCAAACCCAAAGTCGCTTGGATAAGCCTTCTGAAGCATTGTCATATACCATTCAGGGATTTGTGGATATTAGCGCCGTATTGCCTTCTCAAAAAGCAGGCGATTTGCCGGTGTTGGGAAATCTCAGTGATTTAGGCTCCCTCATCAAAGAATTACAAACGGAAGAATTGATTGTAGCCGTCGATTCCGAGGATGACGAGGATTTACTGACTTTGTTGTACTCCCTTTATCAATATAAATTACCGATAAAACTCCCCATCAGTCATACAAAATTACTGACCGGAGGTATTAAAATAAAGACGATTACAGGCTACCCGTTGATTGATATTACAGGAAATAATTATCCAGAAGGAGAAAAAAACATCAAATTGAGTATTGATAAATTGGTTTCCGGTTTAGTTTTAGTACTTTTGTCTCCTGTTTACTTGTATTGGGCTATCCGGGTAAAAATGGAATCCAAGGGCCCTGTTTTTATAAAACAGGAGCGGATCGGCTATCACGGCAAACCCTTTACCATCTATAAATTCAGGACAATGTATGAAGATGCCGAAAAAGACGGGCCTTTGCTTTCATCGGAAAACGACGGCCGGATTACGCCTTATGGACAAATCATGCGGAAATACCGGCTTGACGAGTTTCCACAGTTTTGGAATGTCCTGAAAGGCGATATGTCGTTGGTCGGCCCTCGGCCGGAACGGAAGCATTACATCGACCAAATCGTGAAAAAGGCGCCGTATTTTTATCTGCTCCACAATGTCAAGCCGGGCATCACGTCGTGGGGAATGGTAAAGTTCGGATACGCATGCAATGTGGTAGAGATGATTGAACGCATGCAATACGATATATTGTATTACGAGAATATGTCGCTGATGTTGGATATGAAGATATTGATTTATACAATAAAAACAATTTATACCGGAAAAGGTATTTGAATTCAAAATATGGTAAAAGATTGGTTTGATAAGGTTTTGTTCTGGCGGGAGAAATACATCCGCGAGCGCTATTTTATCCTTATTCTGAGTTTTATCATAGGGGTATGTACAGCTTTGGCCGCCTATCTGTTGAAAGAAATCATCCATTTGATTCAGCATTTCCTCACCGAAGGCACGGAAGTGACGAAAGTGAATTATTTCTACTTGGTTTACCCTGTTATCGGGATACTTCTTTCCGGACTGTTTGTAAAATACATCGTAAAAGACGATATCGGTCATGGGGTAACCAAAATCCTGTATGCCATTTCCCAACGGAAAAGCCGGATTAAACGGCACAATATGTGGTCCTCATTGGTTGCCAGTTCCATCACCATCGGATTCGGCGGTTCGGTGGGAGCCGAAGCGCCTATCGTATTAACAGGCTCTGCCATAGGTTCAAACTTAGGTAGAATGTTCAAGATGGAACAAAAAACCCTGATGTTGCTGGTCGGTTGCGGAGCCGCCGGCGCTATTGCCGGAATTTTCAAAGCGCCTATTGCAGGCTTGCTTTTCACGATAGAAGTGCTGATGCTTGACCTGACCACGGCGTCCGTCTTGCCTTTACTTATCACTTCGGTCACGGCTGCCACCGTCTCCTATATCCTGACGGGAATGGATGCCATGTTCAAATTCAATCAGGTGGAAAGTTTCGAAATTCACCGCATCCCTTATGTGTTTCTGCTCGGTATCATCTGCGGACTAATCGCTTTGTATTTCACGCGTACCACTATCTGGATTGAAGGTATTTTCCGGAAATTGAAACACTTTTGGAAAAAGTTCCTGCTCGGAGCCGGCATGTTGAGTATCCTCATTTTCCTCCTGCCGCCGCTCTACGGCGAAGGCTACGACACCATCGGGAAACTCATCGGAAAAAGTTATGACAACCTGTTGGACGGCAGTTTATTTTACAATTTACAAGACAATTTCTGGGGCGTATTTACCTTTTTGGTATTAATTATCTTCACGAAAGTTTTTGCCACGAGCGCCACCAACGGAGGGGGAGGCTGTGGCGGAATATTTGCGCCTTCGTTGTACTTGGGCAGCATTGTCGGGTTTGCTTTTGCCCATACGGTGGGGTATCTGTTTCCTGCGATTCACTTGCCGGGAGAAAATTTTGCGCTGATGGGTATGGCCGGAATGATGGCCGCCGTGATGCATTCCCCATTGACGGCCGTTTTCCTGATAGCGGAATTAACGGGTGGTTTCGACCTTTTTCTGCCTTTGATGATTGTTACTATCTGCGCCTATTTCACCATTTTCTGTTTCGAACGTTACAGTTTGTATTCCATCCGGCTGGCGCAAAAAGGCGAATTATTGACCCACCACAAAGACAAAGCCGTGCTTACTCTTTTGAATGTAGACACCGTCGTTGAAAATGATTTCATGACTGTTCATCCGAAAATGACCTTGGGAGATATGGTCAAAGTCATTGCCAAATCGCGACGAAATGTTTTCCCGGTTACCGATGATGAAGGTATTTTGCGAGGTGTGGTGCTATTAGACGATATCCGGAATATCATGTTTCGTCCGGAACTATACGACCGTTTCAATGTGAAGAAATTCATGGTCTCTCCACCGGCTAAAATCAATACCAACATGCCGATGGAAAAAATCATGCATATTTTCGACGACACCAAAGCATGGAACCTGCCGGTGGTAGACGAAAAAGGAAAATACCTCGGTTTCGTCTCCAAATCGAAAATCTTCAACGCTTACCGGGAAGTTCTGGTAGATAATTTCTCCGACGAAGGATAAGCATAAAAGTATGAAAACAACGCTTTGTTTAATCGGATTAGGAGGAGCTGCCGGAAGCATTTTGCGCTATCTGTCAAGTCGTTTTGTAGCCGGGAAAATTGATTTTCTCCCGGGTATCTGGGGAACATTCGCCGTCAATCTTGTGGGCTGTCTGCTCATCGGGATTGTTTATGGTTTATCGGAACGTTACGAATGGTTTTCGCCACAGATGCGCTTGTTTTTGGCAACCGGATTTTGTGGCGGATATACTACATTTTCCGCTTTTGCCTACGAAAATGTAACTTTGTGGCAACAAGGAAATTACCTCGTTGGCTTTGCCTACATTCTGATTAGCATTGCGGCATGTCTGCTGGCAACTTTCGCCGGTATTGCCGTAACAAAAATTATATAAAAACGATAACAGCTAATATCTAAAGACAGGGACGTCAGGAAGAGATGCCGTTTAAGAAGAATTGCGCCTTGATATACAAGCCTGCCAACACCTTTCTCCGTATCAGTTCGTGAAGAGATTGGTGTAGTATATTCTGAATTTATAGTTGTTTTTTATTTCCATTTAATGTTAATATCAAGAATTTACCTTCTTGTATCAGAAGACCTTCTCCATTTTTCTGAGTGAGAGGAACGTCAATAGCGATTAGTTTTCCATCGTATAAAGAGCTAATCCTATCAACAGGCGTATGGGCAAATATGATTTTCTTTGCATTATAATATTTCAAAATACAAAGAATATCGTTCATATTTAATCGCTTTTCATCTTTATCCAAGTATCCTCTATACCATAAAGGGCCATTGGTTCCGGTTAAATAAAGCGCATTTTGATTGAAATCTTTATGCGTAAGATAATTTCTAACATAATTATTTATATTTTCCAAAGAATAGTTTCGTAAAGGTATATCAGGATGAATACCACCATGCACAAACAATAAATCGTTTATTTTAACTATTGTGTTTTTTGTTCTTATCCACTCACCGATCAATGTATTTTCGTTATATAAGTAAGTATAGTTAACGCCAAGTTTATCTTGAATATATTTATACTTTTTATTCAGATATTTCAAATTTCCATTGAGTGCCATCATTTCATGATTCCCTAATAGAAAATGAACCTTTCCCTTAACACATGTAGCCTGTTGCTCTAATTTGTAGATAAAAAGTAATGTTTCAGTAACTTTATCTCCTCTGTCAAAAACATCTCCGCAAAATACTACATGCCCATTACCAAAACGCCAATTTAGATCTTCCGAAATAATCTTATGCTTTTTTAAAAGAGATACCAAAGCATCATATTCACCATGTATATCTCCTATGCAAAAAATCTTTTCAACATCTTCATATACACATTGAACCTCATTTTTGATTGTATCTGCAACAATAGTTTCTCTAAAAAGATATTTCATTAAATCTTTTTTTCCCATTTTAAGAAAGTTGGCTTTGATTTCGGGGTTGCTAACAGGAAAACTATCTTTTTCTTGATCAATACTCAAAATATTCACTAATGAATCATTCTCTAAAAAAATATGCGGACCATCTTTGTATTGAATAGAATCAGGGCTTATATCGAAGGAAACAAAATAGATAGATGCCAAGCCAAGTATGCTTAAAAAAGCAATATAACTAATTTTTTTTCTCATTCGTTTTATATTTAATCATAGCTATAATTATCAATAACATATACAAACCTAAAACGATGAAATCAACATTTTGTATTTTATCCCGTGCATTCTTTAGTATAGTGAATGGTAAATTGAAAGGAGAATAATGCAATAATACGGAATCGCTCAAATCTGAAAACCAGGGAGACAACATAAATAGCAACAAAATAGCTATTGTCTTGATTTTTAGAATATAAACCATCATGGTTACCATTGATACAAAATATAAATTAGAAAAAAAAACAATGGTTATTGATTCCAATGGAATGTTCAATCTGGCATGCTCAATCCGAAAGAGTGCTAAAATTACCAATAGCAATGGTATCAGGGTGAACAAGAGTGATTTCATAGAAATATTCGAAAAAGATAATACAGTTTTCTTATATCCAGCTATTTCCACGATGAAATACAAAATATAAATAAAAAATAGCGGCAGGAAGCAATCAAAAAATAGATAGATAGCTTCAATAGTACCATCTGAAATTGATTTATGGAGTATAGTTGAAACAATTATAGTATACAAGGAGAAAAAATATAATTCTTTGTTATTTAATGAACTTAGCAAATTACGCATCTATCTGTGTATTACGTTATTTATTATATTTTCTATTTCAATAACTGAACTATATCTCTTTTGGGGAGACTTAGCCATTGCAGTTTCTATAATATCTTTATTTATTAATAGTATACCAAAAGTACCACTAAAAAGCGCCCCGGCACTTGGTGTACGCAAAAACTAATAAATTTTGCGCAAATATATATATTATATTTTTATATACAAAATAAATTTGACCTAAAGTAAGATTAACCTCATTATAAAACCTGTTTTTTTACAACACAGATACAAACTTACAATTTATTTGTCTCTTGTTGGTTGCTTAATTTTAAGTGACGTGTTGACTTTTTGTCCATATCTAAGACGACAATGATTGAATACTTAATTTTTTATCCCTGAATTGCTGATTTTTTTCCTCAAAATCTCGTTTAATGAAAAAAAAATCATACCTTTGCCAAAAAAAGATGAAAAAAGAAAAAGATATATCAGAATACTTTTGGAAAACGAAAGAAATTGCAAGAAGAGATATTAACGAATATCTCAGAGGCGTAATAGAAACAACTAAAAAATAAATTAATATCAAGATGATTGAAAAACTAAGACGAAAATTATTCAAAAATACAACATACAGAATTGATAATTATAACATTCTAATTCCCACTTCATTCAAATTGCCAACTTATCAAAAGGAATTTTCTTTATATGATAGATTTCTTCCTGTTCTTGCAAAAAATCTGAATGTCAGTGATCATACAATAATAGATGTTGGCGCTAACGTGGGTGATACCTTGGTTGCTATGATACAAAAGTGTCATAACCGTTTTATTTGTATTGAACCTTCTGATTTCTTTTTTACGTATTTGGAAAAAAATACACAAAATCTCATACCTGAAGATGCCAAACGGGTAATACTTCTAAAATCACTTGTTGGTACAGGTGAATTTTCAGGCGAATTGAAAGAGATAAATGGATCAACGGCCAGTATTGTTCTGTCAACAACAGACAAAAGTAATGTGGAGGTGACTGAAAATCGAATGACATACAATAGATTAGATGACATTGTTCAACATCATTCGGATATCATATTGCTAAAAAGCGATGTTGACGGATTTGATTTTGATGTAATAAGATCTGCGGAAAAAATAATAGAGGAATCTGAGCCTATTTTGTTTTTTGAGAATCATATAGACAATGATTTTCAATATATTGAGTTTGATAAACTGTACGATTTTTTGAAAGATAAGGGATACCTCAATCTGTATATTTTTGACAACTTTGGAAATATCATTGTTGAAAAATCCGACTATCATACATTACGAAATATAAATGAATATGTATATCGTATGAAGAAATACCAAGTAACAAGAACATTCTACTATACCGACATTCTTGTTACATCAGACAAATGGTTACCTATAGTTGATAAGGCAATATTAGATTATAAAAAGAATTGGTTAACGAAATAATGTAAAAACATTCTTACGAAATTTTATCGAAAAAGTTTATTGGATAACACACGCATTGCAACGAATGGCACAAAATCCAAATACTAAAGTCTCAGAAATCTATCAGGTATCTAAACGACCTTATGAAAGGATTGATTTTGACGCGAATAGTATATATTCCTTTTTTCAAACCCAATAAACTGAAATCTATATCATGTGTCGTAGAAAGCACCGGATCATTAAGCCATTCCGTATCGTACCATTCAAAATCATAATTTTCGATATATTTTAGATATTCCTTCGGGACATGTTGTATGGTTTCTATTACTTTGAATGTCCAAAGAATTTTCTCCCTCACTTTTAGTTTTTGTCGATTATATAAACTTGATTGCTTGGATACAACAAACGCCGAACTGATTTCTTTTGTGTGATAGCGGAGTAATCCCACGCCACCCCTTGCCCAAACGTATCAACCGCACATCGGCAAAATTTGCGCTAAGCTATCTCGCAATGACGTGTACAACAAAGATGTAGAGTGTTACAATGTCGAATCAAAACATCACGGCGTGCCGATACTCCTCAGAAAATCATAGATCCCGTCAGGGAAATCGGCTCCGGTTTCATCGAAAGCGCCGATGATAAACCTGCCTTTCCAAACCACCGGGATATTGCCGTTATACCGGTCTTTTACCAAGAGATTGCCTTCGGAAAAATTCAAATCCTGTTTGGTGAATTTGAAATATTCGGTGAGCATTTGCTTGGCTCCGTCCGGCGTTTTGTTGTCTATGACAAAAGCCTGAAATTTTTTCCCGTTCAGGGAATAATCTACTGTGAATGCAGGTTTAAGAAATTCATGCCCTATATAATTCTGCGTGATATAAGCTTCCGAATAAAGGATTTGTCCCTCTTTCGGGAAAGCGCGGATAATGGCCGGATAAGCCGGATTGGCGTCAATTTTTACAGCTAAGTCTTTTGCAATTTCTTTCATCGCTACACTGAATACCTCCCCTTCATCGCTGGATGTTATCTTCACATAAACGGCGCCTGAAAAGAAATACAAACCGTATTCATCCCCTTGGGCGTCTCCACCGATACCGGGATAATGCGTCATTTCGGAAGAACGTTCGGAAGCGTACATGCCGAAAGCGTCTTCCGGACTTGCGTGACGATAGGCCTGAATCGTGATGTATTCATCTCCCTTGGTATAGACCATACTGGTCATTTCCTGAAAATTGTTTTCGAGATACAAAGGAGCGGCGCCGTTGATGCGTTCGTACAAGTTGTCCCGATTGAATACTTCCGTTTCCGGAGCGATTTCCCAACCGTCTACCTTTGGCAGTCCGTCATACAACTGTTGGGGTGTTTGAGAATAAGCTTGTCCTGCAAAACAGAACAAGCTTATGGTAAAATAAAAAATACGTTTCATTGTCTTTTAAAATTAAGTCAAGAAGCTATACGGGACATCTACAACAGGCATGATAGCGGCGATTTTATCCGCTACCTTAAATCCGGAAGGACATTTAACCGTACAGGAGTTACAGCCGGAACAGGCATTTATGCCTAAGGCCAGTTCCATCAAGGTATCTTTGGACAAAGTCGGCTGTTTATAACCATAATTGTACATATAGGCGCGCATGATTGTCGGGATAGGGAGGTGCTTGCTGCAATCGCTCACACATTTCTCACAATTCTGGCAATACAGGGTTTCATTCTTGTCTATCAATCCGGCCAAGTATTTTTTATCGTTCGCGTCTAAATCCGGACGATGCGCCGCTTCCAAACAATTATCCAACAAATCGAAACTGGTGAAACCGGGGATTGTCGTAGTGATATTCTTGTTTTGCCATACCCAACGCAAGCAGACTGCACCATCTACCTTTCTTTTCCCTGCGGCGTCTTCTACACCGCCTGTCATGCTTTTCATAGCAACGAAACCCATTCCCGCATCGACACCCCGTTGGATGGCCGCGTCTACTTCCGAAAGAATATTTAACTTGAAATTATAGCTGATCAAGCAAACATCGTAAACGCCTGTCTTAATGGCTTCATCAATTTGAGTCGGTTTGTTGGCATGCGTCGAAAAACCGACATACTTGACTTTCCCTTCCGACTTGAATTTTTGCAACATCTTAAGCAAACGTGGATCATTCAGTTCCCCCAGACTGTCAATTGCATGGGTATAAAATATATCCACATAATCCATCTGTAAACGGCGAAGGCTGGTATTCAACTGTTCCTCGTATTCCGTTTCAAAATTAGGAGAGCGGAGATTCGCTTTCACTTTGGTAGCAATGGTGAAAGTACTTCTGTCCTTATCTTTGAAGAATTCACCCAGCATTTCCTCATTCTTACCGTTCTGATAACCGTGAGCCGTATCAAAATGAGTCAATCCCGCATTATAAGCGGCACGGACGACCGCAGGATTGTCCGCACGCATCACGCCCATACTCAAAATGGGAATTTTCAAACCCGTTTTGCCCAATACTCGAGTGGGAATTGCCCCGTTCTCATTCTTTGCGGAAACAGTCGCTACTGCCGCATGGGGAGCCATAATCGCTCCAGCGCCGACTATAGCCGAAACGCTTAAAAACTTACGCCGATTCATGTTCTTCATTTAATTATATTTTAAGTGAATGCCTAATGCCTTATGATTTAATGTCTAATGAATAATGTCTGATGATTTGTATCTAATACCTAAACAATTGTAACCCATCCATATTTATCTTCTTCATCACCATACTGAATGGCTCTCAGTTTGTTGTATAACTTTTCGCTGACAGGTCCGGGTGTACCGTCTTTTGAAAAGACATACGATTTATTTTCTTCCAAATCATCTATCCGCGAAACCGGACTGATAACCGCTGCCGTTCCACAAGCGCCAGCTTCTTCAAAAGTTGCCAATTCTTCTTCCGGCACAGGACGCTTCTCGACTTTCAGTCCGATTTCTTCGGCCAGTACCATCAGGCTTTTATTTGTAATCGACGGCAGAATGGAGTTGGATGCCGGTGTAATATAGGTGTTGTCGCGTATGCCGAAAAAGTTGGCCGGCCCACATTCGTCGATGTATTTTTTCTCTTTCGAATCCAGATACAAAACGGCCGAATACCCCTTTTCATGCGCCATTTCACCGGCAACCAAACTCGCGGCATAATTGCCACCCACTTTGATGGTGCCCGTACCTTGGGGCGCCGCCCGGTCGAAACTCCTGATAATAACGTATGGCGTCGGCTTGAATCCGGTTTTGAAATAAGGCCCCACCGGCGTAACAAATACCAGAAACAAATACTCTGCTGCCGGTTTTACGCCGACCTGAGCCGAAGTCCCTATCAATAAAGGACGGATATACAGGGAAGCGCCGCTCTCATAAGGCGGGACAAATCTTTCGTTCCTTTTCACCGCTTCCAACACAGCCTTTTCAAATATCTCGACGGGAAATTCAGCCATCAGGATGCCGCGTGATGAGGCCTGCATTCGCAAGGCATTTTCTCGCATGCGAAAAATTCGGATTTTTCCGTCTCGCCCTTTAAATGCTTTCAAACCCTCGAAAGCTTCCTGCCCATAATGCAGGCAAGTAGCCGCAATATGTATCGGAATAAATTCCGAATCACTAACTTCTAACTCGCTCCATTGCCCGTTCTTATAATAAGAACGAACGTTGTAATCCGTCTTTAAATAACCAAAGGTCAAGTCCGACCAGTTTATATTTTCCATATATTTTATGCAATTTAATGGCAAAGATACAAATCTTTTCTTGTTTTTTTATTATATTTGCATCAAAATTGTATGAATTTAGTTATGACGATAATAGATTTTTTAAAAAGCAATAATAAAACAGCATTTTCCTTTGAAATCTTGCCCCCTTTGAAGGGGAATAGTTTTACAAAAGTTTGTAATATAATTGATAAATTGAAGGAGTTTGAGCCGCAATACATAAATATTACTACCCACCACAGTGAATTTATTCACAAGGAGTTAGAATGTGGTGTAATAAAAAGGTTTAGCATTCGCAAACGTCCCGGAACGGTTGCTATTGCAGCGGCTATCCAGCACCAGTATGGAATTACAGCCGTTCCACATGTTATTTGTAAAGGTTTTACCAAAGATGAAACCGAATATGCCTTGATTGACCTGAATTTTTTGGGCGTCAGCGAACTGCTCCTGCTTCGCGGCGACGTCAAAAATTTGGAAAAAGACCTGGTATCTCCCGATGAAAACCATGCGCATACAACCGACCTCATTGCGCAGGTCAACAATTTTAATCAGGGTATATCGGTCGACGGGACGCTATTCGAAAAAATGGAAACCCCGTTTTCATACGGAGTGGCTTGTTATCCCGAAAAGCACGAGGAAGCGCCGGATATGGCATCTGACCTGCATTTTCTGAAACAAAAAATTGCGATGGGAGCCGGTTATGCCGTAACACAAATGTTTTTCGACAACCGGAAATATTTTGATTTTGTCGACCGTTGCCGGGCTGCCGGAATAACTGTTCCCATTATTCCGGGTATCAAACCCATTGTTTTCTGTGACCAGTTGACGGTGTTGCCGAAAATTTTTCGTTCCGAGATACCGGAATCCTTGGCCATCGAACTGAAAAAGTGTAAATCGGACGAAGCGGCCAAACAAGTGGGAATTGAATGGAGCATTCAACAGTGCAGGGAACTTATTGCGAATGGAGCGCCCAGCCTTCATTTCTACACCTTGATGGCTACGGACAGTGTTCGCCAAATTGCAAAAGCTATTTACTAAAAGTATGTTTTTTAAAAATATAATCGGACAAAACGAACTGAAACAAAGTTTGATTCAATCGGTGAAAGACGGATATATTCCCCATGCCCGCTTGATAAACGGCCCCGAAGGCGTCGGTAAAATCGCCTTGGCTCTGGCTTATGCCCGGTATTTGAGTTGCACCAACCGTGGAGAAGACGACGCTTGCGGAGTTTGCCCTTCATGTATAAAATACAATAAGCTATCTCATCCCGACTTGCATTTTGTATTTCCGATAATCAAAGTCGACAAGAAAAAAAAGGAGGTGTGCGATGATTACATGCCGGAATGGAGGGAATTTGTTTTGCAGAATCCCTATTTCAACCTTCCTGCTTGGCTTGCTTTTATCAAGGCGGAAAATTCTCAAGGGATGATTTATGCCAAAGAAAGCGATGAAATTATCCGCAAACTGAATCTGAAAGCCTACGAGTCGGAATACAAAATCATGATTGTTTGGTTGCCCGAAAAAATGCACGAGGTTTGCGCCAATAAGTTACTGAAAATGATTGAAGAACCGCCCGAAAAAACGGTTTTCCTGCTGGTTTCGGAAAATCCCGACCGGGTGATTGTTACCATTCGTTCACGCACGCAAAACCTGCCGGTTCCCCCTATTTCGAAAGAAGATATGAGGGAGGCAATTGCCGGTCTGACAGCTTTGAACGGCCAAACGCCGGAAGAGGAAGCGCTTTTAAACTGGGTGCACTTGGCCAACGGCAATTACGTAAAAGCAGAGGAATTACTGAAAAACGGCGAAGAAATCCGGCAAAATCTGGAATTGTTTATCTCTATCATGCGCAATTGCTGGACAAAAAATATAAAAAATATGAAGGCGGAAGCTGAAAATTTCGCTTCACTTGGACGGGAACGGCAAAAGGCGTTCTTGGCTTATGCGCAAAATCTGATACGGGAGAATTTTTTCTTCCGCCTGCATCTGCCGGAAATCAATTACCTGAACAAGGAAGAGTCGGCTTTCTCTCAAAACTTTTCACCTTATGTGAATGAAAACAATGTCATCGGTTTGATGGATGAATTAGCTATGGCAGAACGACATGTAGAATCGAATGTAAATCCTAAAATGATTTTTTTCGATTTATCGATGAAAATAGCAATATTGATAAAAAAATGAATATATATGGAATACAGGTTATATAATGGAGAATGTTGCATGAATTCGAAAGGCTGTTGTAAAAGACACAACAACAAGCTGAACAGTTACGATTACTTATGCGATATTCCGGAATCGGAACAGGTCACAGACTATGTAGAAGTTCAATTTAAAAATACGAGAAAGGCTTATTTTCTGAACAGTACTAAAATACCTTTGGTAAAAGGAGATGTGGTTGCTGTAGAGTCCAATCCCGGACATGATATCGGAACCGTCACACTGACGGGAAAATTGGTGCTGCTTCAGATGCAAAAAGCGCGTATCCGGCCGGATGCCGAAGTTCGGCGCGTATACAGGAAAGCCAAACCGGCCGATTTGGAAAAGTATGAAGAGGCCAAAGCGAAGGAGCATGAAACCATGATTCGGTCGCGCAAAATCGCCGAGGGATTGGGATTGCAGATGAAAATCGGAGATGTGGAGTACCAAGGCGACGGTAACAAAGCCATCTTTTACTATATTGCGGACGAACGGGTAGATTTTCGACAGTTAATTAAAGACTTGGCAGAAGCTTTCCACACCAGAATTGAGATGAAACAAATCGGCGCACGCCAAGAAGCGGGTCGCATCGGCGGCATTGGCCCTTGTGGAAGAGAACTCTGCTGTTCCGGCTGGGTTTCCAGTTTTGTTTCCGTATCGACCGGAGCAGCCCGGCTACAAGATATTTCGCTCAATCCCCAGAAATTAGCCGGACAATGCGCTAAACTGAAATGTTGCCTCAACTACGAAGTAGACGATTATATGGAGGCGCAACGCAAGTTTCCTGCTCGTGAAATTCCACTTGAAACAAGAGACAGTACCTATTATCATTTCAAAACGGATGTTTTCGGAAACCAAATGAGTTATTCAACCGATAAGAATTTTGCAGCAAATATTGTAAATATAACGGCAGAAAGAGCTTATGAAATCATCGGAATGAATAAAAAAGGCCATAAACCGATTACACTTCATTCAGATGAAAACGAAAACAAAAATTCGAAAGATCAGCACGATATTTTAGGTGAAAGCCTCAATCGTTTCGACCATCTGAAAAGGAATAAAAATAAAAAATTCTTTCCGAACAACAACAATAATAGTAGTAATAACAACAAATAAATTGTCCAAAACAGTTGTAATTTCTCTTAATATGCGAAAATACGGATTAAAATACGGTCTTGGCCTGATCGCTGTTCTCTCTCTTATTGCTTGTTCGCATAAGGAAGTGTTTTTTGAATTTCATTCCATAAAAAATGCCATTTGGGACAGATCGGAAAAAGCTGTATTCGAAGTGAATATAAAAGATAATGCTAAGCCTTTTGCTATTTCGTTGGAAGTCAGAAGCAACAACGACTATCCATTCCGCAATATCTGGCTGTTTGTCGATTTCAAAACGCCGGGAAGTACTATCCGAACGGACACCGTCAGCGCCGATTTGGCCGACATCTACGGGAAATGGTATGGGAAAGGAATTAGCCTCTATAGCCTCTCCATTCCTTATGAGCCTCATTTCCTTTTCCCCGATACCGGAACGTATAGCTACACCATTCGTCAGGGCATGCGGGAAAATCCTTTGATTGGAATTTCGGATATTGGACTGAAAGTTTCAGAAAAGACCGGTAAATAATTGTTCAATATTTTTCCTCAATTCGGATCGGGTTCCGGTGAAATTATTGATAATCAATGAGACTGCATACAGTTTATTTCCCTTTTCCACATAGCCGGAATAGGATTGTACATGGGTAAAACTACCTGATTTCAGATGCGCTTTACCCTCCAAGGATGTGTTTTTGAGCAGGGAAGTCACGGTGCCTTCCTTGCCTACAAGCGGTAAGGATTTGAAAAAAGCGCCTCTCCGCCCGTATTTTTTATCCATATAAGTTAAAATATCAAGGATAAAACCGGCTGAAACAGCATTGGATGGAGACAAACCGCTCCCATCCGACATAAACAGGGCATCGGCATCCAAGCCTTTCGTTTTCCAGTAAGCCGGAATATCTAATGCATTGACTATCGTGAGCCGCTTGTACAGATGTTCTGCATAATGGTTATTACTCCTTACGTTGACAGTGCGGACAATACTTGCCAAATCGGGTGAAACGGCCAAAGCGATTTTTTCTCCAGCCTGCGGTAATTTTGGATGCAGGCGGTAGGTGGTTGCAAGTCCATCCGTTTCTATACCATTATTTTGCAGATAAGAACGGAAATAACGGGCTAAGTATAATCCGGGATCAGGAATATCACTGAGGACAGCAAGCGAAGCCCGGTTCGACGGAATGTTTCCGTACAAACGTCTTTTATCCGAAAAAGGCAATCCGAATACGTATGATTCATTGGAAGAAGACCCCGATGCTTTTAATTCATTCGTCAGGGATAAGTCTATCAGGGGGTCCGTGTATAAAATCTCAGGGCTGCTGCCCGAACCGGACGACCGCACATAAATCCGGCACATATTGTCGAAGACGCTTATTCCATAAATACCCGGAGCATACGAATTACCCATATCTTCCCATAACCATTTGGGCGAGACGCCTTCGTAACCATACAATTGGTCAAGCACGATAATATCTCCCTTTATGTGTTTTATACCGGCTTCACGTAATGCTTGCAGCCATATTTTCAGGAAAAGCGTTTTGTCGTCCCTGGTATATTCCGAACCCAAGGTCGGGTCGCCATTGCCTTCGATATACAAATTACCGGTGAGTGTTTCGTTTTCTATATTTCCATCGTAAAGCAAAGGCGTTTCGAAACAAAAATGTTCACCCAAAACGTCTAAAGCGGTTGCCGTAGTAATCATTTTCATGTTTGATGCCGGAATTAAGGCTGCTTGCGCATTGTGGGAAACAATGGTTTTGCCGGTAGTCAAATCAACGGCTTTCAGACCGATTGCCGCATGTGACAGCGTTTTATTTTGTAGAAAATCGGTTAAGGCTGCCGGACTTTGAGCGAAAAGAACAGTCTGAGAGACGAAAAAGGTCAGTAGTAATAAAATCTTATGTTTCATAGGTGTAATTTTAAGAACTTGCGCACCGGAATCTGCCGGATTCCCTGATAACTTGCGCCTTCGATGTTATCCAACGTAATTACCATTTTCGGGTAATTGTCTTTTATTTTTAACAGGTTGCCAAACTCCCTTTCGGCGGTTTGCTGCTCGACGACAGTAGTTGCCACCTGAATATAGAGCCTTTCACCTGCTTTTTCAGCGACAAAATC
Source organism: Candidatus Symbiothrix sp. (assembly GCA_031290435.1). Classification (GTDB taxonomy): domain Bacteria; phylum Bacteroidota; class Bacteroidia; order Bacteroidales; family Azobacteroidaceae; genus Azobacteroides. The sequence goes on along the minus strand of JAITNQ010000270.1, from coordinate 9,478 downwards.
TATTTCTTTGTCGTCGTTTCGCCCGATGGCAACCGAATAACCCCCGATTTGCAGGTGTTGGAAAACCAGATTTTCCAACACCTGTCCGATGTCGTTTATCCGGAAAGGACGGATGGCATGCCGGATTCCCAAATCCTCAAAATAGTATTTTTCACCTATGCGCAGGATGTTTTTCCCTTGCAGGTCTATCGGTTTTACGCGTTGCACCAGAAACGCATTGGTCAGGAAATTCAGGTATTCCAGAATCGTTTTCGGCAGAATATCCACCCGTTGCGACTTCAGGTATTTGCTGATGCCGTTTGCCGAGAAAAGATGTCCGGCGGTATCAGCCAAATAGGTTACCAGATCTTCCAATTGTCTGACATTTCGGATATTGTAACGCGAAACAATGTCTTTCAGCAAAATTGTGCGATAAATGTTGAGCAGATACTCCGATACGGCTGTTTCGGTGAGCGGAAGATTGACTAAATAAGGCAAGCCGCCGAAACGGTAATACTTGGTAAAGGTTTCGTCACTGTCGTTCAGCCTGTGGAACTGCAAAAATTCGCGGTAGCTCAATCCGTGTACCTTTATCTCAATATACCGTCCACTAAGCGTAGAAGCCAGTTCGCCCGAAAGCAGATTGGCGTTGCTGCCTGTGCAGTAAATATCAAAATCGTTTTCGGCGAAGAATGTGCGCAAAGCCTTTTCGTATTGCAAAATATCCTGTATTTCATCAATAAACAGGTAGCATTTCCGATCGTTTTTTTTCCGGTTTTGGCGCACGTACTGTACCAAATCGACATAATTTTTCAGGCTGTCAAATTCAAATAGTTCCTTGTTGATATACAAGATTTCGGCGTCCGGATGCAAAGCTCTTATCTCGTCCATAATCTGGTACAGCAAGTAGCTTTTCCCTATACGCCGCTGTCCCACAATGACTTTTATCATCTGGGTGTCAATAAACGGACGAATCCGTTCCATATAAAGTTCGCGTTTGAAATAATCCGGTATCTTCATTTTTATTTCTTATAAGAAAAAATATACCGCAAAGATAGTGTTTTATTTCTTATAAAACAAACACTTTCCCATCACACCGGTAATGAGAAAGTGTTTTATCGAATAATACGTCTACGCTTTCAGATATGCCGACAACATCCAGATTTTCTTTTCAAAACTCTTGATACCGTGATTGGCTAAAGAAACCGTGCCGACATCTTTTGATTGTATGGCAAGACTTTGCAGTTCGCGCAACTTGCCTACCAACAATTGCAGACTTTCCAGCACATTGCTCGTTCCCGCTTTCCAGTCCGAAACCTTCGATACTTCTTTGATGCTCGATATCTTCAGGTATTCCGAAAAACTGTTGGTCGGAACGCCACCCAAGATTACGATGCGTTCGGCAAATTCGTCGATTTTTTCTGCCAATTCGTTGTAATACGATTCATAAAGTTCATGGAGTTCAAAAAATTTGTCTCCCGAAATATTCCAGTGGAAACCTCTCAGGTTGGTATAAAATACCTGATAGTTTGCCAATACTTCACTTAATTTTTCAATCAGCGGATTGACCGAAGCCCATTCTAATCCTACATTGTTTTTTCCATTTGTGCTCATAATAATTAATTTTTATCGTTAATACTGTTATTTTTTTGTTTTTATTTCTATGCAAATATACGGTAAATAATAATATAAATCAAATCAATAATTATTATCATGATATAGATTTTATCTATATACTTACATGGCCTTGCCGAACGGTATACAAGCAGGTTTCATGGATGGGAAGCCAAGTATGAGTTGTAATAGCGTACATCTCCGGTGACCTCTTCTCCCAACCATGCCGGTTTTTCAAAGGATTCTTCTTCCGATTGCAATTCTATCTCAGCGATAATCAATCCATCGTGAGCGCCGCGAAATACATCCACCTCAAAAACATGCTTGCCCGACGGCACATAATGTCTTTCTTTTTCGATAACGGCATTGCAGAGTTTCATTATCTCTGCTGCATGATCGCAGGGAATAGGGTATTCAAATTCGAGGCGGGAAAAACCGTTCATGCCGGAAGGCCCCTTGATGGTAATATAAGCCGAATCGTCTTTGATGCGAACCCTGACCGAGCGTTCCTTGGAAGCACACAGATAACCCTGAGCGATTTCCGCCTTTGCTGATACAAACGGGAGAAAGTCGCCTTTGACCAAAAATTTTCTTTCAATTTCTATATTATTCATCTTCAAAAATTTATCACATCACGCCATCACCCATCTTTTCTTACTCCCTCTTCAGGGGGTGGGGGTACATCAGGGGGGAGGGGTCACCTAATCGTAACCATAGTCGCCCCGAATCCGTATTCTCTGAAAGAAGCGTCTTGTACGGGAAGATGTTTGTATTTCAGTTTTAATTCGGATAAAACCGCATTTCTCAGAACACCTTCTCCTTTCCCGTGAATAAAGACGATTTTTTGTCCTTTTATATTTTTATTTTCTTCCATAACCGTGCGGAACTTATTGAGTTGAATATTTAATATCTCCGTGTTATTCAGTCCGGTAGTGGAGTCTAACAGTTGATTGATATGCAGGTCGATTTCGATGACAGGAGGCGTTTTGTCTTTTTTTACAGGAGGCTGTTGTTTTTGCGGAAAGTCGTATTTGGCCTTTTGGGTCATGGCTTCCTGCAAATCGGTGGCTGAAATCAGCATTTCCCGTTCGGCAGTATCGTTGATGACAAGCGGATAAATCAGGGCTTCATCTTCGAAGAATTCATTTTCGTGAAAACTGTGTAATTTGTAAAATTTCACGCCGTCGATGCGTAATTCCACGCTGTAAGCATTTTTCAGACCGAAGGGTTTGTCTTTTTTGAAAGCGACGAATTGGATGCAAATCCGTTCCAAATCATTCAACTGTTCCTTGGAAAATTCTTCCACAAAAAGCCGGGTATTGGGTTCGATAATTTCCGAACACCGGCTGAACCATGCATTGTTTTGCCGGCTCATGTAATTGAAAAAGAGGAAATAATTGCTGTTATTAATTAAGAAAGTTTCGTAGTTGCATTTTCCTAACATTTTCAGGTCCAAAGGAAGATAAGCTAAATAGACATTCAGCCGATCGCCTCCGGGAAGCTCCGTGATTTCCGGTTTCTTTTCCTGCGGTTTGGGCGGTTCCGGATGAGCGGCAGGCTGTGGCTTTTCGGTAGGGGAGGCTATTTTCAACTGTTTCCCGGCGGATTCCACCACGATGCATTCCCGTATCAGGGCAGGCGTTTCAAATCCGTCTTCCTCTTCTACCCAGACAATGTCTTTATTCTTAAAACCTTTGACGATTCCTCCGCCTACAGCATTGAGGAAGCGTACTTTATCACCAATCTTCATGCTTGCATTCTTCTGTGATTACGACGTCAAAGATACACATTTTTACTATATAATCAACTATAAAAATTACGGACAGGTAACGAATCTTAACGAAATTGTAACAATATCCATTTTGTTTCGTAACATCCTTCTCCTTACTTTGTATCGTTTAAGTTGGGTTGAATGAATGTATATGCCGGTCACCCTTTTACGGTACTATTTGGGAAGAAAGGTGAAAATAAATAGCTAAAAAAACGAATGATTGAAACCAAAAATATTGATTTCTATTACGGTAATTTTCATGCTTTGAAAAATATCAACATGAAAATAGGGAAAAATACCGTTACGGCCTTTATCGGGCCGTCCGGTTGTGGAAAATCTACTTTTTTGAGACTTTTTAACCGGATGAACGATTTGATAGACGGTACACGGCTCACCGGCGAATGTGCCATTGCCGGTCGGGATATTTACCACAAATCCTTTCCTGTAGATGAGTTACGGAAGAAAGTTGGGATGGTGTTTCAGAAACCCAATCCGTTTCCCAAATCTATTTTTGAAAATGTAGCTTACGGTTTACGGGTAAATAGTATGGGCGATAAATCATTTATTATCGCAAAGGTAGAGGAGTCCCTGAAAGCAGCGGCGCTTTGGGAGGAGGTGAAAGACAAACTGAAAAAGTCGGCATTTGAACTCTCCGGCGGTCAGCAGCAAAGACTCTGTATTGCGCGGGCTTTGGCCATTTCTCCATCCATTTTATTGATGGACGAACCGGCATCAGCACTTGACCCCATTTCCACCTCCAAGATTGAAGAACTGATTTATTCCCTGAAAGAAAATTATACGATTATCATCGTGACGCATAATATGCAACAAGCCGCACGGGTAAGCGACAAAACCGGCTTTTTCATGTTGGGGGAATTAGTTGAATACAACGATACAAAAAAGATGTTTTTAAGTCCGGAAAAGGAACAAACACAAAATTATATCACAGGAAGATTCGGATGACAAGCAATCATTCATTAATCATTAATCATTAATCATTATTCATTATTATATGAAGCACACGGAAAAAGAATTGCAGTCGCTCAAAGACGAAGTGAACCAAATGTGGAAATTGGTACTTTCTCAATTAGAGAAAGCCAAACAGGCCTTTCTGAGCGGAGATGTGGATTTGGCACGGGAAATAGCCAGCCGGGAAAAGCGCGTAGACGCTTTCGAATTGAAAATCGACAGCGATTGCGAAAATTACATCGCCTTGTACAGTCCGGTAGCCGTTGACTTGCGTTTGGTGTTGTCGTTTATCAAAATCAGCATCACTTTAGAGCGTATTGCCGATTTTGCAGAGAGCATTGCCCGTCTTGTGATTGAGGAAGACGGTAACAAAATCGACTCGCAACTCATAGAAGAATTGCAGTTAGAAAAAATGTTCGACACGTTGCTCTCCATGTTATCCGACAGTTTTGTCGCCCTTGAATCGGAAAATACGAAAATAGCGGGGAAAATTATGGCCAAAGATGATGAGATTGATACGATGTTCTTGAACTCCTTTGCTATTTTGACAACTTATCTGCAGGCGAATCCGGCCGCAATTCAATCCGGTCTCAAAACCTTGTTGCTTGTCCGTAAACTGGAACGTATCGGCGACCATTGCAACAATATCGTAGAAGAAATTGTTTTTTATGTAGACGCCAAAGTTTTGAAGCACGGCGGGAAAAAATAACCGCCTTCATTTTTAACATTTTTTTCCCCTGAATTGCCGGTAAAAAACAGATAAAAATTTTACCTTTGTTACCGGATAATCAAATTTGAACACCAATGAAAATAGATAAACTGAAAACAAAAGAGGCTTTCTTTTTACTGGCAGGCCCCTGTGTAGTTGAAAATGAATTGATGGTTTTGAAAATCGCCGAGAAAATAGGTTTCCTTACCGAAAAATTGGGTATTCCTTATGTTTTCAAGGCCTCGTACAAAAAGGCGAATCGTTCGAGAATTGATTCGTTTACCGGTATTGGGGATGAAAAAGCCTTGAAAATCTTAGGAAAAGTACGGGATACTTTCCACATTCCGGTGGTGACGGACATTCATGAAACAACAGATGCGGAGAAGGCCGCCGAATATGCAGATATTCTCCAGATTCCCGCTTTCCTTTGTCGCCAGACCGATTTATTGGCGGCTGCCGCCCGGACGGGCAGAATCGTCAACATCAAGAAAGGCCAGTTCTTGTCGCCTGAAGCCATGCGGTTTGCAGTACAAAAAGTAATCGACAGTGGAAACGACCAAGTGATGCTGACCGAGCGGGGAACAACCTTCGGCTATACCGATTTGGTAGTGGATTTTCGCAGTATCCCCGAAATGCAGGCTTTCGGCTATCCTGTCATAATGGATGTTACACATTCTTTGCAACAGCCCAATCAAGTCGGCGGTATTACCGGCGGCATGCCACAGTTGATCGAAACTATCGCCAAAGCAGCTATAGCTGTTGGCGCCGATGGTCTGTTTATCGAAACGCATCCGGAGCCGGCCAAAGCGCTTTCAGATGGCGCCAATATGCTACCGCTGGATTTGTTGGAACACTTGCTGGAGAAATTGCTGAGAATCCGGAAAGCAGTAACAAATTTATAACTCCGATGCTTATTTTTGTTCCTCAAGAAAATCGGTGATGAATCATAAAATTCTTATTGTCGACGACGAGCCTGTTATTTGCGAAGTGCTTGAATTTAATCTTGCTGGAGAAGGTTTTGAAATCATTTGCGCTCATTCGGCGGAAGAGGCTTTGAAAATAGTATCCCCCGACCATTCGCTCATCCTTTTAGACGTGATGATGGGCGGCATGTCGGGCTACAAATTAGCCGAAACTTTGCGCAGGAAAGGAAATCAGACGCCGATTATTTTTTTAACGGCCAAAGATACCGAAAATGATATGTTGACCGGATTTTCGGTCGGCGGCGACGATTATATTTCCAAACCGTTTTCGATAAAGGAAGTGGTAGCACGGGTCAAAGCCATTTTGAAAAGACAACAGCTGGCAAAGACGCCGGAAGAAAAGCCGGAACTTGTGTTTGAAGACCTCCGTATCAATATCCCTTTGAAAGAACTTACTATCGGTACGGAAAAAATTTTGTTGACCAAAACCGAATTTGAGATTTTGCTGCTTTTGGCCGAAAATCCGCACCGGATTTTTTCTCGCGGAGAAATCATTGATATTGTCTGGAAGGAAACGCCTTACATTACAGAACGTACGGTGGATGTGCATATCACGCGCTTGCGTAAGAAATTAAACAGCTATGCTTCGCTTATTTCCAATCGATCCGGCTTTGGGTATAGATTTAATGAAGAATGAAGAATGAATATGGTACGGGGATGATGAGTTATATGCAAAAATTGTTCCTTTGTTTCTTGATAATTTTCACGTTGTTTGCGATTGGTATTCTGGTATTGGAGCAATCGCAGGAAAGAGAACATAAAACCGCAGCCTTGGAAGACAAATTAAATGCTTATGTGGCAATTGTCCATGCCGACTTGGCACAAAATCAGGATTACCGGACAGCCTTGGATAGCCTTGTACGCTTGTTTCCGCAAGATATACGCCTGACTTTGATTAATATCCGCGGAGAGGTATTGTATGACAATGTGATTAAAGATATTTCAGGATTGGGGAATCATGCGCAACGTCCCGAAATTGTCAGCGCCGGAGAAAAAGGAAGTGGTACGCATATAAGAAAATCTTCTTCGAACGAAAAGGAATACTTGTATTATGCGGAACAATTTCCCGATTATTGCATCCGTGTTGCTTTGCCCTACAACATACAGGTGCGACATTTTCTCCAGCCGGACAGGCTGTTTTTATATTATTTGGCTGCTCTTTTTATTATTATGTTGCTCCTTATCCGCTATGTATCGGGAAGATTCGCCCAATCCATCAAACAACTCCGGGATTTTGCTTTCCGGAAAGAGAGAGGGGATACCAATTTTTCCAAGGATGAATTAGGCGAAATCGGCGCAAAAATAGCCGGTGATTACTTGTTGCTGGAAGAAAATAAAAAAGAAATTGCATTGGAACGTGAAAAATTACTACAGCATGTACACAGTTCGGATGAGGGTCTTTGCTTTTTCTCTTCCTTAGAAAAGGTGGAATTTTATAACGGATTGTTTATCCAATACCTGAATATGCTTATTGATGAGGCGAACAGTAATCCGGATGCGCTGTTTTCGGACGCCTTGTTTGAAAAAATCACTTCTTTTCTGTTACACAGAGGCAAAGAGGAGCGTTATTTTGAAACGAAAATCATGCGGCAAGGCAAATTTTTTGCCGCCAAAGTGAATATCTTTGACGACAATAGCTTTGAAATTGTGCTCAACGACATCAGTAAACAGGAAAAAACACGCCTGCTGAAACAGGAAATCACGGGTAATATCACCCACGAACTGCGCACGCCGGTTACCGGTATCCGCGGATGCCTTGAAACCATACGCGCGCATCAATTAACGCCTGAAAAGGAACATTATTTCATCGAAAGCGCTTATCAACAGGTGATGCTACTTTCCGAACTGATTCAGGATATGAGCCTGCTGACCAAAATAGATGAAGTCCCCCAGTCTTTCCAATTAGAGTGCGTCGTTATCCAGCATTTGCTAACGAAACTAAAACACGACTTGGAAATTTCTTTGCAAGAAAAGAATATTCAAATGGAATGGAATATCAGCGACAATGTCAAGGTACACGGCAATCACAGTTTGCTCTATTCTATTTTCAGAAACCTGACGGATAACGTGATTCGTTATGCCGGAACCCATCTCCGCATACAAATCAACAAATACGGCGAAGACAAAGATTTCTATTATTTCTCCTATTCCGACAATGGCTCCGGCGTTCCCAACGAACACCTGAACCGTCTGTTTGAACGCTTTTACCGGATTAATGAAGGACGTAGCCGCGACTCAGGCGGTTCGGGTCTGGGTTTGTCTATTGTAAAAAACGCCATCGCCTTTCATAAAGGAACGATAGCCGCCAAAAACAGAGCGGGTGGCGGCTTGGAATTCTTGTTTAAATTGGCAAAATAATCCTACAACACAAGCAACATGAATTTCGATATTTTCAATTCGGTAAAAAATGATAAGATGACAATTGTTGGTTGTACTGACGGTTATTTTTATGCTGTTCTTAATGCCCCGTTCAGTGAAGAAGATATTCATAATAATTATTCGTTCATTCCTTATTATTTAAATTAATATAAATGAAAACTATATCAGGTACTAATAACGAAGCAAAAGCTATTTTGGAATACATATCCAAAGATTTATCGTGGAGAAAATTGTTTTTTAGTAAATTTTTAACTTGGCAGAAATTTTCATTTTTTCTCCCTGTTCTTTTTATCTGTCTTCCTATTTATGGGACATATTCTCTTTGTTTCAAAGGAAGTTCATACTTTTTGTTCACAATATTCGCACTAATAGGAGTCATTTCCATTGGGATATTTGTTAAGCAAAAAACAATTTTTGAAAAAAAAGTTTTTGAAAAATATTATTTGTCTGCAAGCTGTAAAAGTATTTTGGAATTCTATTTAGAAAAGTTTTCCTCTTTTCTTGGAGAGCAAAATACGGCTGAAAAACGTGCTTTATGGATAAAATATTTCAAGAAAAAATCAAATTCACTCGGTTTATGGATACCGCTTCTCTTTGGGTTTCCTCCTATTGGATTTCTGTTAAGTCAACAGTTTATTGAGTCTCTGAAGAGCTATCTGCTATATTTTGTGTGGGGTTATATTTCATTTATGCTTTTGTCTATGGCTTTTGTTTTTATACTGCCGATTATTACAAACATTAAATATGGATATGGCAAGGCTTTCAAACTTATCAGCGAATTGGAAAAAAGAATGTCCAAAGAGGAAGAATAAATGGCTATGAAACCCAACATCGAAATACTACGTGAAATTTATTATTCCATCCAACAGAATAAGGGAGGGCTATCTTATCCGGCTTTGGAATTTCTTGGGTATTTTGATGCTTGATTTTATTGGCATTTCAGAGGCTTAGTATTGTATTGGAAGTCTGAAATACGCAAGGAAAAGATTTAAAAAAGGAAAGGTTGTCTCCCGACAACCAATCTTTCATTGTTAACCTTAAATCTAATACCATGAAAAACACAGTGCAAAGGTA
>JAITNQ010000269.1 GCA_031290435.1 Candidatus Symbiothrix sp. | reverse complement strand
TCCAGTATTCATTGCCCTGTTCATCAATTTGTTTTATCTGTTCAAAAATAGATAATGGTTGTTTGGAAATTTCTTTTGCCATAATTTATAGGTTTATTTTTTTTAGATTTTCTGCAATAACTTTATTCAACTCGTGATTTATATTAATTTCGCAAAGATATATTTTTTTTTGCATTTTACGGTTATTTTGACTAAAATATTTCCCCCATTCATTTGTCTTCCATAATAGAGAATGAATTTGTAAAACAATAAATATAAATCACGATGGGTAACATAATTAAAATACAGAATCTTCAACGAACATTTGAAGTCGGCAGCGAAACAATTCGTGCACTCAAAGGCATTTCGTTTGACATCAACGAAGGTGAATTTGTCAGCATCATGGGATCAAGCGGTAGCGGAAAATCGACCTTGCTGAACATACTCGGTTGCCTTGATCGTCCCACCGAAGGCGAATACCTGATTGACAACACCCCTGTAAAGGAACGTTCGGACGATGAATTATCGACTATCCGCAACCGAAAAATCGGATTTGTTTTCCAAACTTATAATTTGCTGCCGCGAACAACGGCATGCGAGCAGGTAGAACTGCCCTTGCTTTACAACAACGAAGTTTCCAATTCCGAACGGCGCGAACGCGCGGTGTTTGCTTTGGAACAAGTCGGTTTGAAAGACCGCATGAATCATACGCCCAATCAACTTTCGGGCGGTCAGCAACAGCGGGTTGCCATTGCTCGCGCCCTTGTCAACGACCCTGTGATGTTGCTCGCCGACGAAGCCACCGGCAACTTGGACACGCGAACTTCCTACGAGATTATGACCCTCTTTCAGGAACTGCACACCAAAGGGAAAAGCATCGTCTTTGTAACCCACGAACCTGATATCGCCGTATTTACAGAACGTACGATTATGTTAAACGATGGTCATATCGTGAAAGACGTGGCGGTGGAAACCAAATCTGCACGAGAAATGTTAGCAACGCTGCCGGTTAAAGAAAGTTATTAATCAATTACGCTTCTTCCTCATTCAGTATAGTTGCAAAACTACGGGAACGACCGGAAGTTGCATGCGCTTTTTCCATTTCGGCCTTGCTTCCTACGATAATTCTGTCATATTCTTTCAGACCGGTACCGGCTGGAATCAGATGGCCGCAAATCACATTTTCCTTCATACCTTCCAACTTGTCGGTTTTGCCGTTGATGGCAGCTTCGTTCAAGACTTTGGTCGTTTCCTGGAAAGAAGCGGCCGACATAAAGCTGGTTGTCTGCAAGGCGGCGCGTGTAATACCCTGAAGTACCTGATTGGCTGTCGCCGGAATGGCATCGCGGGTTTCCACCAATTTCATATCCCTGCGTTTCAGCGCCGAATTTTCATCACGGAGTTTGCGCGCCGTAACGATTTGTCCCGGTTTCAGGTTGGGTGAATCACCGGAATCAATTACAACTTTCTTGCTCCAGATACGGTCATTCTCTTCCATTACATCCTGCTTGTCAATTAATTGCTGTTCCAAGAAGCGAGTATCGCCCGGTTCTACAATTTCTACTTTACGCATCATTTGGCGAACAATTACCTCGAAGTGTTTATCGTTGATTTTTACACCCTGTAGACGATAAACATCCTGAACTTCGTTCACAATATATTCCTGAACTGCCGTAGGTCCGTTGATTGCCAGAATATCGGAAGGCGTAGTGGCGCCGTCGGAAAGCGGAGTGCCTGCACGTACATAGTCATTCTCCTGTACCAAGATTTGCTTTGACAGGGGGACTAAATAAGTTTTGAATTCTCCTGTTTTGGAAGTTGCAATCACTTCCCGGTTACCACGTTTGATTTTACCGAATGAGATTTCGCCGTCGATTTCCGATACCACTGCCGGACTGGAAGGATTACGTGCTTCGAACAATTCGGTTACACGGGGAAGACCACCGGTAATATCTCCTGTCTTGCCGACCGCACGGGGTATTTTTACCAATACTTCTCCCATTTTGATAGCATCACCTTCTTCTTTTACAACGTGCGCACCCAAGGGTAAGTTATATGTTTTCAGGATAATACCTTCACTGTTTAGAATCTGCGCTGCCGGAACTTTGGTTCTGTCGCGTGATTCCACGATAATCTTTTCCCTTAGACCGGTCGTATCGTCATATTCTACTTTATAGGTACTGTTTTCAATCAGGTTTTCAAACTGGATATTACCCGGAACTTCCGACACGATAACCGCATTGAAAGGGTCCCATTCGATAATCAAGTCTCCTTTATGTATCTCATCTCCGGTTTTGAAGAATAATTTGGCAGCATAAGGAATATTGTGCGTCGACAAAATAATTTTCGTATTCGGGTCTACAATCCGTAACTCAGATAAACGGCTAATCACAATCTGATAGGGTTTGCCCGTTTCATCCGATGCGCTTACCGTACGTAATTCGTCGACCTCCAAAGTTCCATCGTATTTGGATGTTACATTATTTTCGGTAGCGATGTTGGAGGCAATACCTCCGACGTGGAAAGTACGCAAGGTCAACTGTGTACCCGGTTCGCCGATAGACTGGGCGGCTATAACGCCGACAGCTTCTCCTCGCTGTACCATACGGCCTGTAGCTAAGTTACGTCCGTAACATTTAGCACAAACCCCTTTTTTCGATTCGCAGGTTAATACCGAACGGATTTCAACGCGTTCTATCGGAGAGTTTTCAATGATTTCAGCCTTATTTTCCGTAATTTCATCCCCTGATTTAACAACAATTTCACCTGTAATCGGATGTTGGATATCATGAACCGAAACACGTCCGAGGATGCGTTCCGAAAGCGAAGCGACTATGTCTTCGTTGTTTTTCAATTCGGTAGCTATCAGGCCGCGCAAGGTGCCGCAGTCTTCTTCATTGATAATGACATCATGTGACACATCTACTAAACGGCGGGTCAGGTAACCGGCATCGGCCGTTTTCAAAGCCGTATCGGCCAAACCTTTACGTGCACCGTGCGTAGAAATGAAGTATTCCAACACCGACAAACCTTCCTTGAAGTTGGAAAGAATCGGGTTTTCGATGATTTGACCGCCTTCAGCACCGCTCTTTTGCGGTTTTGCCATCAAACCACGCATACCGGACAACTGGCGAATCTGTTCTTTCGAACCGCGGGCGCCGGACTCCAACATCATGCAAACAGAGTTGAACCCTTGGTCGTCATCGCGCAATTGTTTTATCAGAATATCCGACAAACCGGAATTGACATGCGTCCAAATATCAATAATCTGGTTGTAACGTTCATTATAGGTAATGACTCCATTGTTATAGTTGCTCAGAATTTTTTCTACTTCATCGTAACCTTCCTTTACCAACTCTTCTTTTTCCTTCGGAATGATAATGTCATCCAAGTTAAACGACAAACCACCCTTGAAAGCCATGGTATAACCCAAATCTTTGATGTCGTCAAGGAATTGGGCGGTGCGTGCTACGCCACAAATTTTAATCACCTTACCAATAATGTCGCGCAAGGATTTCTTGGAAAGTATTTCGTTGATAAAACCAACTTCTTTCGGTACAAATTCATTCACCATTACCCGTCCAACCGAAGTTTCAATCATATGGTTTACAGCTTGTTCGTTCACCATATCATCGACACAAATGTGAATGGGAGCATGAATATCCACTTTACCTTCGTTGTAAGCGATAATGGCCTCTTCCGGCCCATAGAATTTCAGGCCTTCACCCTGAGCGCCCTTGCGCAGGCGAGTGATATAATACAATCCCAACACCATGTCTTGCGAAGGAACGGTAATCGGTGCGCCATTGGCGGGATTCAAAATATTGTGTGAAGCCAGCATCAACATTTGCGCTTCCAGAATCGCCTCATTTCCCAAAGGAAGGTGAACAGCCATCTGGTCTCCATCGAAGTCGGCATTGAATGCCGTACAGGAAAGCGGGTGCAACTGAATGGCTTTTCCTTCAATCATTTTGGGTTGGAAAGCTTGTATCCCCAAACGGTGCAAAGTCGGGGCGCGGTTCAGCATAACCGGATGACCCTTCATCACATATTCAAGAATATCCCATACAACCGGTTCTTTTCTATCCACAATTTTCTTGGCCGATTTAACGGTTTTTACAATACCACGGTCAATTAATTTACGGATAATAAACGGCTTATATAATTCTGCGGCCATGTTCTTCGGGATACCGCATTCATGCATTTTCAGTTCGGGACCAACCACAATAACCGAACGGGCCGAGTAGTCGACACGCTTACCCAACAAGTTCTGACGGAAACGGCCTTGTTTTCCTTTCAGACTGTCCGACAAAGATTTCAGCGGACGATTGGCGTCGGTTTTAACAGCGCTGGATTTGCGGGAGTTGTCGAACAAGGAGTCGACCGATTCCTGAAGCATGCGCTTTTCGTTTCGCAAAATCACTTCCGGCGCTTTGATATCAATCAGGCGTTTCAGACGGTTGTTACGGATAATAACGCGACGGTACAAATCGTTGAGGTCTGAAGTCGCGAAACGGCCTCCATCCAAAGGCACCAAAGGACGTAGTTCGGGGGGAATCACCGGAACGACTTTCACAATCATCCATTCGGGACGATTCTTGCTTTTGGATTGGCGGAAAGACTCCACCACCTGCAAACGTTTCAAAGCTTCGTTTTTCCGTTGTTGGGAAGCATCGCTGCTGGCTTTATGGCGTAATTCATACGATAATTCATCCAAATTCAAGCGTTCCAGCAAATCGTAAATCGCTTCGGCGCCCATCTTGGCTATAAATTTATTCGGGTCCGCATCTTCCAATAACTGGTTTTCTTTCGGTAAATTGTCGATAATATCCAAGTATTCTTCTTCAGCGAGCAAGTCGTAAGTAGCTCTCTCCGCAACGATACCCGGTTGGATCACTACATAACGTTCGTAGTAGATAACCGAATCTAATTTTTTGGTAGGTAATCCCAGCAGATACCCTATTTTGTTGGGCAAGGAACGGAAATACCATATATGCGCTACCGGTACAACCAAATGAATGTGCCCCATTCTTTCGCGGCGTACTTTCTTTTCGGTAACTTCCACACCGCAACGATCGCAGACAATACCCTTGTAGCGAATACGTTTGTATTTACCGCAATGACATTCGTAGTCTTTTACCGGACCGAAAATCCGTTCGCAGAACAAGCCGTCGCGTTCGGGTTTATAGGTGCGGTAATTGATTGTTTCGGGTTTTAGTACTTCACCACTGGATTGAGATAGAATTTCGTCCGGAGATGCCAATCCTATGGATATTTTTGAAAAAATATTTTTTGCCTTAACTTCTTTTCTGAAAGCCATAATGTTTTAGAGTTATGAACTAAAAATTTTTAGTTTTTAGTTTTTAGTTTTTAGTTTTTTATTCCAGTGTAACATTCAATGCCAAACCTTTCATCTCATGTAGCAATACATTCAATGATTCCGGAATTCCCGCCGTTGGCATCGGATCACCTTTCACAATTGCTTCATATGCTTTGGAACGGCCTACTACATCGTCTGATTTGATAGTCAGAATTTCCTGAAGAATGTAAGATGCGCCGAATGCTTCAAGCGCCCAAACCTCCATTTCTCCAAAACGCTGTCCTCCGAATTGCGCCTTACCGCCCAAAGGCTGCTGGGTAATCAAAGAATACGGCCCTATTGAGCGAGCGTGCATCTTGTCGTCTACCATGTGGCCTAATTTCAACATATAGATAATACCCACTGTCGCCGGTTGATCGAAACGTTCGCCGGTTCCGCCGTCGTACAAGTAAGTTTTCCCATAGCGAGGCACATCCGCCTTGTCTGTCCATTCGTTCATATCGTCTAAAGAAGCGCCATCGAAAATAGGAGTGGCAAATTTCACGCCCAGATTCTTACCCGACCAAGCCAAAACAGTTTCAAATATCTGGCCGAGGTTCATACGGGAAGGCACACCCAAGGGATTTAGGACTATATCTACAATGGTTCCATCGGAGAGGAAAGGCATGTCTTCGTCGCGGACTATCCGGGATACAATACCCTTGTTTCCGTGGCGGCCGGCCATTTTATCACCCACTTGTAGTTTGCGTTTTTTGGCAATATAAACTTTTGCCATCTGAACGATTCCTGTAGGAAGCTCATCGCCAATCGTATAGTCGAATTTCATCCGCCTCAGTTCAGCATCTAATTCTTTATATTTCTTCAGGTAATTTACAATTATATCGCGTATCAATTCATTTTTATGGGTGTCTGACGTCCACTTCGAAACTTGTACGGCTGTATAATCGATTTTTTGCAACTCTTCTCTCGTAAATTTCACTCCTTTCGGAACGATTTCTACATTCATAAAGTCTTTCACACCTTGGGCAACCTTGCCTTCGGTAAGCGCCAGCAGTTTGTCAATCAAGACTTCTTTCAGGGCATTTGCCTTTTCTTCAAAAACATCATCCAACTGAGGCAATTTGGCTTTATCGCTGAGTCTTGTTTTTTTCTGTTTTACACCGGCTTTAGAGAAGAGATTTTTCCCGATAACAACCCCGCGCAAAGAAGGGGAAGCTTTCAGGGAAGCATCTTTCACATCGCCTGCCTTTTCACCGAAAATAGCCCGGAGTAATTTTTCTTCCGGAGAAGGATCCGATTCTCCTTTGGGCGTAATCTTTCCGATGAGAATATCCCCCGGTTCGACGCGGGCGCCCAAACGGATAATACCATGTTCATCCAAGTCTTTGGTGGCATCTTCGCTTACATTCGGGATATCGGAGGTTAATTCTTCAGCGCCTCGTTTGGTCTCACGAACTTCCAGTATATATTCATCGACATGAACCGAAGTAAAAATATCTTCTCTGACGACTCGCTCACTGATAACGATAGCGTCTTCAAAGTTGTATCCTTTCCAAGGCATAAACGCCACTTTCAGATTTTTGCCCAAAGCCAGTTCGCCGTTTTCGGTGGAATAACCTTCTGTGAGTATTTGTCCTTTGACCACCCTATCACCCTTTCTTGTGATGGGGCGCAAGTCGACAGTTGTATTTTGATTTGTTTTTCTGAACTTGGGAATAATGTACGATTTGACAGCCGAGTCGAAACTAATAAATTTCGCTTCTTCCGTCCGATCGTATTCAATATCAATGCGGGTTGCATCTACGAAAATCACGATCCCACTACCTTCTGCGGTAATTTGTGTACGGGAGTCTTGAATCAATTGGCCTTCAATACCTGTACCTACAATAGGCGCTTCAGGGTTCAACAGGGGAACTGCTTGACGCATCATGTTTGATCCCATCAAGGCGCGATTGGCATCATCGTGCTCAAGGAAAGGAATCAGCGAAGCAGCTATAGAAGCGATCTGCGTCGGAGAAACGTCCATCAACTCCACTTCTTCCGGTGGAACTATCGGATAATCGGCATCCTGACGGGATTTTACCTTTGTGCGGATAAATCCGCCCTCATCGTTTAAGGGAGCATTACCTTGGGCAATGATTTTTGCCTCTTCTTCTTCTGCCGTTAAATAGATGATACCTTTGTCCGACAAGTCCACATTTTTATTTGTTACTTTTCGATAAGGCGTTTCAATAAAGCCAAGTTTGTTGATTTTGGCATAAACGCAAAGTGAAGATATCAAACCGATATTCGGACCTTCCGGCGTTTCGATCGGACACAAACGACCATAGTGCGTATAGTGTACATCACGTACTTCAAATCCGGCGCGTTCACGTGAAAGACCGCCGGGCCCTAAAGCCGACATACGGCGTTTGTGCGTAATTTCAGCCAATGGATTGGTCTGGTCCATGAATTGTGACAGCGCATTTGTTCCGAAGAAAGAATTTACTACGGAAGAAATGGTTTTTGCATTGATCAGGTCGATAGGCGTGAACACTTCATTGTCGCGGACATTCATCCGTTCGCGAATGGTACGCGCCATACGCGCCAAACCGATGCCGAACTGGTTATACAACTGTTCGCCCACTGTGCGGACGCGACGGTTGCTCAAATGGTCGATATCATCAACATTGGCTTTAGAGTTGATCAATTCGATCAAGTATTTGATGATTTCAATAATGTCTTCTTTGGTCAGTACCTTAACATCAATTGAGGTTGCCAGATTCAGTTTTTTGTTGATCCGGTAACGGCCGACTTCTCCCAAATCGTATCTTTTTTCGGAGAAGAACAAGTTTTGAATAACTTCCCGTGCACTGGCGTCGTCGGCAGGGTCTGCGTTACGTAACTGACGGTAGATGTAAACCACAGCGTCTCTTTCCGAGTTACTGGGGTCTTTTTGCAGGGTATTGTAGATAATGGCATAATCAGAAAGATTTTGGTCTTCCCTGTGCAAAAGTATCGTTTGCACACCTGATTCCATAATTTCGTCGACATGATGCGGCTCAATAATTACTTCACGGTCTATCAATACTTCATTCCGTTCGATGGAAACCACCTCGCCCGTATCTTCATCAACAAAATCTTCCACCCAAGTCTTTAGAACGCGGGCGGCTAATTTGCGGCCAATCGACTTGTGAAGATTGGTTTTGTTTACTTTAATTTCCTCTGCCAGATTAAATATCTCTAAGATATCTTTGTCGCTTTCGAAGCCGATGGCTCTCAGAAGCGTAGTAACAGGCAATTTCTTTTTCCGATCAATATAAGCATACATTACGTTGTTTATATCGGTTGCAAATTCAATCCATGAGCCTTTGAACGGAATGATTCTGGCCGAATACAATTTTGTTCCGTTGGAGTGGAGGCTTTGTCCGAAAAATACGCCGGGAGAACGGTGAAGTTGGGAAACAACCACACGTTCGGCGCCGTTGATGACAAATGTCCCTCTTTCCGTCATATAAGGTATCGGACCCAGATAAACATCTTGCACTACGGTGTCAAAATCTTCATGGTCAGCATCCGTACAATAAAGCTTCAACTTTGCTTTTAAGGGGACACTATAAGTCAATCCGCGTTCGATACACTCATCAATGGCATAACGAGGCGGATCAATATAATAATCCAAAAACTCAAGGACAAAGTTATTCCGCGTATCTGCAATTGGAAAATTTTCTGCAAACACCTTGTACAAACCCTCATTTTTTCTTTTTTCTGGGGGAGTATCTAACTGTAGAAAGTCTTGAAAAGACTTCAATTGCACTTCGAGGAAATCCGGATAATCAAACGGTTTCTTAATCGAAGCAAAGTTTATTCTTTGATTGGAATTTGTTGTTAAAGACATTTATTGCTGGATTTGGGAACTTAAAATATATTGAAATTTATTAACAGAAAAAAAAGAACACGACAAGCGAAAACTGATTTTTCCTTTGCCAGAGATATTTTTTTCCCTTTTCATTTTATTGTGCACAAAAGGTTAAGAACCTTCCTTGAAGAAGATCCTTAACCATGTGTTAGTTTACAGGAGCAATTATTTAAGTTCAACTTCCGCTCCGGCTTCTTCTAAGGACTTCTTTAACGCTTCAGCTTCGTCTTTGGAGATGCCTTCTTTGATAGCATTAGGAGCGCTATCAACGATATCTTTAGCTTCTTTCAGACCAAGGCCTGTCAATTCTTTAACTGCTTTAACAATTGCTAACTTATTTGCGCCTACGCCTTTCAGAATCACATCGAAAGATGTTTTTTCCTCTACGACTTCAGCAGCAGCAACGGGACCGGCAGCAACTGCAACTGCGGCAGCAGCCGGTTCAATACCATATTCTGATTTCAAAATCTCAGCAAGCTCGTTTACTTCTTTTACGGTTAAGTTCACTAATTGTTCAGCAAAAGCTTTCAAATCTGCCATTTTTTTATATTTTTTAATTGTTTATTTAATAATTTAATTCCTTTCTGCCAGAGTTTTCAATACTCCGTGGATGGTTTGTCCACCCGATTGAAGAGCAGAAATAACGTTCTTGGCAGGCGATTGCAACAAAGCAATAACATCTGCGATAACTTCATTTTTACTCTTGATAGCAATAAGCAAGTCCAGATTTTCGGATCCTACATAGAAACTTTCCTGAACATATGCGGCCTTTAACTTGGGAATATCGATTCCTTTGGCAAAGGTCTTGATCAGTTTTGCAGGGCTGTTGGCATCGTTCGAAAACATGATGGCCGTATTTCCCTTCAAAGCAGGTTTCAATGCGGAATAATCTCCGTCAATTTGTTCCAATGCTTTTTCAAACAGGGTGTTTTTTACAACAACCAATTTGATATCCTGTTTGTTACATTCTCTTCTCAGACTGTTTGTTTTTGCTGCGTTTAAAGTAGCAATATCAGTCAGATAGAAGTTGGTATAATTGCCTAATATTGCGGCAATCTGTGAGATGATAGCTGATTTATCTTCCTTTTTCATGATCTTCTTTTTTAATTTTCATCCACTGATTTGGGATCAATTTTAATACCCGGACTCATTGTACTTGAAAGATAAATGCTCTTCACATACGTACCCTTAGCTGCTGTAGGCTTTAACTTGATAAGTGTCGCTACGAACTCTTTCGCGTTATCGCGAATTTTATCCGCAACGAAAGATACCTTACCGACAGAAGTATGAACGATACCGGCTTTGTCGACTTTGAAGTCAATTTTACCTTGTTTTACTTCTTTTACGGCAGTAGCTACGTCATTGGTTACCGTACCGCTTTTCGGATTAGGCATCAGGCCGCGCGGACCTAATATTCTACCCAAAGCGCCGATTTTACCCATGATAGCCGGTTGGGTGATAATCACGTCGACATCCGTCCAACCTCCTTTGATTTTATCAATATACTCATCAAGACCTACATAGTCGGCTCCTGCTTCTGTAGCGGCAGCCTCTTGGTCGGGAGTAACTAATGCGAGAACCCTAACCTGCTTACCAGTTCCGTGAGGCAAAGAAACCACGCCTCTTACCATTTGGTTAGCTTTACGGGGGTCAACACCTAAACGCACGTCGATATCGACGGAAGCATCGAATTTGGCAGTAGTAATTTCTTTTACCAATTCGGAAGCTTCTTTAAGTGTATAAATCTTCCCTGCTTCAACTTTGCTTAAAGCCAACTTTTGATTTTTTGTCAGTTTACTCATATCTTCATTGAAGTTTTTTAGTTATTTACAGGGAAAGCCCCTTTTACGGTTATACCCATGCTTCGCGCCGTACCTGCAACCATTTTCATTGCAGATTCGATGGTGAAGCAGTTCAAGTCTGCCATTTTATCTTCGGCTATCGCTTTCACCTGTTCCCAGGTTACTTCTGCCACTTTCTTACGATTAGGCTCTGCCGATCCGCTTTTTAGTTTGGCTGCCTCCAATAATTGAATAGCCACCGGCGGATTTTTGACGACAAATTCAAAAGACTTGTCAACATAATAAGTAATTACAACCGGTAATATCTTACCTGCCTTTTCTTGGGTTCTGGCATTAAATTGCTTACAAAACTCCATAATATTTATACCCTTGGAACCTAAAGCAGGACCAACGGGCGGAGAAGGATTTGCAGCCCCTCCTTTAATCTGTAATTTTACCTGTCCAGCAATTTCTTTCGCCATTGTTTATTAATTTAATTTATATATACGAATAACTTAAAAATAAAACTCGAAAAGCGTAACCTAATCGACTCCTATTCTTTTTCAACCTGCATGTACCCTAACTCAAGGGGAGTTCCCCGGCCAAATATTTTCACCAGTACAATCAACTTTTTCTTTTCAGGGTTAATCTCTTTGATTTCTCCGTGGAAACCGTTGAACGGACCAAATGTCACTTTTACCGTTTCGCCGATTATGTATTGAACATCGAATTCTTCCGGTTGTTCCTGCAATTCATCTACCGTACCGAGAATTCGGTTTACTTCGGATGCGCGCAGGGGAACCGGTTTGTTCCCGCCTAAAAATCCAATGACATAATTGACGTTTTTGAGGAAGTGTACAACCTCACCCACAAGAACAGCCTCTACAATAACATAGCCGGGAAGATAAGCACGTTCTTTCAGTACTTTTTTCCCGTTACGTTGTTGAAAGACTTTCTCGGTAGGAATCAGAACCTGAGAGATATAATTCTTCAAGTCCGAATTTTTGATTTCTGCTTCAAGGTACTCTTTTATTTTATTCTCTTTGCCGCTGACGGCGCGAAGAACATAAAACTTCTTTTCAATTTCAGCCATGCTTTAATTAAAAGATTTTATCGTAAAAGAGTTGTATAATACTTTTGAAACAAAAATCAATAGCAAAGAGCACTAACGCCATTATAAGGGAAGCTGTCATCACAACGACCGTGCTGCTCACCAATTCCTGCTGAGTGGGCCAAGATACCTTATGTACAAGTTCGTTATAAGATTCTTTTGTATAATCACCAATTCTTTGAAAAAACTTTTTCATTACTATTTGTGAGTTTATTTTGCACGGGTTGAAAGACTTGAACTCTCGACCCTCGGTTTTGGAGACCGATGCTCTACCAACTGAGCTAAACCCGTGTG
>JAITNQ010000195.1 GCA_031290435.1 Candidatus Symbiothrix sp. | reverse complement strand
CGTATATTATATCGCTTAAAGCCCGAATTGATAACAATTCCTTCTTGGTCGGCATAATTTCCCGAAATCAAATAGCGTGTTTTCTCATCGCCGCCGTTTACCGATATTTCATGATTTTGGCTAAAACCGGCTTGCAACACCTCATTTTGCCAATCGTAGCCTTTACCAAGGCTTGCCAAATACGCTTCTGTGAGCTTGCCTTTGTTTCCGAAATAATCGATCTGCAATTTGCCCCACTGCTGAGCATTCATCAGTTTCAGCTGTTTGACGGGAGTACTCCATCCTGCTGTAAAAGTATAATTGACAACATCTTTGCCCCGATTTCCTTTTTTTGTGTTAACAATGATAACACCATTAGCGCCTCGCGAACCGAAAATTGCCGTTGCAGACACGTCTTTCAATATTGAAATCGACTCAATATCCGAAGGATTGATAGCAGCCAAAGGATTGATGCTGCTTTCGATGGCAACTTCCGACGAGCCTGCGCCTGTTTGCGTAGAGCGCGGATAGATAATGATGCCGTCAATCACATAAAGCGGTTCATTGGCTGCATGGATAGAATTTCCGCCACGAATGCGAATATTTGACGATGAACCGGGCTGCCCTGAACTTTGTGTTACGTTTACCCCTGCCACAGCGCCGCCCAGCAAAGCATCGACCGAATTGGAAACATTATAATCCAAATGGGACTGAGAAACAAGGGAAACGGCTCCGGTCAACTCTTTTCTGCGTTGCGTACCATAGCCGACAACGACGACTTCGTCCAAAAGCCCTATATTTTCCTGAAGGGAAATCGTAAGCGAGCGGGAATTTTCATCAATAGTTATCTCCGATGTTTGATAGCCCAAGTAACTGAAGGAAAGAGTGGCAGGAAATGATTTCGGATAAACGGTGAAACTCCCATCTTCTACGGATACGGTTCCGGTTTTTTCATTAACGACAGTGATGTTTGCTCCGACTAAAGGCTCTTGTGTTTTTTCGTCTATCACTCGGCCTTTTATTTCCGAACCATCCTTGGCAAAAACTGAAGAAGAAGCAAGTACCGTTAAAAACACACAGGAAAATACATGTAATAAAATTGTGCGTTTATAAATAATTTTTATCATCTTTACTGCCTTATTTTTATGGAATTAATATAAAATTCGACGCTGATTGGACATACAAGAGCGCTTTTTTGTTATTTAAATTGAGCAGCGGCAAAGGTAAGGATGTTAATTCAGTCTTGAAATACCATGATTATGGTATTTTTTAGATAGAGAATGATTGCTATCTTTGCAAAAAATATGTGCAATATGAGAAAAAAATTGATTGTATGGATTATGCTAATCCTTTTTACCGGATGTACTCAATCTAATTCGGTTAGAATAAACGGCTATATACAATCCGATTATACGGATACACACAAGATCCCGTATGATCCGGAATTACCACTGAACGGCGCAGCCAAATGGGAACGGGCTTTTGATGTGAGAAACTCTCTACTCTATCCCTCCTACGATTTTTACAATATGGAAAGTAGCGGCTCACTTGTTTTGTTGAAAAACTTCAAAACTATTCAACAGGTCACCGGTGTCACCTGCGGTCCGGTTTGTGCGCTGATGGTATTGGAATACTATGGGAAACGGGACGGACGCAACGAAAAGGATTTGAAAGCATTGCGCGGAACGGATCAGGATACGACTTACTTGCGCCATATAATAAATATTTTTGATGCCATTGGCGGCTTTCAGTATGCCTCTACTTACGATTATGCCGAAGCAACAGCCATTCCCGCTACGCTTTTCTTGGATTATCTGAAACAAGGTATTCCGGTAATCATCGGAACGGACGAATGGGGAGGTCATTGGCAAACAGTGATTGGCTACGACACCATGGGAACCGAAAATACAGCCGACGATATAGTAATTCTGGCGGATCCTTACGACACGGCAGATCACAACCAAGATGGCTATATTATCCGTTCCATGGATCTCCTTTACGAGGGTGATTGGAAAAACCATTATGACCCGGATTATCATTGGGGGCTTTTTCTGGCTGTCCGGCCATTGTAGAGACCTTGCACGCAAGGTCTCTACTCGTTTGCTAAATCCCAAAGAACCAAATATGTTGCTTTGGTTATGTTGGTTAAATTATCGAAGTTAATCGTTTCCACTTCGTCCCAGGGTGTATGGTAATCGGGATGTAATCCGGTGAAGAACCACACTTCGGGAATATCCCGAAGGGAAAACGACAAGTTATCGCTTCCATGCGACTTGGGAGGAATAACATTGAGTTTGGGTGTGATATTCAACCGGTACTTCTCTATATCTTCAAGCAATAAGCCCTTGACTTTTTCTAATTTTTCGGAATAAAGTATGTGTGTCCATTTATTTTCTTTGCGGAGGGGCTGCCTTGCATTTTCCGGCACTCGAAATTTCGGGTGAAAAATGGGGAGTACCCCGCCTTCGCGACCCACCATATCGAGGTTAATGTAGGCTTTGATAGCTTGAAGCGATTTGAAATTCGCTACAAAATATTCCGAACCCAAATAATTGACTTCTTCGCCGTCCCAAAAAGCGAAGATAATGGTGCGTAAGGGTTTTTCACCGCTTGTCACAACCGCTTTCGCCACCTGTAAAACGGCTGCTACGCTTGAAGCGTTATCATCTGCGCCATTGTATATTTGGTCGCCCACTAACAGCTCATCAATGCCCACGTGGTCGTAGTGAGCGCCAATGACGATGTATTCCTCTTTTTTTTGTCCTTCGATATAGCCGACCACATTTTGCAGGTTCAACTTTCGGAAAGCCCGTTCGGATTTGTATTTGGCTATGGAGTCGGGGTCAACCTGAAACTCCACTCCTTTTTCACGCACGGGACTATAGGCTTCAAATACTTGGAAATAGCTGTCGTAAAAAGGCTTTATGCCTTGTTCTTTCAGCACGGATTTAATATATTCGGCGGCTACCAAACCGCCGTTTTTCCCGGCTTCTCTGCCTTCAAGGGCATCGCTGGCGAGGAAGGATAAGGCCGCTTCTATACTTTGTTTACTTATATTTTCCAATCCTTTGTCCACACCGCTTGGGTGGTCTGTCTGTTTTTTTGCTGTTTCTTGAGCGGAAACGATTGGCGCTAACAGCAATATACTCATTACGATAAAATAGATTCTACGCATGATTTTTTTTGATTATGATGGAGTGGAAATATGGTCATACAAATATTGAATTTCTTCATCTGTCCAACCGTCGTTGTTGTCGGCTCCACCCTCATAATTTGGGTTGGCATAAGGAGGCGTAGCGGCGTTGGAACCTTCGTAACCCCAGTTTTGCCACAATTTGCTGTTGAGGTTGCGTTGTGATTGAGGTACAGGGAAACGATAGTGCTTGGTTTCCACATTGCTTTTTTTAGCCACAACATCATTTAGCGCAGCATGATGGCTTGCCACCCGTTTAACTGTTTTTACCAATACTTTCCACCGTACAAGGTCGTACCAACGTGTTTGTTCGTAGGTAAATTCGTATAAACGTTCCCTACGCAAGGCTTTGCGTAACCCGGCTTGATCATTGTCGCCTGCCTTAATATCTGCATCCGCTTCAGTGAGTCCGTTGGGATGGGCAGCATCGGTGTAAGCGCCTACACGGTAAGCGCGGTGACGCACTTCGTTGATCAGGCTTTTTGCCTTGGGGAGGTTGGTATTCGATTCAATCAACGCTTCAGCCTGCACCAGCAACACTTCAGCGTAGCGAAGAATCGGCGCTTGCAGTTCGCGGTTGAGCGCGCTTGTGTGTGGCGCATCCAAGTCTATGTATTTAGCGTATCGTGGCAGGTTGTAAATGGTGGTTTCCCCGTTTTCAGGATTAGTAGCCCGCGGGAGGAAAGTACCGAGTTTGCGTTGGTCGAGATCATCAAAACGGTCGTAATAGGTGCGATCGGAAACGATTACGTGTGGTGTTATTTGCTGAAATTCTGTTTGGAAGGCGCAATGCGTAAGGTGATTGCCACCGTTTCCAAAACTCTCTTGTGAAATTACGTAGTTGGCTGCAAACAGTGATTCCTTGCCGTAGCGATTGTCTTTTTCCCAATTGGCGTGAAAAACATTTTCCAATGCGTAGCCGGTAACCTTTTCTGCATACGTTTCCACCAAGCTGTATTTGCCGTTCACATCGGTAGCGCCCTCGGTTTGCGCCCATACAAGATAGACCTTTGCCAGTAATCCGTAGGCCGCTTGTTGCGTGATTCGTCCCTTGTCGTTCGATCCGTATTCGGCGGTGGTGGGATATGCCGCTAAATCAGTCGCTGCGTTTTCGAGGTCGTCAACAATTTGTTGATATACTGCGTGTACATCTTCGCGTTCTACGCCTATGCCGACATTGTAGCCGGATTCTTTGATCAAAGGTATTTCTCCAAATATCTGCACAGTGGCAAAGTAATAGTAGGCGCGCAAAAACTGCGCTTCTCCGCGCACCCGTTTCCGTATCTCGTCGGACACGGGAGTCGCCGGATCGTTGAGTTTGTCAATGAGCGTAGTAGCATTCGCTATGCCATAGTAATGATCGCCCCATATCCAATAAATGTGTCCTGCCGTTCCGGGATTGAACTGAAAGGCGGATAACTCGGCGCCCGAACCGTCGGGCATTGTTTCTCCCGCTTGCGCTTCGTCGGAACCCAGACCTACACACCACGCTATTACTACGCTTTGTGATTCTACAAGCGCTGCATATACGCCGTTGACGGCAAGAATGGCGTCTTCGTCAGACCGGAAAAATTGTTCTTGATCCAGTGCATTGACGGGTTCAAGGTCTAATTCATAGCAGGAGGCAAAGAGTAGCAAGCCTCCCAACGTCAAAATAGAAAATATATTCTTTTTCATGTGAAATTAATGTGTTAATTGTTAATGTGCTGATGAACCCCCAGCCCCTGAAGGGGAGTAGGGATTATTATATTAAAATGAAAGGCTTAATCCGAAGAGCAAAGATTTTGCCGTGGGATAAGCGCCGAGATCAATGCCTTGCAGCAAACCGTTGGTTTCGTCGGAGCCGTTGCGAGAGGCTTCCGGGTCATATCCTTTGTAGCCTGTGATCGTCAGCAAGTTTTGTGCCGAGGCGAAAAAGCGGATGATAGTCTTTGGAATAATCCTTTTGGGCAAAGTATAACCGATCGTAAGGTCTTTTAATCGCAGGTAGGAGGCATCCTCAATATAGCGGCTGTCTAAGGTGACGTAAGTGGTGGCGGCAGCCCGTGGCACATTGGTGTTGGTATGTGTCGGCGTCCACCGGTCAGCCAATACGGCTGCACCATTCAGACTAAGCGAAGGAGTCTCCAATTTATGCCGCAATGCATTGTAAAGATGGTTGCCTTGACTTCCCTGAAAAGAGAGCGAAAGGTCAATGCCTTTGTAAGTTGCGCGGCTGGCAAAGCCATAAGTGAATTTAGGTTGCACGCTACCCAACACCGTCCTGTCATCTTCATCTATCACATTGGGGTCGCCGCCTTTGTTCACAAACTTGGAATCGCCCGCTTGTACAGCGCTTTGCCAGGTAGGTCTGGGGGTAGAGGCTTCTTGACCCGGTTGTACTACACCGTCAAATAGATAGCCGTAGAAAGTACCCAAGGCTTCGCCTTCTTGTACCAGAATAGAACTTGCAGAAGATCCGGAAGCCACAAAAGAACCGGTGCCGAGTTTTTCTATCCGGTTACGGTTGGTCGCAATGTTGGCAAGAAGCGACCATTGCAGGTCTTTTCGGTCGATGATCTTGGCGTTTAGGCTAAATTCAAGCCCTTTGTTGCTGAGGTCGCCGATATTCACTGTTTTATTGCGCTGCCCGGAGGTGCGTTCCACCGGAAGATTGACTAATAAATCGGTTGTTTTCTTGTAGTAAGCGTCCACGGTAAGATTCAACCGTTCGTTCCACAAACCGGCATCCAAACCGACATTGTATTGCGTGGTAGTTTCCCATTTGAGGTCACTGTTGCCGAAGTTGGTCGCTGTGTATCCTATTACAATTTGGCTGCCAAACGAATAGTTGCGCGGCGTATAGAGGCGGGAATACAGATAGTCGCCGATTTCCTGATTGCCCACTTGTCCTGCGCTGGCTCTCACTTTCAAGGCGCTTACAGGACTCAGGTTGAAAAACGGTTCGTTG
Organism: Candidatus Symbiothrix sp.; assembly: GCA_031290435.1. GTDB lineage: Bacteria > Bacteroidota > Bacteroidia > Bacteroidales > Azobacteroidaceae > Azobacteroides. The sequence continues at coordinate 4,296 of JAITNQ010000195.1, read as the reverse complement.
TCAATATTCCACGATACACCCACCGAGGGGAAATAACCCCAATGATGCCCTTTGGGAAAACGTGAAGAGCCGTCGGCACGAAGCGTGGCGGTGAAGTTATAGCGCTCCAGCAACGAATAGTTCACCCTGCCGAGCACCGAGTTTAAATTAGATACAACGCCGCCGGAAGTAGGCGTATCCCGTGTACTTGCGCTCTGCAAACTATGGTAGGTCAATGCTTCGTTGTTGAAACCGCTTGCTCCGGCTGTAACGTATTCTATCTCTGTATGCTCAGTCGTGAAGCCTGCCAATACTTCTAATGAATGAATCTCTGCAAATCGCTCCTTATAGTTAAGCGTAAATTCCAGCAAATTAGAAAGATAATCTTTGTTTCCTACGGCGGCATAACCGTTTACCAACAAGCCTTTGGCAGAGGTAGCAGGTGCATAAAAGTTCTGCGTAGCGTGATTGAGGTTAAGGCCTGCATTCACTTTGGCTACCAACTGCGGCAAAATGGTGTATTTTGCATAAGCATTGCCTAATACCGAAATATTTCTTGTTTCTACCGTCGATTTGAGTAAATCCGACCGCGGATTTACCGCTTTCTCGCCGATATGTAAATCACTTACATCAAAAGGATTATAATAATTGTACCCATCGTCTGTAGTACTGTCGTAAATAGGTACTAAAGGCGATATACGCAGGGCGTAATCAAACGTGCTGGACTCGCCCCCTTGGTTAGTCAGCCCGCGTTGGATAGTCCGCCCGACGGTGAGGTTGGTGCCTACATTCAGATTTTTAAATACATCTTTGTCCAAATTTACCCGACCAATGGCGCGTGTAAGTCCGGTATTGCTAACGATACCTTGCTGATCGTTGTAACTGCCCGACAACAAGTAGTGGTAATCTTCCGCGCCGCCACTCACCGAAATCTGGTGGTTTTGGCTTGAACCGGTTTGTAAGACGGCGTCCTGCCAGTCGGAACTTTGTCCGCGCGGCACTAATTTATTCACATTGTAAGGTTGTGAAGAACCGTAGGGATCTGCGCCGTTATGCAGTTCTGTGTAAAGACTTGACCATTGATTGGCGTCTAATAAATCCAGTTTTTTGCTGATCTGCGACACACCGTATGAACCTTGATAATTCACACTTTTGCCGGTTCGCTTACCCTTCTTGGTCGTGATGATAATCACCCCGTTAGCGCCCCGCGAACCGTAAATAGCCGTTGCTGATATGTCTTTCAGCACATCAATGCTTTCAATATCAGCGGAGTTGATACTGGTAAGGGGATTCAGTCCGCCATCCACTGTGCCGGACGTAGCGCCGGCACCTCCCACGCCGCTGGTGGTACCGCCTATACCGGTGCGTGTGATACTGTTATCGTTGTAGAGAACATAACCGTCCACCACATACAATGGCTCGTTTCCTCCCGAAATAGAGTTGCTTCCGCGAATACGGATAGTAGATGTTGCACCGGGCGCACCCGAACTTTGGGTTACAGTCAAACCGGCCACTGCACCACCCAGTACTTTATCGAAGGAGATACTCTGTTGCGACAACACAATTGGCGAAACCGAAGAGACTGCTCCGGTCAATTCTTTGCGTTTCTGCGTACCGTAACCGATTACCACTGCTTCACTCAAAGCATTGATATCTTCCAAGAGGGAAATCGCAAGCGGTTGGTCGTATTCATAGATATCTACCTCAGCGATTTTGTAACCCAAATATTTTACGGAAATTGTCGTCGGCAAGGAACGAACCCTCAGCGCAAAAGTACCATCCGCCTCGGTTGACGTTCCCGTTTTTTCATTCTTAAGAATCACCGTAGCGCCTGGGATAGCTTCTGATGTTTTTTCATCAATCACGCGCCCTTCTATTTTTAGGTTCCCTTGTTGGGCAAAAACAGGAAAGGAAAAAACAAGAAGAAGCAATATTCCGCATATTTTTTGGGAATAATGCGTAGATTTTCGAATAAAATTGAATAACTTTGTCATAAATTGAATTTGTTAGCGTTGTTCGTATCCTTTATTCCATGTTAGTAACTCGGTTTGACAGGACACTTTTATTGAATATTTTGGAGGCAAAGGTAACGCAATTCAAACTGTACCCCAATACCATAAATACGGTATTTTTTCGTAACTTTGCACCGTCGTATATTTATCAGATTTAGAAGTGTTGCATTTATTGAGATAAACAAATAGTAATAGAGAAGATATGAAAAAAATAATTGTATTTTTTTGTTTATGCTTGTCCGTGTCATACATCATGGCTCAGTCAGACTATCGTCCGGGTTATATCATCACATTAGCCAACGATACGGTGTATGGCAAAATTGATTACCGCAGCGATGCAATAATGAGTCGGGAGTGTCGTTTTGAATCGCAGGAAGGAGTAAAGACGAACTTATACCCCGCTGATATTACCGCCTACCGTTTTATAAACAGCCGGTATTATGTATCGCGCGAAGTCAAAGGACAAAAATATTTTCTTGAGTTTTTGATCAAGGGAAAAATGAATATCTATTATCATGGTGAAGGGATTGATAGTCATTATTATTTAGAAAAAGAAGATAAAGAATTCAGGGAAATATTATACACGGATGAAATACGGATGAAAGACGGTAAAGAATATCATTATCGTTCGTTTTTCCATTATGGACTATTAAATGTTTATTCCGAGGATGCGCCGCAATTGAAAGACAAAATAAAAAAAATACAAACGCCTTCCCATGAAAATCTGATTAAACTTGCCAAAGATTACCACTATATCGTTTGCAAGGATGAAGAATGTGTTATTTTTGAACAACCGATTCCCTCATTTAAACTTCAGGTTGAACCGGCTTGGGGTTTCTATTTTGGCAACAAACTACTGCCTTTTCCCGTTAATTTTTCTTCTTATGGTCTCCGTATTTATCTGCAACAGCCACGATTGAATGAAAGACTGTCTTTCAAAACCGGTATTTTCTTTCAGGATATAAAAGACAAGGGAGAAAAATATTCATTTCTAAAAGTACCCCTGCAATTAGAATATATATTCTCCACAGGCGCTATCAGACCGTTTTTTGCCGGTGGTACTTCTCTGTATATACCGGAGGAAGATGGCTTGCTTTCTATAGCTAACTATTCGGTTGGCTTACGGATCGTGCCCAAAAACAGTAAGTTTTCTTTTTCTTTCAATTATGAAATAGAAACGATGCATGAAGATTGGCCTTCGTTCATTATTCCCGGCCCCATAGTGGCCGGTCAGTTTATATCTGCCGGAGCGAATTATACTTTTTAACGGGTGCGTAAGCGCCCGGCTACAAAAATAGCGGCGCTACGCGCCTGGCTAAGACAGCACCACCGCACAGTGACGAACAGCATCACCGCACAGTGACGAATAACATCACCCGTACTACAGTGACGAACAGCATTATCGTGTAGTGACGAACAGGGTCAATTTGAATTGAAAATCAGCGGAGCTAAATACACCCGTGGCATTTCAGCGGCTTAGTATGGGAAGCAACAAAAGCATGAAAAATAAAAAAAAGTAATCAAATATTCTTTTGTTTAAATAAAATGATATATCTTTGCAAAAAAAATACACAGATGTAATGTGTTTTTTGAATTTATTTTACAAAATAATATTATTAAATCATTATAATAAATTTTAAAATTAATCAGATATGAAGAAAATTGAAGCGATTGTTCGCAAGTCTAAATTTATGGAAGTTCGCAATGCATTGCATGCTGCGGATATTGAGTTTCTGTCTTGGTGGGATGTAAAAGGTCAGGGTAATGCTACGCAAGGCTTGATATTTAGGGGTATTGCGTACGATGTCAATACCATCGACAGGATTTATATATCGTTTGTTGTTCGCGACCAGAATGAAGAAAAATCCATTGACGCTATCCTCAAAGCGGCTTATACCGGCGAAAGTGGAGACGGCCGGATATTTGTTTCCGATATTACGCAATCGGTTCGCATTCGGACCGGAGACAGGGGGGATGAGTCGCTTTATAATAAATGAGGAAATTAAAAATTAAAAATTAAAAAAATATGAAACAATCATTTAATGCTTACGACAAAGAGGCTGCAGAGGGGATTGCGGGTCAAGCCCGCAATGACGGTTCTTTTTGCATGAAACAGACATGTAAAATAAACAGCAAAGTGCATGAAAACCCCACTCTCCCCTCCCCATGTGGGGAGGGGTCGGGGGTGAGGAAAATAATAACATTAGGGATCTTACTGCTTTTAAGTCCGGTATTAATGGCGCAGGAAACGGTTGCGGAAGTCCAGAAACTTGATAGCGGGAACACAGCCTGGATTTTGGCGGCT
>JAITNQ010000191.1 GCA_031290435.1 Candidatus Symbiothrix sp. | reverse complement strand
CATTGGACAGAATTATGGAATATCGGGCTATGATATGCGAAGGCAGAGGGCAGTATGACAAGGCTATTTATTGGCTTGACACTTTGATTGAACACAACACAAAAATTAGCGAACTGCCTGTAGTTGTAGTGTTTTTGCGTAACAAAGCGCGTGTTTTGTCTAAAATTGGGAAAAGCGAAGAAAGTTGGCAAATATTTGACAGGGCTTTTCAACTCAACGATTCTATTCACGGCAAAGAATTTAACGCCCAACTCGACGAACTCCGTACCCAATACGAAGTCGATAAAATCACTGCCGAGAAGGAGCGCAACCGCAACTATTTCCTCTTTGCACTCGGCGGATGCGGACTTTTGGCCATCACTCTGGGAATACGGATATACTACAGCCGCTTGGTTACAAAGAAAAATCGAACAATGGTGGTGCAAATCAAGGAACTGCAAGCAGAGCAGCAACGCCGCGACGAGGAAATGCTCCGCAAAACCACCTTTGAAATGCCAGAAACCACCTACGACTTCTATCCCGAAAGTCGCCGCGACAAACTTTGCCTCGCCATCCGCGACCTCCTGCTCAAAGACAAAATCTACCGCAATCCCACGCTCAATCGCGATATCATGGTGGAACAGCTGGGAACGAGCAAAAATTTGTTTATCGAAGCCTTCCAACATTGTTTCAATATGCCGCTTGCGGATTACATCAATGAACTGCGGCTGAACGACGCCATCGCCCTGCTTGAACAATCCGATTTATCTATAGAAGAACTTTCCGAGAAAGCAGGTTTCGGCTCCGACCGCACATTCCGTCGGCAGTTTCAGGACAAATACAATATGTCGCCCCAGAACTACCGTAAACTGGCGAAGGAGAAACCGTTTCAGTAGAGACGTGGCGCGACGCGTCTCTACTGAAACGGTTTTTTGTGACGATTTGTCCGGCGCTTGCCTTTTACTCTTTCAACCGGTTGGGAATATCCATACTTTGGTGTAAGATTCGAACAACTGTTATTATTTCATTGTCTGATAACAGAGTTGCTCATAAATACTTTTTGTGAATTTGGGAGAGAAAGTCTTGCGCATCAAAATTTTCGACGATTGGCGATGCTTCGCCGGAGCTTAATTCGCTTCGTAGCGCAACTATTTTCTGCTCCTCCATATCAAGTAAGATAAGAGCCTTGCGAATAACATCGTCTGTCGAGTTGTATCTGCCCGATACCACCGCATTTGATATAAAATTATCATAATAGGCGCCTAAATTCAGTGCCATAATCTTTACGTTTTTGAAATTACGGAACAAAGATACGAAATTAATCAAAAAAGCGTGTAAACCAACAGTCAAAAACCGGTTTACACGCTTTTTTTATTACTTTCAAGCGAAAATTACCGGATGAAAAGCAACTCGCGGTATTTCGGCAAAATCCACAATTCGTCATTAATCACCAATTCCAATTTATCTACGTTGTAGCGAATTACATCGAAATACGGCAACACTTTGTCATGATACGCAATTGCTTTTGTCTTTTCTCCTTCAATTTTGTTTGCTACTTTGCGGGCTGCTACCAAAGCTTCCAGATTTGATTTGATAACGGATATTCTTTCGGATATTTCTTCGATAATACCTGTATCGTGGGCAGACAATTTAGATGCTTTTTCTTTGTCATATACTTGATACATTTTATAGACATTGTCAAGCAATGAAGACTGGTACTTTGTAGCAATCGGGATAACATGGTTCATCACCAAATCGCCCAATACGCGGGCTTCAATCTGAATTTTCTTCGTATAGGTTTCCCATTGCACTTCGTTGCGAGCATGTAATTCCCTTTCCGAAAACACGCCGATATTTTCAAACAATCTGATCGTTTCGGGTTTTGTATAGGCGTCAATAATCAAAGGAACACTGGTTTCGCAGTCCAGACCCCGTTTGGCTGCTTCGACTTTCCATTCTTCGCTGTAACCGTTGCCATCGAAACAAATGGGTTTGGATGCTTTGATATATTCTTTCAAAACATCAAAGATCGCTTTTTCTTTAGAAACGCCGGATGCAATTTTGGCGTCGACGGTTTTTTTGAAGATAGCTAATTGGTCAGCTACGATTGAATTCAACACAATCATTCCGGAAGCGCAGTTCGCCGAAGAACCTACAGCACGGAATTCAAAACGGTTACCGGTGAAGGCAAACGGAGATGTCCGGTTGCGGTCGGTGTTATCAAGAAGCACTTCCGGAATCTTGGCTATGCCTAATTTCATCTTTTGTTTGGCGTCCATTTGGATAGCTTCTTCACTGGAACTTTTTTCCAATTTATCTAATATAGCCGAAATCTGGCTACCGAGGAATACGGAAATAATAGCGGGAGGAGCTTCGTTGGCGCCTAAACGGTGCGCATTCTGCGCCGTCATGATAGATGCTTTCAGCAAGGCATTGTTTTTATAAACAGCCAGTAATATATTGACTACAAACGTAATAAACTGGAGGTTTTCTTCCGGAGTTTTACCCGGCGTTAAAAGACCTACGCCGGTATCCGTTCCGAGCGACCAGTTGTTGTGTTTACCCGAACCGTTGATTCCGGCAAAAGGCTTTTCGTGCAAGAGTAAACGAAAACCGTGACGACGGGCTATTTTTTTCATAATAGCCATAATCAGCAGATTTTGGTCTACGGACAAGTTGGTTTCACCGAAAATCGGAGCCAATTCAAACTGGTTGGGAGCAACCTCGTTATGACGGGTTTTCAAAGGAATACCGTATTTGTAACCTTCGAACTCCAAATCTTTCATGTAAGCTTGCACACGGGTAGGAATAGAACCAAAATAATGGTCTTCCAATTGCTGATTTTTAGCCGATTCATGGCCAAGCAAAGTGCGACCGGTCATTACCAAGTCGGGACGGGTTGCATACAATCCGTCATCAACCAAGAAATATTCCTGTTCCCATCCTAAATAAGAAAACACTTTTTTCACGGAAGGGTCAAAATAATGACAAACTTCTGTAGCAGCCTTGTCTACAGCATTCAATGATTTCAGCAAAGGCGTTTTATAATCCAGGGCTTCGCCTGTATAAGAGATGAAAACGGTAGGAATACAAAGGGTATCGTCAACAATAAACGCCGGGGAAGAAGGGTCCCATGCCGTATAGCCGCGCGCTTCGAAAGTGTTGCGAATACCGCCGCTGGGGAAAGAAGATGCGTCAGGTTCCTGTTGAGCCAGTAGCTTACCGGAAAATTCTTCAAAGATGGGACTGCCCGGAGCGCCCGTGTACTCAATAAAAGAATCATGTTTTTCAGCCGTTCCGCCCGTTAAAGGCTGGAACCAGTGTGTATAATGCGTAGCGCCTCTTTCTATCGCCCACATTTTCATACCTGCCGCCACATGGTTCGCTAATTCGCGGTCCAGAGTCACTCCTTTTTCAACAACAGCCGTAAGCGCTTCCAAGGTTTCCTTGGCAAGGTACTTTACCATTTGCTCTTTGTTGAATACATCCTTTCCGTAATATTCGGAAGTTAACTGCGCCGGAGCTGATACGGCTACCGCTTTTTTCTTAAAAGCATCTTCAACTGCTTTGAATCTTAAACTTGACATGTTTTCTCGTTTTTATTATTTCAGTGTTACTACTATTTTATTGTTATTTATAGCTTTTAATTACACATTTTCTTTATTATTTTGCAAAGGTACTTCTTTTTTTGAATTATCATTACAAATTTACGCCAAAAACAAAATAAATACCTTCGGAACGCGGATTTGCTATGATTTGTCCGAATACCGGCAAAGAAAAGCTATCGGTAATTTTGATTTCCTTGCTTGCTTTCAGGCTCAGATTAACCACTGAGGCTTTGGTGGCATAGATACCGCCGCCGGGGGTCAGACCGATTGCGGCTTCCAAACCGGTATCTTTCACAGAAAACGGAAGATTAGCCTCAATATAAGTCGAATAGGCTCTTTTGTCATCGGATTTAACGGCATCGGCTCCGGCAAAAAAAGTATTCACCGTCAAAGACAAAGGGAAAGATTCGACAGGCAAAGTATAAGCGATAGTTGCTTCCCAAAGATGCTCGGTCGATTCGTTTTTGTAATTGAAGTACTTGTAACTATATTCACCCGCCCACCAATAATCGGTAACGGCAAGGGAAATGCCTGCAATACTGTATGCAGCCGTAAAATCCACCTCTTTAAAACCACCGCCAAAAAGGTCGCTGCTACCCCAAGCGGAGATAGAAAATCCACCTATTTCCAATCCGACGCCCGGTTGAACGCTAAAACCGGTTTGATACGTTCCCCGCCAAACATAAGAACTCACTAAATCCGCACCGGCTGAAAAATTTAACCATTTTTCTTCTTGTGCACTTGCGCCAAATGCAAGCGCCATTCCAATAATCGTTACAAAAATTTTTTTCATCTTTTTTGTTTTTTTATAAGTTAGACAATTGATAATTTATAATTTACCTGATACAAAAATCATTGGTAAAATATTCGTTAATTATTTTATTATTTTCGGTACAAAGGAAATCATTTTATTTTACATATGCAAATTTTTATACTATTTTATTCTAAATTTTTATTTTTAATGTTCATTATTATAGCAAATTTGGATGAAAACATGTCAAAAATTTATTTTTAAACAAATATATTTTAAGTTGCAAGAAAAAAAATAAATTTTTATCTGTCTGTTTAATAGCAAAATACAAATAATGCTAACAAATTGAGCAAAATATTTGAATAAAAATATTTTTTTGTTCGAAATAAAAGATATACTTTTGCAAAATAATTATTTAAAATAATAATAAAAACACAGAATGTTAATGTACAAGATTACAATAAATATAATTTTCAAAATGTTTAATTTATTTTTAAGGTATGAAAAAGATTGAAGCAATTATTCGTAAAACGAAATTTGACGATGTGAAAGAAGCGCTCATCGAAGCCGACATCGAATGGTTCTCTTATTCGGAGGTAAGAGGTGTTGGCAAGGATCGCGAGGAAAGGATTTACAGAGGGGTTATTTACGATACGAGTTCTATAGAACGGTATCAACTCAGTATCATTATTCGTGACATAAATGTGGAGAAAGCCGTCAAGGCTATACAAAATGCAGCTTATACAGGTGAAATCGGCGATGGTCGTATTTTTATCTTTTCCGCTGAAGATGCGATCAGTATACGTTCGGGAAAAAGAGGTGAAGAAACCTTATTTATATCCGAAAAGAAAAAATAACCCTTTAATTAAAAATGATTATGAAGACATATTTAAAAACTTTACATGCAAGATTAGTATTGGTTTTAGTATTGGCAATTTTATGCGTTACATTTGTATCCGGAATAATGGCGCAGGATACGGTTTCAGTAGCAGGAGAACCTGTTGGTGAAGAAATTACGGCAATAATAGCGCAACCGGTCGAAACGGTAACCGCCGCGCCGGACACATTCAGCGAATTGGCGCTTTCTTTGGATACGGTTTGGATGTTGTTGGCTGCTATGCTTGTGTTTTTTATGCAGCCGGGGTTTGCTTTGGTTGAAGCCGGTTTTACAAGGACTAAAAACACGGCCAATATATTAATGAAGAATTTTCTTGATTTTACCTTGGGTTCTATCTTGTTTTTCTTTGTCGGTTACGGCATTATGTTTGGAGCCGGAGGATTTATCGGGATACCTAATTTTTTTAGTTTAGACACGAACCCTACCGATTTGCCGGTAGAAGGGTTCTTGGTATTCCAAACCGTATTCTGCGCTACAGCAGCCACCATCGTATCCGGCGCCATGGCGGAGCGTACCAAATTTCACATGTACCTGATTTATACCGTACTTATCAGCGTATTTATTTATCCCGTTTCCGGACACTGGACCTGGGGCGGCGGCTGGTTAATGGCTGAAGACGGATGGACAGCCACAACTTTCGGCGCTACTTTCCACGACTTTGCCGGTTCTACAATTGTTCATTCGGTAGGCGGATGGATAGCGCTTGTCGGCGCATGGATTTTGGGACCTCGTATAGGTAAATACGGAAAAAGCGGAAAGTCGAAAGCCATACCGGGACACAACCTTACCATTGCTGCCCTTGGCGTATTTATCTTGTGGTTCGGATGGTTCGGATTCAATCCGGGTTCTCAATTGGCTGCATCCGGCGAAGAAAACCGCATCGCTATTTCGCATGTTTTCTTGACAACGAATCTTGCTGCGGGTGCAGGAGGTTTCATTGCATTAATAACCGCATGGATCAGGTATAAAAAACCGTCTTTATCGCTTACTCTGAACGGTGTATTGGCCGGATTAGTCGGTATCACGGCCGGTTGTGATGCGGTATCTCCTATTGGCGCCATCATTATCGGAGCACTTTGCGGCGCCATCATGGTATTTTCCGTTGAATTTATTGAAAGGGTATTGAAAATCGACGATCCTGTGGGCGCTTCCTCCGTACACGGCGTATGCGGATTTTTCGGCACCATCTTCACCGGTTTATTAGCAATCGACGGCGGTTTGTTCTATGGAGGCGATTCCAGCTTGTTACTGGCTCAATTAACGGGAGCCGTAGCAATCGGTATTTGGGCGCTTGCCATGGGATATATTATATTTAAAGGCTTGGATATGGCATTTGGACTCCGTGTTCCGAGACGTGTTGAAGAAGAAGGCTTGGATATTTACGAACACGGGGAAACAGCTTATAATTGATTAGTGTTTGTTTTTCCGGTTTAACAGTAACAATAGGTGCGAATACACGCACCTATTGTTTTTTATAAGCAGAATAGAAAGTAGCATCGCTTTTTTATTGCGAAGAGGATGCATCTATTGTCTCCAATTCTTTTACTGCTTTTTTATTCCCTAATTCTTTTGCCTTTTCCAAATATTCCTTTGCCGCCCGGATGCCTCCGGTTTGCTTACAGATTAAGCCCATATAATAATAGGCGTAAAATTTTTGTTCTTCATAATATTGAATTGTCTTTTTGAAATTTTTCATTGCCTCTTCGTAATCCTTTACCTGATATTGAGAAAGCGCACAATTGTAATATGCAGGATAGTAGCTTGGGTCTAAAACCAAACAGGTCTTGTAATATTCTATGGCTTCTGTATCATAGCCTTTATCGGAAACAACATTAGCTATATTATAATAGGCAACGGCATTAAAAGAATCCAATTGAATTGCTTTTTGGTAATCTTTCAAGGCTCTCAAGGCATCCTTATATACGATTTCTATAACAGCGCCTCTATTAAGAAAATAGTCGGAAATAGAGGAGTCTATGGCTATCGCTTTTTCATAATTTTCCAATGATTCTTTATAATTTCCGTAATAATAATTAGTTAAACCCTTATTGTAATAGTGATCAGCCGAATATTCCGGCATGGTCTCTTTTACTTTTTTAAAATCACATGCATTTAATAAAAGTAACAACAACAACGAATAATAATAACCTTTCATACATTTTATAAATTTGGAATACCATAAACACCAAAACACATACTATTTATCCAGTTTTTTATTCCCTGATTGAGTTCTACCCACATCATAGTCATGCGATCCGGTAACCTTTTTACATGGGTGTAAATTTTTTCCTCTGTTGTCAATACTGAAATTGTATCAACAACCACATAAAGACCGGATATTACCCAACCTACCGCAGGAATAAAAGCCACAGCAGCAAACACAAAATCAGTAGTGTCCTCTACATTAAATTCTCCGGCAATAATTGTATGAGCAACCGGAATAATTAACCCAACATAACTTAATTTTGTGGCCACTTTTGCAAGCGGCGTTGCCCGTTTTGCTGCAGAGATAAAACTATTCTCATATGCTAGGCGACCCCTGAAAAGATTTTCAGTAGCAGGATTTATATCTAACATTTGGGTGGAAATTCTCACTCCTTTAACATTTGTCCAATACCATGGATTACACATATCAAAAGCTACAAATGACTTATAGGTAGAAAATCCACCATAAGCCAGTCCACCCCAAAACCAAGGGTTTGCCAACTGATTTGCAGTATTATTT
>JAITNQ010000184.1 GCA_031290435.1 Candidatus Symbiothrix sp. | reverse complement strand
CGATTTTGATGTTCCGAACATCGATTTTTAATACTTCCGAACATTGATTTAGTACTTCCGAACATCCAATTCGAGGTTAAAAAAGTCGTTTTCGACGTTATGAGCATCTAAAACGACTTTCTGAGTATCTCGCACGGCGCTTTTAGAAACGGTTTCCTATTTTGCATTGTAATTTTGGGCATTCATGTTTGTCTAAGAGACGAAAAATAAATAAATTTTCCTAATGTTTAGCCAGTGGGTATTGAATCCAAAGGATTCTTCTATAAACAGGTTATCCCTTCTCTTTTCGCTAACAAAGCTTCGCTTTGTAGCATGTCTGGAGACATGCTTTTAGTACGAAGTAGTTGGAAACTACTCCGAGCGCAAGGTGTTTAACGCCTATCAGGGGATTGCGGGTCAAGCCCGCAATGACAAACGATGATAAACATTACTACGCCATTTTTTAATGGCGTTTCTCGTTCTATTGCTTGTTTTATACTTGGATAGTTTTAGCCCCATTGAACCGGAATTTGTCCGGTCTGAAGCAAATATTCGTTGGTCTTACTGAAAGGCTTGCTGCCGAAGAATCCTCGATAGGATGACAGGGGGGAAGGATGCGCGGATTTTATGATTAAATGCTTGAGTGGGTCGATAAAAGCGCCTTTCTTTTGGGCATAAGAACCCCACAGGATGAAAACGATGTGGTCTTTTTCCTCCGCGATTTTGTGGATGACAGCATCCGTAAATTCCTCCCATCCATGTTGTTGGTGCGAACCGGCCTGATGCGCCCTGACAGTCAGTGTGGCGTTCAGCAAGAGAATGCCTTGCGCCGCCCAAGACACCAAATTTCCGGATGTGCGAGGCGGAATACCTAAATCGGTTTCCAGCTCCTTAAATATATTTTGAAGAGAGGGGGGAAGCGCTATTCCATCGTTCACCGAAAAACACAAACCATGAGCCTGTCCCGGCTCATGGTAAGGGTCTTGTCCTAAAATAACCACTTTGACCTTGTCAAAAGCAGTCTTGTCGAAGGCATTAAATATCAGGCTCGCTTGGGGATAAATCCGGTGAACGGCATATTCCTGCCTTACAAAATCGGTCAATGCATTGAAATACGGTTTCTCAAACTCTGCGGTCAACCGTTCTTTCCATGATTGTTCGATTTTTACATCCATTATTATTTCATTCTTACTATTATTCGGGAAAAGCAATCGGCGCTTGTTCTCCTTCAGAAACCGGTGTTTCAAAAGGCGATACTGCATTTTGGTCGGCAGCCGGCAGTCTGTTTTGGAGTTCTTCTTTCATTCCCGATTCTCTTACATTCTGATTACGTGGTAAAAAGATGGATGCAAGGATACAAAGAACCACAATGGAACCGGCCAATCCCCAAGTTGCTTTCTCAAGGAAATCAGTTGTTTTACGGACGCCCATCACCTGATTAGACGAAGAAAATCCTGCTGCTAAACCGCCTCCTTTTGAATTTTGTACAATGACAATCAATACCAAAAGTAAAGCAAGAATTACAATCAAAATAGAAATAAATATGTACATTGTTTACTATAAATTTTTTGTGTTAATAATCAGTTTTTCTAAGAAACGAATCTGGTCTGCAAAGTAACGATTTTTTTCCGGATAAAGCAAATTTAATTTACGAATAATTGTCAAAGCCCGGCCATATTTTTTTTGTTTGATGTATATTTTGGCCAAAGTCTCGGAAAAAAAGCTATTCTCATCAACCGTATCCAAATCCCGATTATGAGATTCCACGCCGACTTCCGCATCATTCAAATTAAATTTCATAAGCGAATTAGCGCCTTCTTTCAAAAATTTGTCTATCGTTTCCTGATGCCGCAAAGGCGGTGATGCGGGATAATCGTTAGCGGTATCATCCGAAAGATAATGTGATACATAATCGGTTTCGAGCATTGAAGACCGATCGGCTTCTATCTCCTTATCTTTCAGAAAGAGTTCAAGCAAATCGAAAGATGAAACAGCCTTTTCTTCCACTCGTTCCAAAATCGCTATGGTTTCCGGATTAAAATATTTACTCTCAAGCAAATAAAAAAGTTTCTTCCGGTCATTCAAATAAGCGGCGGTCTTTCTTAGTTCAATTGAAAAATGCGTATCTTTCAGTTCCAGAAAATTCAAGGTATATAACAGATGCGCTGCCTGAAAAAAAGGAAATTCATCTATTACCGCCGACAATTGAGACAAAGTATCTTCATTATAAGACGCTGTCCCTGCCATTAAATCAATAATTTTCTCCGCACGCATTTTTTACCAGTTGGCTACCGTCGAATTATAAATATTATCAATCAGTTCGTCCAAAATCTCTTTAATTAGCTGGTCTTGAACGGATTCCAAAGATTGAGCGCTGGGAAATTCCCTGAAAGCGGAAAAGCTTTGGTCAACATCTTTCCCGGCTTCCTTGTTATTGACATATTGCACTCTCACCGAAATTGTTAAGCGAGTTTGAGAAGCATAAGCGTCTTCTTTCACAGCCATACCTTGTATATTGACGGAAGAAATTTCTCCTTCGATTTCTATATCGCCGCCATTTGACACTTCTTTTAAGCGAGTCTGTTCTATAAACCGCTTTCTCAATGCCAAATCAAAAACCTGCGACAATTCGGGAAAAGAAGGAGTCCGATTGGGAAATTGGGTAATACGAATTGTTTTTGTTAAATCGTAATTCACGCTGCCCCCTTCGAACTTGTAAGAAATAGAACAAGCTGTAAAAAGAAGTAATACAATGATAAACAAATGCTTATTCCAAACCATATTCTTTAATTTTTCTATACAAAGTACGTTCGGATATTTTCAAATCATTCGCTGCATTCCGCCGTTTTCCTTTATGGCGTTCCAAAGCTTTCCGTATCATATCTTTTTCAACCTCTTCCAAAGACAATGTTTCGGATGGGGATTCTTTCATTTCTTCATCGGCATATTCATCGGCATAAGGCACCGGTTCTTCCTCTATTAGCTTATCCGGAACATTATTTTTTGCAGGATGTTGAAACCTTACATGCGAAATATCGGAATTAATCTGAGTGGTCTCTTTATTCAGTCCCGGAACCATTTTTTTCAATTCATTGATATCATTCCGCATATCAAAAAGGATTTGGTACAGTATTTCCCGTTCGTTGTTGAATAAGCGGTCGGAGTCCGGTTGCACCAAAACGGGCAGACCTATATCGGGATTCACCAAATAAGTTTTCAATATATCAGCAGAAATTTCCCGTTCGTTTTCTATGATTGAGATTCGTTCCGTAATATTTTTCAGTTCACGGATATTTCCCGGCCAACGGTATTTCATCAGAAACGTTTTGGCATCATCCGTCAAGTAAACGGCAGGTACATGGTATTTTTCGGCAAAATCACCGGAAAATTTCCTGAACAACAAAGGAATATCCTCTTTTCTTTCGCGCAAGGGCGGAATCATCACCGGTACCGTATTCAGTCGGTAATACAAATCCTCCCTGAATTTGCCGTTCCGGATTGCTTTTACCAAATCGACATTGGTTGCGGCAACAATCCGCACATCCGTTTTCTGTACTTTGGATGAACCGACTTTGATAAATTCTCCATATTCCAGCACCCGAAGCAAACGGGCTTGCGTAGACATCGGTAATTCGCCGACTTCGTCCAAGAAAATCGTGCCTTTGTCGGCTACTTCAAAATACCCTTTTCTTTCGGCCAAAGCGCCGGTAAACGAACCTTTTTCATGACCGAAAAGTTCCGAATCAATGGTTCCTTCAGGAATAGCGCCACAGTTAACCGCAATATAGGAGCCGTGCTTCCGGGTACTATTCTGGTGTATGATTTGCGGAAAAACCTCCTTCCCTACCCCACTTTCACCGATAATCAACACGGACAAATCGGTCGGGGCAATCACCAAAACTTTCTCTATTTCACGCCCCAGCAAAGGACTGTTTCCTATAATCCCGAAGCGGTTTTTGATTAACTGTATATTTTCCGTTTTTGCCATTATCTAATGTTTGCAATACTTATTATGTCTGCGAAAACGCCGGCGGCAGTAACTGCGGCTCCGGCTCCATAACCCTTGATAATCATCGGAAACTCATCATATCTTTCCGTCGTTATCATGATGATATTGTTGCTTCCTTCCAATTCATAGAAGGGATGACTGCGGTCAACGGCCTGCAAACCTACCCGGCATTTGCCGTTGTCCATTTCAGCCACAAAACGGAAACGCTTGCCCGCTGCTTCCAATTGTTTGCGTTTTGTTTCAAATTCAAAATCCAAATCCGGAATGGAATGCCAGAAATCATCCAATGAACCTTCAAAATAGTTATCCGGTATAAACAAATGTTTCTCCACATCACTCTGATTTACTTTATAACCAGCTTCACGAGAAAGAATTACTAACTTTCGTATAACATCGGTTCCACTCAAATCAATACGTGGGTCCGGTTCCGAAAAGCGAGCTTCCTGCGCCATTTTTATGGCTTTACTTAAAAGAACATCAGCTGAAATAGTATTAAAAATAAAATTCAGCGTTCCGGACAATACCGCTTGCAATTTCACGATTTTATCCCCGCTGTTTATCAGGGCATTCATCGTATTGATAATCGGTAAACCTGCGCCGACATTGGTTTCGAACAAAAATTTCACGCCTTTTTTGCGAGCGGTTTCTTTCAGTTGGTGATAATTTTCATACGCTGAAGATGCGGCGATTTTATTAGCGGCTACCACAGAAATATTATTTGACAGGAAATCGCCGTATAAGTCTGCAATTTGAGCGCTTGCCGTACAATCGACAAATACGGAATTGAAAATATTCATTTTCAGGATTTCTTCCCTGAGCAATTGCGGTGAGGTAGGCTGCCCTTTTGTTTTTAAGGCTTCAGCATAAGCATTCAAGTCGATGCCCTTTCTGTCGAGAATCATATTGTCTATATCGGCAATTCCTACAATATTAATTTTCAATCCGTTATGCTCCATCAACGGTTTTTGCTGCAATTTGATTTGTTCCAATAAACTGCTGCCGACCGTACCGGTTCCCGTCAAGAATATATTCAGCACCTGATATTCCGACAAGAAGAAGGAATCATGGATGGAATTCAAAGCTTTTCTCAGGTAAATCTTATCAATAACAAAGGAGATATTTGTTTCAGAAGCTCCTTGTGCACAAGCAATTACACTGATACCACTCCGACCTAAAGTGCCGAATAATTTACCGGCTATACCCGGAGTACGTTTCATATTTTCACCGACAATAGCCACGGTAGCCAGATTTTTTTCCGACTTGATATCGTTGATTTCGCCTTGGGATAATTCTATCTTGAATTCCGCTTCTAAGACTTGTACCGATAATTCTTCGTCTTCATTTTTCACGGCAAAAGAGGTCGTATTTTCCGAAGATGCCTGAGAAACCATAAACACGCTGATACCGGCTTTCGAAAGTGCGCGGAAAATCCTGTAATTAATGCCTATCACGCCTACCATGCCCATACCTTGTACGGTAATCAAGGAAGTATCGTCGATGGATGAAATACCCTTGATGGATTTACCGCCGTTCTTTTTGATTTTCGAAATGTATGTCCCTTCGGATTCCGGATTGAAAGTATTTTTTATCAATATTGGAATATTCTTATGATATGCCGGAAAAATGGTCGGCGGATAAATCACCTTGGCGCCGAAATTCGACAATTCCATGGCTTCAATGTATGTTAAATCCTTGATAACATAGGCGGAAGAGATTACTTTCGGGTCGGCGGTCATAAAACCGTCCACATCCGTCCAGATTTCCAGCATAGCGGCATCCAAAGCAGCAGCCAGAATAGAAGATGTATAATCGGAACCTCCGCGTCCCAAATTGCTGATATCTTCCGTATGCACGTCCTGAGAAACAAAACCGGGAACGACAGAAACAAGCGGAAGATTCCCGAAAGTTTCCGCAATTAAGCGGTTGGTTATCTCAAAATCGACCATGTGCTTTTTGAATTGTTTCTCTGTTTTGATAAATTCGCGGGCATCAAACAAGTGAGCGCCAATAATCACATTGGAGATAATCAGGGAACTCAATCTTTCTCCATAACTAACGATGATATCGGAAGTTTTCTGGGAAAGGTCACGCACCAAAAATACACCTTTTAATACATTCCCCAATTCGTCCAACAAGGCCATCACCTGTTTCAACAGATAATTCCGGATAGCAGGGTCGACAATAACCGCCTCTACCAATTCTATATGGCGACTGACAATGTGATTGTATTCTTTTTCATAGGTGTATTCCCCCTGAGCGGCCAACCGGGATGTATGCAACAACTGGTCGGTAATGCCTCCCAAAGCGGAAACGACAACTATAACTGGTTCCTCAGCGGACTCGACAATCTCTTTTACTTTTAAAATACTTGCTGCGGAACCAACTGAAGTTCCGCCAAATTTCATTACTTTCATATCTTATACATCATGCTTCCCCTACAGGACCAATAATCGGCGGATTAAAACCCGTAGCCTGTAATTTGATTTCACCGTTTTGCGATTCGTACTTTTTAATATTATCTGCCAATGCCAGCATCAGCCTTTTTGCATGTTCCGGCGTTAAAATAATCCGGGACTGAACTTTTGCTTTGGGAACACCCGGCATTAAACGGACAAAATCTACCACGAACTCGGACGACGAATGTGCAATAACCGCCAAATTGGAATAAATTCCCTGGGCGATTTCATCCGTCAACTCAATCTGAATATTGTTCTGCTGCTGCTTTTCCATTGTTATCAATTTTTCTGACAAGCTGTCATGTTTTTAGACGGCAAAATTAATGATAATAATTGAAATACGGACTATTTCTCTGTAAAAAAACCAAATAAAAATTCTATATCGGCAGTTCAAAGTAGTTTTTTTCTATTTTGATTGCAAATAGCCACCTAACAGTTTAACTCGCTATCCAACGTAAGCATCCACTGAACCCCGTTTTGCGTTGTAAGCAATAAGGCACGGTGCATATTATAGGTCAAATTCATTAAACCAATAATAGCGGTTGCCCTCTTGATACCTATACATTGAATATACATCTCGTTCATACTCATTTCCATAAATCCAAAAATATGTTCAACCCGCGAACGGATTCTTGATTTCTCTCTGTTGGACGCTTTTTGTTCATCACTCAGAGGTTTGTTACGATAGCCTTTCTCACATACCTGATTGGTCATTTCTTTGTCTGTTATTATCTTTTTCTTCGGCTCTCCTGTATAGGCAGAATCGGCATAAAAGGCTTCACCTTTATCCTTTTCATCCAACAATGGATATGTTGATTGGAATCATGCACACTCGCATCTGTTACCATATACTTGGTTATCAGTTTACTTTTTGCATCCTCTTTCACATGATTTTTATAGCCGAAAAAACTCGTATTGTTCTTTTTAGTCCATCTTGCATCTACATCTTTTTGGGCTAACTTGTGAGGATTAGCTGTAAATGATTCTGGTGTTTGACCTTCTTTTATCTGCTTATTCTCTTCTTTATAGTTGCGCTGACGGGGAACTTCCACAAAACTCGCATCTATGATTTTTCCTTCATTGATAACCAAATCCAAATCTTCCAACTTATTCAGAAACAAAGCAAAGAGTTCTTCTATAAGACCCAAATCGGTGATTTGTTCCCGAAAGTGCCAGACCGTTTTGCTGTCGGGTATATCATCGGCTATACTCAAGTCAAGAAATCGCATGAAACTTATACGGTCGTTGATTTGATATTCCACATGGTCGTCTGACAAATTGTAGTAGCGTTGAAGTATCAATATCTTGAACATCAGAACATAATCGTAAGGTGGACGACCGCCTTTGCCTTTAGGCAATTTACTCAACCTCTCTTTCAATAATACCCTAAACATATCAAAATCAATCCCTTTATTCAACTTCTCCAAGGGGTCGCCCAATTGGCTCAATTTGCTTAGGCGGATGTCCTGACCCCAGAAGCCGTAATCTTTATGTCGTTTGAATTTTTTTATGCTACAAAAATACTCAAAAACAAGACAATATCCTACAAATCAATAAACTAAATGTGTTAAAAATGATTTAATCAATGAGTCGACGAGTTTTTAGAAGTTCCCATTAATAAATAATCAAGACACAACATAATAAAAGGTTTTTGATTAAACACTATAATATTCATATTAGCTTTAATACTATTATTTTCTATACTAGATACATGTAATACAAGATTATAAAAACCGTTTGTATCTTTCATATAACAAAATGATGAAATTTCATATTTTTTAATTTCATTTTCATTAATAAAAATATACTTAGGTGTCATATTTTTATCTATATACTTTTGTTTAGAAGCAATCATTATTTCGTTGGATTCAATATTATAGTTTATTACTGTTGTGTTCATTTCTATTGGAACATTAATATAGTATCCGATTAAAATAAATAAATAAATTAAAATAAATAAAAATAAATAAATAAACCTTATTATATATGGGGTTTTTTTGTTTAACAATTCATTTGCTTCTTTACTATAAAACGAATTATAATTGCTCATTTTATTCTCCTAATTCAAGTTGATCCTTCACTAATTGAAAATAATATCCTTTTTTTGAAACTAAAAACTGATGATTTCCTGATTCAACAACTTTACTATTTTGAAGAACAATAATATTATCTGCCTTTTTTACTGTACTGAGTCTATGAGCTATAATTACAACAGTCTTATTTTGAAAAAAAATATTTAATTTATCCATTATAGTTTTTTCATTTGTTGCATCTAACGAATTTGTCGCTTCATCAAAAAAAATATAATTGACATTTTTATAAACAGCTCTGGCAATCAGGATTCGTTGTTTTTGTCCAGTACTTATATTTTGTCCCTCAGAACCAATTTTTGTATCATATTTTAATGGTAATGATTCTATAAAGGTTTTCATATTTGCAATATCAGATGCTCTCTTTGCTTTTAATAAATCAGGATTATTATCTGACAAACCAATATTACCTAAAATTGTGTCTGAGAAAATATAACCTTCCTGCATTACTATAGCACAATGACTTCTCCATATACTTTTGTTATAGTTTTTAAGAGGTTCATTTCCTAATAAAATATCACCCTCTATGGGATCATAATAACCCAGTAACAATTTCATCAATGTCGTTTTTCCACTGCCACTAGCACCCACAATTGCTGTTATCTTGTTTGAAGGAATGATGAAATTTATTTTTTCAAGAACTTTTGGCGAACTTCGTCCACCATATTGAAATGATAGATTTTTAATAACTATGTCACTGTTCGGAATTTGAATAATACTATTTGCAGTCAATGAATCTTCTTCTTCTTTTGAATATATTTCATTAATACGTTCTAAACTAATTTTCACTTCTTGCCATTTTTGTAATAATCCTATTAATTGATAAATGGGAACATTTAACTGCCCAATGGTATATTGTATGGCAACTAACATCCCAATGGTTAAATCTCCTTGAATAACATACTTTGCAGAGATAAATGAAATAAGTATATTTTTAACTTTTTCTATAAAAACGCCTCCTATTTCTTGTTTTTTTGATAAATTTAATCCTTTAAAATTAATCTCATGCAATTTTACCTGAACCTGTTCCCATTCCCATCTTTTTTTATTTTCACAATTATTTAATTTAATATCTTGAATTCCGGAAATAAGCTGTATGATATTGCTATTATTCATTGATAATTCTTGAAATCGCATGTAATCAATTTCGGATCTTTTCTTAAGAAAAAGCGAAACCCATATAATGTAAAAAAAACTTCCTAAAATAAAAATTAATAAAATGATAATACTATATTTCAAAATTACATTGCCGAAAATAAATAATGTGACAATTATTGTTACAATGCTTATCAAAGAACTTGTTAAAAAAATTTCTATTCTCTCAAAATCAGCAATCCTTTGTATTATATCTCCAATCAATTTTGTGTCAAAAAAAGCAATTTTTAGATTCATGAGTTTTGCTAAAAAATCCGAAACTAATTTAACACTGACCTTAGATGTAATGTGAAGTAAAAACCAACTTTGTAAAAAACTATTAATAGTCTGACCTACTGTCAGAAATATTTGAGCGATAAAAATTAAAATAATAAAGTTAATATCTTTTGATTGTATTCCATTATCTACTACCAATTGAGTTAAAAAGGGCAATAACATAGAAATAGTAGCAGTCAAAACTAATCCAAATATAATATGTAAAAATTTCCTTTTGTGCGGATTTAGGTAATTAAATAGTGAAATTAATTTTATTGTTTTGGATGTGGAAACTTCTAAATTATAAAAAGATGGTGTTGGTTCTATGATTAACACAATTCCTTTTGAGTTAATATCAAAAGATGAACCTATCCAACATTTTTTAAAAGCATCATGATTATATTTTAAAATTCCTTTAGCTGGGTCTGCGATAACAATTCTGTTTTTTGTAATTTCGTAAAGTACAACAAAGTGTTTTTGATTCCAATGAATAATACATGGTAGAAGTTTTTCATTCGTTAATTGTTTCCAAGTAATATTTACTGCAAGTGTTTTAAAATGTAAAGACTCCGCTGAATCTTTTAAATTTAAAAGAGATACACCTGTCTTACTTTTATGACATTTTTCTATTAAGAAAGATGAGGAGAAATCCTTCCCATAGAATTTCGAAATCATTCGCAAGCAAGTAATGCCACAATCACCATTATCTAGCTGTTTATAAAATTTGTAACGTGTTTTCAACTTTCGCTTCATTATTAATGACCCAAACATCCACAATATTAATAATGGATTTTTGAAATATCTTCTTGTAAAAATTTAATAATTGTATATTTTTGCGGAACAAATCTACGCCAAAACTAATCGTTCTAATGGTACTATTTATTTGTAAAAGATATTTAAACCCAATATTAAAAATATGTATACCCAAACACCACTGCCTGTATTTTTCTTCCGAATAAGTAGATTTTACATAGATATCCGTTTTATTTTGATTCAGATATTTAGCAATTATCCAACCAACTAATTCATTATTTATGGCGAAAAAAAGTGTTAATTTTTTATTTTCGTCGAAAATAGAATTTATAGCATAATTATATAAACCATTAAAAGGTTGAGATTTATTTTTAAATTGATTTTTTAATTTTGTATTTTTTCTTAATTCAGCGATATTAAGCACACGAGCACCTATCTCAGTTAAAATATTAAAATCGTCATAAAATTCCGTATTAAAAAAATATTTACTAGCTAATTTGCAATCTATGATTACATTTTTTCTTGAAATAACAGGTGATTGCCATCCGTTTTTTCTAAAAAAATGAAATATTTTATTTTGAGTATCATTTTCAAGATTAAAAAATTTTATAGACAATCTTTTTTTATTTTCTCTAGCATATACTGTTAATTTTGATATTAATTCAGAACCAATTCCTCTATTTCGATACTCTTTTTTTATTTGTATATCTTTTATAATTAAGAGATCGTTTGAAGATATAAGCGATGTAAAAACATAACCAATTAATCTCTCTTTATATATTGCACCAAATATAATATCATTTGGATTTAATGATGAATATTTAGTATAGAGATAATGATGATTTATTAATTCTTCTTTTATCAATATTCTAAATTGAATATGGGTTAAATTATTGTGCATAAAATTATTTTGATTTAATAATGCTATTCACATTGTTAATTATGTCAAACAAAGTTATGCTCTTATAAAAAATCGAAATCGGTACATATACTCCAAGTTCTTTCTCAATGCATAAAATTAATTCCGCAGCAGATAAAGAATCTATTGAAAAATTTGTCAAAGGATCCATAATATCCAATTTCTCTTTATTTTCTAAAAGCCCTAATGTGTCTAATAAATGTATCAGATCATCAAAATTAAGACATTTCATACATTAATTGGTTTTTATCATTATTGTATAATGGCGCTCTAGGACATCTTGGATCTGGATATAACCAATGTTCTTGCCCATAAAATGCTATTACTTCTTTCCAACACACGCCTCTTTTATAGCGACATTCAGAAAAATCAGAGCAGACTTTACATGGGCTATCATAGGGAAAAATATCTTGGCTTAACCTTGCTAATGATGTAGCTTTATTTGATTGCCAAATATCTATTATGGTATCGGTATTCAAGTTTCCGATAATAAAATTTTCATTCCAATATAATTCTTCACATATAGTCACTTTTCCATCAGGAAGGATAACAATTCCTGTTATATTTCCTGAGCATAATGATCTTTTTTTGAAAAATAAAGCATTTTTGTAATGATTTTGATAGTGTATTGCTCCCATATCCCAATTTATAGTGAAATTAAAAAATTTCTCCTTTTTTTTAAATTCATTTACAACACTATTTACTTGTTGCAAAGTCGGCTTAAAATTACCATAATCTTGTAGCGGTTTGTTGTGAGTATATCCGACAGGAGTAATTGTGTATTTTTTGATATTATTAAAACTGCTCAAAAATGACAGTAATTCTTTAATATTTTCTATTGAACATGTTTCTTTTGTTAAAGTGCTTTTTATAAATATATTAAACCCTTTTTTATCTAAATATTTAATGGTTTCTTTTATTCTTTCAGCATAAAATTCAGATACTTTCAAACTATTTTTTAATAGAATTGGATTGATACTATCTAATGATATTTGTAACTCTTTTAGTCCTGTTGTAGATAGTTTATCAATTGTTTGTTTGTCAATTGCTACTTTTGTAGAAATATAAGGCATATATCCGCAATCAACCAATTTTTTTATAATTAGATACCAATCTTTATGTAAAAATACCTCTCCTCCAGATAAATCAAATTCACGAATTCCCAATTGTTGAGCTTCTTCAATTATATCTAATATTTTTCCCGTTTTTATAGGGTTATATTTGTGTGTTTTATTTGCATAACAATAAATACAATCAGTTCCACAAACTGTATTTACAACAAATAAAATGGTTTTGGGTAGGCTTAAACGTTTTGTATTAAAATCATATGGTGGCTTAATATACAGATTTTTATAGTTAATATCATTTCTGATTAAATTATATTCGTTTTTGATTAAAATATCTCGTGGAAAAACAAAATTATTCCCATCGTAACAAACTTTGATATAATTCTTGTTTTCAATGAAAGGCTCTATTACTTTATATAAGTCTCTTTCCTTGCACTGAAAAATTTCAAACCGACTTTCGACAATTTCATGAAAAGTTAGTTCACCTGTGAAATTGGAAAGGAGCAATGCTTGTACCGGATGAATAAATGTCATAACACCTCCCTCACTATCTTTTGATATTAACTTTACTCTATTTCCATCTGGTAGCAACGAATAAATAGGATTTAAAATATATTTTTGCGTTTTGTTCATGTTTTCTTTTATCAATTTCTAAATAAATAATATTTTAAGATCATAACAAATTTATCTCATAATCTTATTTTCCTAATCCTGCCAACAAAACCGTCATAGGCCTATACCTATAACGTGGGGTGTAAAATCTGTTGATTTTTTAAAAATTATTTTCTCGCCACTTTTTTTAGGAGCTTCATTTTTTCACTGAATAAAGTTTCTCCAATATTCTTCTTTTTCCATTCTGTTATATC
>JAITNQ010000154.1 GCA_031290435.1 Candidatus Symbiothrix sp. | reverse complement strand
ATAAGGCATTTGATAGCATATATCGAATGTATGCTAAACGTTTGTATGCGTATAGCCTGCAATTTACCAAATCACGGGAAGAAGCGGAAGATATCGTGCAAGATGTGTTTGTGAAACTTTAGATAAACCGTGAAAAGATAAGACAGGAAGATACGCTTCGTTCTTTGCTTTTCATTATGACCAAGCATCATACCATCAATGCCTTTCATTCTAAAATAAACCAGCCGGTTTATGAAGAATATGTGGATTACAGGGCAGAGATGTCGGCCGATGACGCCCACTGGCATTTGGAATATCAAGAGTTTGTTGCAAAATTCAAAAAAGTGATGGGAACTCTTCCTGTTACTCAACAGAAAGTCATAACGCTATCCAAGATACAGCAACTGTCCAACAAGGAAATCGCAGAAAAACTCTCACTGAGCGAACAAACTGTTAAAAATTCGCTCTCTATGGGTCTCAATAAACTAAAACAAGAGTTAGGCTATCTACCCTCTTCTATACATGTTATTGTTTATTAATTTCGCCCATATTCTCGGTACAATGTCGTAAATATAATGTCATTATATAAAAAGCAGATAAATTAATCAATAAATTAATCAATAAATACAGGAAAGACGAGCTGACTCCGGAGGAGTTATCGGAACTCAAAAAGCACGCAAGCTCTATGACTGATGAAGAAATAGAGCGACAATTGTATACCGATTGGCTGAACGACGATATAGATACTTCTTTCGTGACTGACAGCACGATGGATAAATTGAAGAGCAATATTGACGCCATTATAGGCAGAAGACGTTCAGGATTATCTTTGTTCGTTCATCGGTCTCAGATGGCTGCCGCTATATTGTTGCCCCTGTTTATTGTATGCTCAATCTATCTATACAGGGAAAACAATCTTATCAACGCTGAAGAGATGTTCATTACAACAGGTAAAACAGAACACGCAAGCATCACTTTACCAGACGGAACGGTCGTTTCCCTGAACGAGGAATCAACATTAGGATACAATCCCAAATACTATAATAAAAAGGAAAGGAAGATAAATTTCAAAGGAGAAGG
This sequence comes from Candidatus Symbiothrix sp., assembly GCA_031290435.1. GTDB lineage: Bacteria > Bacteroidota > Bacteroidia > Bacteroidales > Azobacteroidaceae > Azobacteroides. The sequence goes on along the minus strand of JAITNQ010000154.1, from coordinate 31,612 downwards.
CTACTTTCGTGTTTTCTGCAACAAAGAAATTCCCTTTCTTATAAATGCCAAAGGATTGCATGTAAAAGTACTTGGTACGGTATTCAACTTCTCAGCACACGAAAACGACGACACTGCCGAACTTGCCCTTGAAGAAGGATGCGTATCGCTGCTATCTACCGGAAGCAACCAAAATGTAGTATTACTGAAGAATCAAAGAGCCTCATTGAACCAATTTACAGGCGACATAACAGTCATTGACGATGAAAATATAGGGGACAAATCGGCTTGGCAACGAGGAGACATGGTGTTCCGTAATACCGAACTGTCCCAAGTGATCCGTACAATAGAAGAAAATTATAGTGTAACAATCAAAATGGATTGCAAAGACTGCCTTTCCGACCCATTCACAGGGACATTGCCCGTAAACAATCTGAATGAGGTACTCGAAGTTATTGAACGTTCTTATCATTTACAGGCTGTAATCAGAGAAAAAGAGATTTTGATAAAAAGAAATTAACCTTATTCAGGAGTGAAATTCGTTCGACATTCAGCTGAAAAAAATTAACCAATGATTTCCGATTGGGCGACGCGCGTCGAAAAACTCATTTCGTGTTGTATAACATCTTCTTTTTTCGGTACTTTTCAAAAGTCAGCTTGTCTTTAATTTACCATGTTTAACATTTAATAAATTTAAAAATGAATAGGCACTTCAAATTGACACTTTTTATTTTAGTACCGTTACTATTCTTTTTCAACGCCACAAATGTCATGGCGCAAGAAGGCAAAAAAGTAACGATTAACATGAAAAATGCTTCATTGAAAGAAGTATTTAATGCTATTGAAAAGCAAACAACCTATCGTTTTTCCTATCGGAATGTTGTTGTAGATTCTAAGGAAAACATCACGATCTCAAAAACAAATGCTACCGTTTCTTCCATATTAGACGAAGTCTTGGCAGGAATAGGTTTGAGCTACTCTATTGTATCCGAAAAATCAATTGTTATTTCGGATAAAAGTCCGGTTCCTGAAAATACGGGAAGAGGTAACCCAAGGAAACTTTCAGGATCTGTGAAGGATACGAATGGAGAGTCGGTTGTAGGCGCGAATGTCAAAGAAATAGGGACGAACAACGGCATTATAACCGACATAGACGGACGATTCACATTGAATGTCTCAAACGACGCGATTTTGCAGGTATCTTACATCGGCTATGTAACTCAAGAAATTCAAATCAACAATCAAACAAGCCTGGAAATCTTATTAAAAGAAGATGCACTCGGTCTTGAAGAAATTGTCGTAGTAGGATACGGAACACAAAGAAAATCTGATGTAACGGGAGCTATTTCTTCGGTGGGAAAGAGCACGCTGAAAGAAGTTCCATCCATCAACATTTCACAGTCCATGCAAGGACGCGTAGCCGGAGTATCTATACAACAAACAGCAACAAGACCCGGCGCCGACTCGCAAATTCGTATTCGTGGAACCCGTTCACTTACGGCTTCCAATGATCCGTTGATCGTTGTAGATGATATTCCGTTTGCAGGGAAACTCAATGATATAGCTTCTGAAGACATCAAGAGCGTAAATATTCTGAAAGACGCTTCTTCGACCGCTATCTACGGTTCTCGCGGTGCAAATGGCGTCATCCTTATCACAACTGATCGGGCAAACACTTATACCAAACCCCAAGTATCCTATAATGGCTACACGGGAATATCGACGGTAGCCAAAAAGTATGAGATGCTTAATGCTGAAGAGTTCATCGAATTACGCACACTTTCCGGTTATCAGGCAGGCAGCCCTTATCTTCCACAGGAAGAACAATATTTCACGACGGGAAAATCTTTCGATTGGCAAGACGAGATGTATAAAACAGCAAGCGTGAACAATCATGATTTGACCTTCCGCGCCGGAAGCGAAGCCGTTCAAGGTAGCTTGGGGTTGAATTATTATGATGAAACGTCGGTCTTGCCCGGACAAGATTTTTCCCGCTTTTCGTTGCGTGGAGCAGTTGACCTAAAAATTAATAATTGGTTAAAAGTCGGATACAACACACAAAATGCGTTCAGCCTGACCAATGGAGAAGGCGTCAGTACTGTCGCCTTGTATTCAATGCTGGCTTTTAGTCCGCTGGTTAATCCTTACGATGCAGATGGGAAACCGGTCGTCAAGCCGTTAAGTCCTCGCGACGATGCGTACTCGCCCCTGTTGTTAAAAGACAAGAGCTTATGGGAGGAAGAACGGAAACGCTTCAATACGGTTAATGCATTGTATGGAGAAATACAGTTTACGCCTGACTTAAAGTATCGCATCAATCTGGGCTTGAATTATTACCACGACCAGTACGGCGAGTATTATTCGTCAGCTTCGTCTTTCAAAAGCGGTTCTACTTCCAGTGCGAATTTATCAACCATTACGGCTTATAATTATACCATTGAAAACTTATTGTATTACGACAAGACACTTGCCGGCAAGCACAAAATAGGAGCAACCTTAATGTATTCGCTGGAGGATAATTACTTCGAATACATAACCGCTGAAGGCTTGGATTTGGCGGCTGATTACATGAAGTATCATAATTTAGGCATGGCAAATGACGGCGTTACCTTTGATGGGAACCTGCAGTCTTATCAACGGCGTACACTCCTTTCGTACATGGGCCGTCTGAACTATGGTTATGATGGGAAGTATATGGCAACGTTTACGTTGCGTTCCGACGGCGCTTCTGTGCTGGCTCTCGGTAAGAAATGGCATACTTACCCCGCTTTGTCGCTGGCGTGGAATGTGAATCGCGAATCCTTCCTCAGTAATGTAGAAGCGCTGGATTTGCTGAAGATTCGCTTAGGATACGGACAAACGTCCAATCAATCCGTTACGCCTTATGCTACGATGGGTTCTTTAGGCCAGACTCGATATAACTTTGGCAATGATTTGGTGTATGGCTATAATACGAGTACGCTCAGCAATGCTAACCTGGGTTGGGAATATACCAATTCCTATAATATGGGTATAGATTTCAATTTGTGGAGTCGCTTGTCGGGTACGCTTGATTTGTATTTGCAAAAGACCAATGACTTGCTGGTTAGTCAAAGACTACCCTATTCGTCGGGTGTATCCAATTCTATCATGGTGAATGTAGGTAAAACCCGCAATAAAGGTATGGAACTTACCTTGCACTCTGATAACATCGTATCGCGTACGAAAGGTGCACTCGCTTGGAAAACCGATTTCAACTTCTATTTGAACCGTAATGAATTGGTATCGCTCTCCAGTGGTATTACAGAAGACGTAAGCAATGGCTGGTTTGTAGGTCATCCCATCGACGTTATCTACGATTATAAAAATTGGGTATCTGGCAAAAAGACGAAGCCGCTGAAGCCGCTAAATTCGGTTTCGAACCCGGCGACATCAAGCTGGAAGACTACGACCACGACGGACAGCTTTCACAGGCCGACCGTTACATCATCGGCACGTTTGAGCCGGACTTTGAAATGGGTATGACCAACCGCTTCGACTATAAAAATTTCGACTTAACGGTTGTGGCTTTCTCGCAGATAGGTGGTACGCTGGTTAGCTCGCTTCACCAGAATCAGTCGTATTTGAATACGCTCAATAGCGTGGCTAACAATCTGAAAGTCGATTATTGGAGGGAAGACAATCCAACCAACGATAATCCGAGAGCGCTCAATTCAGGTGGCGCCCGTCCGTATAGTTCTACCTTGGGATATTTCGATGGCACCTATCTGAAGATAAAGGCCATGACAATCGGTTACAATGTTCCTAATACATTCGTCAAACAATGGAATATTACCAATGTGCGTTTATATGCCACATGTAATAATGTAGCTACGCTTTTCTCCCCTTATATGAAAAAGGGTGGTGTTGATCCGCAACCGACAGGCTTTGGAGCGCAAGGTGTAGGCGGGGTAGGCAGTAATCAGATGGGGCGACAGTTGACTGTATCGCTGAGTACGCCTCCTACTCGTCAATTTTTATTCGGACTGAGTATAACATTATAATTTACATAATGAAATAGAATATATGAAAAACAATAAAATAAAATTATTTAATATCTTATTAGCATTATCATTCGCTTTTAGTGCATGTAATGATATGCTTATTGAAGAAGCACAATCCGTGCTCGTACCCGATTTTTTTACTTCGGAGCAAGGTCTCGAAGGGGAATTAATTGGCGCTTACTCGGGACTTCGTGGTCTCTACGGCGTGGGGGGAAATGTAGGAACAGACGAGTTCTATACATCCGACGTGGTGCTGGGATGGGAGAAATCGGTGGATACCTACGACGCTTTGCTTGACCCCGCTAATGCCGGTATCTCAAGTCCTTGGACAAGTGCATTTGTCTATATCAACAGTTGCAATGGTGTCATTCAGAATGGAGTAGACGTTGATATGGATGCAAGCCGTAAAACAGTCATGATCGCCGAGGCCAAATTCCTGAGGGCACAGTATTATTTTGCATTAGTGCAAAACTATGGCGCTACACCCTTGGACTTAGGTTCCGGTAAATTGGCATATAATACAAATCCTTCCACCTTGTCAGAAAGAAATTCAGTAGCCGAAGTGTACGACGCTATCGTCAGCGATTTAACGGAATCTGTCGAAGGACTGCCTATCAAACCCGCCCAGTTAGGAAGAGGGACAAAGGCGGCCGCACTGCATTTCCTCTCAAAGGTGTATCTGACAAGGGCAACCTCTGTGGCTGCAAAGAGCGATGATTATACCAATGCGTTCCAGTATGCGAACGAGCTGATACAGAATCAGGCAAGCTATGGTGCGGGTCTACAGCAAGATTTTGGAATGGTTCATGCGGAAGGCCACGAAAGAGACGCGGAAGTATTGTTCACAGTGGAGTACACGCACGACTACGTCTTTGGTGGTGGACACTCATCCCCCTGGCTCTTTACGGCAGGATATGAAAATTGTCGCGTAAATGGCGTCACGGTAGTGGCTCGTAGCATCCGTTACCAGCGACCCTGGCGTATGTATGTAACGACGCCTCACCTGATCTTTGAATCTTTTGCCGAAAAGAAGAATGATTCACGATGGGATAATTCATTCCGTTTGATGTGGGAATGTAATACATCTGCGTTGGAAAGCGTAGGATTGAATGTGGGAGACCCCGGTATTCTTCTCTATTTTGAAGGCGACGATCTTTCAACCTATCCGGATGCTTGCGTCAAATATAAAATAGAAGACTTGTTCGATGCCAACGGTTTTTACAAACACTCCTATGTCAATTATATGTATCCCACGCTAGTTAAGTTTGACGATACCCAACGCACGGCTTTGAACGACATGTCTTATCGTCCTTTCACTACAGCCCGTTTAGGAGAAACTTACCTGATTGCTGCCGAAGCCTTAATCATGCAAGGGAAAAAGACTGAAGCTGCTGAATATATTAACGTAATACGCCGCAGAGCGGCGTACAGACCCTCGCTTTCACCTAATGAACTCGCGCAGGCTGAAGCAGCTATGGAAATAAAAGATCCGAATATACTCGACATAGATTTCATACTGGATGAGCGTACACGCGAACTTTGTGGAGAACAATCTCGTTGGTTAGAGTTGATTCGCACACACACCTTAGTGGAACGTGTTAAAGCACATAATCCGCAAGGCGCCCCCAATGTGAAGCCCATCCATGAAATTCGTCCGATTCCCCAGTCGCAGATTGACTTAATGTCAGACCCTGCGCAGAAAGCGGCTTATCAAAATGAAGGATATAAATAATCACTTATAACTTATTTTTTATGAAACAATTTCAAATTATTTTATTCAGTATATGCTTGGCGACAATCTTTACAGGAACAGCCGTTTCTCAAAATAAAGCGCTGCCACATTTGAAAAAGCAGGGAACAGCAACCCAACTGATTGTTGACGGCAAACCGTTTCTCATCCTCGGTGGGGAACTGTCTAATTCGAGTGCATCGAGCCTTTCGTACATGGAGCCAATCTGGTCCCAACTGGCTGCGCAACAGTTGAACACCGTGTTGGCGCCTATTTGTTGGGAAAATGTCGAGCCGCAGGAAGGAAAGTTCGACTTTACCCTTATCGACGGCCTCATCTCCGCCGCCCACCGCAACAATTTAAAGCTCGTCATCCTCTGGTTTGGCAGTTGGAAGAACACCTATTCAAGTTATGTCCCGGAGTGGGTGAAGCGTGACACCAAACGGTTTCCCCGGGTGCTGCTGAAAGACGGACGTCCCACAGAGCGGCTCACGCCGTTGAGTGCGTCAAACCGCGACGCCGACGCGAAAGCCTTTGGCGCGTTGATGAAGCACATCAAGACGGTTGACGCCAACCGCACCGTACTGATGATTCAGGTGCAAAATGAGATCGGCGTGATTCCAGAATCGCGCGACTTCTCCCCGACCGCCAACAAAACATTTACGGCGGCAGTGCCCCAAGCCTTGATGGACTATATCAAAAAGCATGACGATGTGCTTGAGCCGGAGTTGCGCCAAGCCTGGGTTGCCGCAGGGAAGAAAACGAGCGGCAGCTGGCGCGAAGTCTTCGGTGCAGCGCCCATCACGGACGATTTCTTCATGGCTTGGCATTATGCCACCTACGTAGACGCCGTCACCGCAGCAGGGAAAGCCGGGTACGACATTCCCATGTTCACCAATGCGGCTTTGATTCGTCCGAACTACCTGCCCGGTCAATACAACAGCGGCGGTCCGCTGCCTCATTCGTTGGACATCTACCGCGCAGGCGCTCCCAGCCTTGACTTCCTCTCGCCCGACATCTATTTCAGTAATTTCGCTTACTGGGCAGGAAGGTATCAACGTGAAGGCAACCCCGTCTTCGTCCCCGAAACATATAGCGGAGTTGCAGGAGCAGCCAACGCCTACTACGCCTTCGGGCAGGTAGACGCTATCGGCTTCTCTCCCTTCGGCATCGAAGGCCGCTTTGGCGGGCCGGGTGAGCCGGGAGGAGGCCTCTCGCCCCTTGTCGCCGCCTATTCCGTGCTCGACCACCTGGCACCGACGATTTTGCAGAAGCAGGGCACCAACCAATTGGCCGGCATCGTCCTGGAGGGAAGTGAGCAGCGTTCCGGCAGGATTTCATTCGGCGGATACGACATCTCTGTCAACTGGGCCGGCGCTCCAAGCGCTCCGGGCGCTTCGGATGCAAACCGTCGCGTCGGCATCCTGCTTATACAGGAAGGCGCCGACGAGTTCCTTATCGCCGGAAGCGGTTCGGCAACCTTGTCGTTTGCTCCGGACTCGGAGGGCACGCAGATAGTGGGAATCGCCAGTATCGACGAGGAAGTCTTGGTTGACGGCAAGTGGATTTGGCAGCGCAGGCTGAACGGTGACGAAAATGGACAGGGACAGGTTTTGAGAATAGGTTCCAATGCGGTGGTTTATAAACTCCGTTTGTATCGCTATTGACTTAATTGAAAAAAAGCGTTCTTTGACAGATTGTTTTATATGCAATTGGCAAAAAAGGTTATTTAAAAGCGTGTAAACCAGTATTAAAAAGGCTTACACGCTTTTCTTATTACCTTAAAAATGGGCTAAAAATAGCAAAATTGATTTAGTCATTTTTTTTGTATAATTTTGTCCATTGATTTTTATTCCTATTAATTCAAAAAATGATACAAAAAGAAGTCTATCTTCCCATCAAGTATTTATTGGAAAACGAACAGGATATTTTGTGGGGATTGACCATCAGTACGGTAGGTTATCAGTCTATCGCGCCGGATATGGTTTATCCACCGATGAATCACCCTACCCGCTACCTTTTTTCCACCGAAAAAGGACGTATTCTGAATGAATACCAACTGCTCTATATCATTCGTGGAAAAGGAAATTTTGTGTCTGAAAACTGTAAACCGACTCCCGTCGAAGAAGGGTGCATGTTTTTGTTGTTCCCCGGAGAATGGCATAATTACAGTCCGGGGAAAAAAACAGGCTGGGACGAATTTTGGATTGGATTCAAAGGAATTAACATTGATAGCCGTTGCGAACATGGTTTTTTCAGCAGGCAAAAGCCGTTTTTTCATACCGGCGTCGATAACGATATTGTATACCTCTATCAACAGGCTATCCGAATCGCTCAGGAACAAAAAGCCGGTTTTCAGCAGATGCTTGCCGGAATAGTCAATCATTTGCTGGGTTTTGCCTATTCCTTAGACAAACACCGGTCTTTTGTTGAATTGGATGTTTTCAATAACATCAACAAAGCCAAAATTATCATGCAGGAAAATTTTCAACTGCAAGTAAGTCCCGAAGAAGTGGCAAGTAAAGTATACATGAGCTATTCATGGTTCCGGAAGATTTTCAAGCAATACACAGGATTTGCACCCAAGCAATATCTGTTGGAACTAAGGGTCCGGAAAAGTAAAGAATTACTTACCAACACTCATCTGTCTATCAAGGAAATCGCTTATGCTACCGGATTCGACAACGCGGATCATTTTTGCACTTTTTTTAAAAAGAAAGTACAAATGACCCCGGTTGCCTATCGGAATTTTACACAAGGGCGGAATTTATAAATTTTTCTGAAACAGAGAAGGTGTTTTGCCGAATTGCGCCTTAAAACATTTACTGAAATAAAAAGGGTCGCTGATGCCGACTTTATAAGAAACTTCCGATACATTCAGGTTCGTTGTTGCCAACAATTCAGCGGCTTTTTTCATGCGGACAATGCGCACATATTCGTTGGGAGAATGGCCGGTAATGCCTTTTACTTTTTTATAAAAATTGGTGCGTCCCATACCGGCGTCTTGCGCAAATGTATCAACAGAAAAATCGACATTTTCCATGTTTTGTTCAATCAGCAAGTGTATTTTGTCAATAAATTCCTTATCTTTATCTGTATAATGAATCAACGGTACCGGTTTCCCCGGTTCCTGTGCAAATTTTTGCTGCAATTTCTCCCGTTGTTCGATAAGTTTGACGATACGGGCTGTCAGATATTTAATACTGAACGGCTTGGTAATATATGCGTCAGCGCCGGCCTGAATACCTTCCAAGCGATGTTCCTCCGAAGAATGAGCCGTCAATAAAACAATGGGGATATGGCTGGTCAGGAAATTCTCTTTTATGCGACGGGTTAAATCAAAGCCGTCAATGCCGGGCATCATTACATCGCAGACAATCAGGTCAAGCTGTTCGTTCACTGCTTTTTCCAGACCTTCCGTTCCGTCTTTGGCAATACAGATGGAAAACAGGTCGGTTAACTGACTAAACAAAAATTCACGCACTTCATCATCGTCTTCAATAACCAACAGTTTGTAATTCCGGTAAGGTTTGTTGGGAGAAAGAGAATCCGGCATATCCGGCAGTTGTGTAGTGTCTGTAAATTTAGGCGCAGCTTGCATAGCTGCAATTTCATCTTTATTGTAATTATCTTCCGACAAGGGAACAAAAACGCTGAAGCAAGCGCCCCCCAATTCGGAGTTCGTGTATTCGACTTTTCCTCTGTGCACAGTAGCCATTTCGGCCGTCAGGTGCAATCCGACGCCGGTTCCGCCCATTGAGTCAATTTGGGCGAAACGGACAAAGAGCGAACTCTGCTTTTCTTTCGGGACTCCTGATCCACTGTCTGATACGCTTACAATCAACCGGTCGTCCCGCTCCGAAAAAACCAGACGTGTAACAATGATACCATTATCCGGCGTATGTTTAACGGCATTCGACAAGAGGTTATATGCGATTTTATCCATTTTACTTATATCTAACAACATTTCCTTTTGAGAAAGGTTGGACTCGAACAAAAATTCTATATTTTTCTTTTCTGCTAATTCTTTGAAAGACTGATAAATATCATAAAAGAAAGCAACGGCTTCCGCTCGTTCCAATTTCAGTTCCAAGCCTTTGTTCTGCAGGCGGCGAAACTCCAACAGTTGATCAATCAGGCGAAGTAATCGGGAAGAACCTTTGGCCATCTGTCTGATTTGCTTTGTAACGGCCGGAGGTAAATTTTCCACAGCGGTTAAATTTTCGATTGACCCTCTGATAATGGTCAATGGCGTCCTAAATTCATGTGAAATATTCGTGAAAAACCGGAGCTTGTATTCCGTTAATTGCCGCTCTACTTCAACATCTGTATGTAACCGGTTGATTTGCAATATGATTTTGATAGTGAAAAATATAGCAGTCATGATGATTATAAAATAAACAATATAAGCCCAGATTGATTTCCAAAATGGCGGAAGAATCGTTATTTTCAGGACAGTCTCTTTCTCTGTCCAGATACCAAAGCTGTTGCTGCCTCTTACTTTGAACCAATAGGTGCCTGAAGGTACATTCCGGTAAGCGGCAATATTGTGCCGCGTGACCGGATTCCAATTTTTTTCATAATTTTCAAGGTAATAAGCATATTGGTTAAAATTAGGCGATTGAAAATTAAGCATGGCAAATTCAAGATTGAATGAATTTTGATTGTATTTCAACTTTATCATTTTAGTTTGTGTAATACTTTCAACCAAGGGAGAGTCGTTTTTTTTCGGATAAACATCCGCACCGTTGATTTTCAGTCCTGTGATAACTATCGGCGGCGTATAGGTATTGTATTTTATTTTTGAAGGGTTGAAAATAAAGACGCCGGAATAACTGCCGAACATCAAATCTCCGTTTTTCATTTTCCAGCATGAACCTTCGTTAAATAAGCCTGCTTGTTTACTATTTGAAAAACTGAAATTTTCGAAACGTTCTGTTTCCGGATCAAACTTTGAAATACCGCTACCGCTTTCTGTGCTCACCCAAATATACCCTTGTTCATCTTCTTGGATGGTTTGGATAACTTCGTTGGACAAACCGTTTTTAGCCGTATAGTGTTTGAACCATGAACGTTCGAGCGGCTCTTCTCTTACCAACAGATTCAGACCGCCGCCGGTTGTACCGAACCATATACGGCCGCGACTGTCTTCAAAAATAGCTTTCACTTCATTGTTGTGGATAGAACGGTCATCATTTACATTAAAATGAAAATTGATATACCTGTCGTCATCTTGTATCAATGCATCGGGATCAAACACATTGACGCCTTCATTTGTTCCCGTCCAAATCATACCGGTATGATCCTGTAGGATAACTCGTACCATGTCCTGATTAACGGTGCGCGTATTGATATGCTGAAAAGTAATTTCTTTGTCGTTCAGGTCTGCAAAATGCAGACCGCCGCCAAAAGAAGCCGCCCATACCCTATTTTTAGAATCCAACAGGATATCAAATACATTATTACTGCTGGCATTTTGCCGGGAGATGTCGTGTAAGCGGTAATTTCTGATGGGCGCTTCTCCCGAAGGTGGAAATACAATAATGCCGTTTCCCCGGGTGGCCAACCAAATGTTGTGCAAAGAATCTTCCGTCATTGCAAAAGGCAATCCTCCATTAATTTTATGTGACTTTATTTTTTTGAGCGTTTGGTCATAAATATGTAAAAAACCACTTCGTGTGCCTATCCAAAAGCGTCCTTGTGAATCTTCGAATAGCAGGCGAACGGCATTACTCCTGTTATTGTTTTCTTCCGGCACAGGATACAATATTTGTATAGGATAGTTGCTCAGGGATATCTTGCTGATTCCCGCAAATTCCGTACCCACCCAGATTTCCCCCGATTTATCTTCCATAACACAGAGCAGGTAGTTGGTTGGTAAATCACTGTTATCTACCGTATAATGATAAGTACTTTGATTATTCATATCCAATGCGAACAAACCATTTCCATAAGTAGATATCCAGATGATGTTATGAGAATCATGGTATATTTCATACCGTTCGGCATCAATGCTGGAGAGTATGTTCGCCGGAATCAATTCTATTCTTTCAAAATGATTATCAGGCAGTTGCCTCCATATCGCGCCGGAAATATTGTATACCCATTTATTTCCTTTGTTATCGGTATAGAAACTGGCATTTCGCAGCGTCCGGTTGTTGAATAAAGTTTCTGCCGGAATAAATTTCATTTTCCGGGAATCAAAAGCGACAATATCCGCTTTGGTAGCAATCAGAATAATACCATTACTCTGTATGGTAGAAGCATTTAGTGACATAGTTCCTATATCCGGAAACTTGACGGCTTGAGAAAATTGTTGTTTATTGGCATCGTATGGAACAATATGATTTTCATTAATCAGATACAAATACCCTCCCGATTCATGTACAAAATAAAACGGTTCGGGAGATACCTTGATGACGCGATCATTCTCTAAACGGAATAAACCGGCATTTGAACCTATCCAGATATGATGCCGGGAGTCTTCATACACAAAATTAACGGCGCTACTACCTAATTCGGACTTGCCGAACCGCAGTGACTGCAAGCTTCCTGCAAGATGTTGAATGCGGCAACAGCCATCGCTTGTCCCCCAAAGCCATACATCACCGTTGGAAAAAATACGGGCGTATGAAAAATTCTTTTGTTTGTTTCCCGGATCATAATCCACAAATCTTTCCAAATGGGGATCATAACAGCAAAAAATATTCGCAATCGTCCGAATCCATATATATCCGTGCGAATCTTCCTGCATACTCCGTATACGATTATCCGGCAAAGATGCAAAATTCCCGGTTTCAGGAAGCATCACACTAAATTCTTTCCCATTGTAACGGTTCAATCCGTTAATAGTGCCCAACCAAATAAAACCTTTGCTGTCCTGTATGGCACACCTAACCGTATTTTGCGATAATCCGTCTCTGTCGTTGATCCATTCAAACCGTAGTATCTCTACTGCAAAAGCCGGATTTGCAGGGAATAAGAGACACACAAACAAAATACCTCTTAATAAAATTAAAAAAGTTTTAGAAGTGTATTGTTTCATCCATTCCATTAAAATCGTATTAAATTTTAAACAAAAATAGCAATAATTTTGTTGAAAATATGCTTCCCGTACAAATTTACATGTTTAGTGCATAAAATTCCATGCAGGTGGATTATTTTCTATTAAAATGAATAATCGTCTATTCCTAATCAATTTTTATTCAGCTTACTTTGCATTATGAAATTTTTTTTCTTAGTATAACTGCTTATAACATTAACAAAAAATAATGTCGTAATGAAAAAACTGATCGTACTGCTGATTGTTGCAGGATGTTGTATCGCTCGGGTAGATGCGCAAACATTGCCCGACAGGAAAGATGTACTGACCACTATGATCCGGGTCAATGATTATTTTATGAAAAAATATGCCGACAGCACAAAGCCGTCCCATGTAGGAGTTGTCCGGCCCAGTAATATATGGACAAGAAGCGTCTATTATGAAGGACTGATGGCTTTACATCAAATTTATCCCAAAGAAGAATATTATCAGTATGCACTTGATTGGGCGGAATTTCACCAATGGGGACTGAGAAACGGCAATGCGACCCGTAATGCAGACGACCAATGTTGTGGTCAAATTTATATTGATTTATACAAGCTATCTCCCGCTTCCGAAAAAATACGAAATATAAAAACATGCATGGATATGTTGGTGAATACGCCGCAATCGGATGATTGGTCATGGATTGACGCCATACAAATGGGAATGCCTGTTTTGGCAAAATTAGGTGAGCTATCGGGCGACAGTCGCTATTTCGAAAAGATGTATCAATTGTACGCTTTCACAAGGAACAACCATGGGGTGAAAGGTTTGTATAACCCCGAAGAAGGGCTTTGGTGGCGAGATGCGGATTTTCTGCCGCCTTATAAGGAATCTAATGGGAAAAATTGTTATTGGTCGCGGGGAAACGGCTGGGTATATGCCGCTTTGACAAGGGTCTTGGCAATAAGTCCTGTTGATGAAATCCATCGTGCCGAATATCTTGCCGATTTTTCAGCGATGTCCGAAGCATTGAAAAATTGCCAACGAGAAGATGGCTTTTGGAATGTCAGTTTGCACAACCCAAACAATTTCGGCGGAAAGGAAGCTACCGGAACTTCTTTGTTTGTGTATGGCATGGCTTGGGGTATCAGCCATAATATTTTAGACAGGGATACCTATTTGCCGGTATTGCTGAAAGCGTGGAATGCATTGGTAAAAGATGCTGTGCATGACAACGGTTTTCTCGGATGGGTACAGGGAACCGGAAAAGAACCGAAAGACAGCCAACCGGTTACTTATCATAAAGCGCCAAATTTTGAAGACTTCGGAGTCGGATGTTTCTTGTTAGGCGCTTCCGAAATGTATAAATTACAATAAATCAATATATAATTAACATATTTATTAACAATAAAGTAAAAATCTATTATGAACGTACAAACGAACAAAAATTCATTACAATTAAAATTAATTGTTATTGTTTGTCTGCTATTTTGCTCCGGTGTATATGGAATGGCTCAGAACATTCCGATTAAAGGAACTGTAACAGACGTATCCGGGGAGCTTTTACTCGGCGTTAGCATTCTTGTGCCCGGCACTCAGATCGGGATTTCTACGGATGTAAACGGCGCTTATGTAATCAATGTTCCCAATATCGAATCGGTTTTGCAATTTTCCTATATTGGTTTCATCACCAAATCGATAAAGGTAGGAAACCAAAGAGTTATTGACGTAATTCTGGAAGAAGATCCCAAAACCTTGGACGAGGTAGTAGTCGTGGGATATGGTACGGTAAAGAAAAGCGATGTGACAGGCGCTTTGACGCGTATCGGCGAGAAAGAAATTTCTGCCATGCCGGTGCAAAATCCTTTACAGGCTATGCAGGGAAAAATGGCGGGAGTTGACATCACCTCCAACCAGCGTCCGGGTGAAATAGGAAGTATCCGTATTCGCGGCGAACGATCGCCGATCGCAACAAATGAACCTTTGTATGTAGTAGACGGTATTCCGATGCAAGGCGTGGGTATTGAAAACCTGAATTCGAATGATATCGAATCCATTGATGTATTGAAAGACGCTTCTGCAACGGCTATTTTCGGATCGCGCGGCGCCAATGGCGTTGTCATTGTGACCACCAAAAGAGGAGATACCGGGAAAATGAGACTCAGTTATTCCGGAACCTATTCGGCAGACAAATTAGTGAACCGGATGGAAATGATGAATTCAGCCGAATGGTTGGATTACAGCCGTCTGGCCAAGTCGTTTGGAAAAACCCTGACCGTTAGTCAGGAGCAGGACAAAACATGGTTCGGAAGCGATCCTTACGCCTATGCGAATATCGAAAAAGGTTGGGCAGGCGGCAGCTGGGACGGCAGCAAAGTGCCTACTTTCAACTGGACGGATTATGGTAAACAAAACGGCGTTACACAGGAACATACCTTGAGCGCCAGCGGTGGTACCGATAAAATACAGGCGCATACTTCTTTCGGCTATTTAGACCAGAAAGGAACGCAACCCGGAGAAGCTTACAAGCGGTTTACGGGAAATGCCAATATAAATATCCAAGCCACCCCTTGGTTCAAGATGGGAACTGTCCTCAATGCCTCTTTCGGTACACAGGAATACGGTTACGATTTCCGGAAATCTGTTACCGGAGCCGACGGTATCTATTATGCCCTCCAAAGCATGCTCCCATGGACGGTTCCTTATACGCCGGAAGGTGATTATATCCGGAATCCGGGAGGGGATGTAAATATCATCAACCCTATCCGTGAAGTGGATATGACCAAGAACCAACGGCAAACTATCCATATTAACGGAAGTTTCTACGGAGATTTGAATTTTGGAAAAATCTTTAACGGACTGGATGGCTTGAGGTACCGTATTCAATTCGGACCGGATTACCGCAACAGACGTGTAGGAATAGCCGACGCCGCGGAATCTATCAACGGCGATGGGAATAACGTAGCACAATACAATACCGATATACGGTATTCGTGGACCTTGGACAACTTGCTGTATTATGACAAAACAGTAGGGGATCACGCATTCGGCCTTACTTTGTTACAAAGCAAGGCCGCTTATCATATGGAAAGTGCAAGCATGAAAAGCTTTGTAGAATCACATAAGGAATTATGGTATAGAGTAGAATCTTCCGCCAAAATACAGAGTTACGGTTCAGATATGGTCAAAAGCCAGTTAGAATCTTACATGGTGCGCTTGAATTACAGTTTTGCACAAAAATACCTCTTAACTGTATCCGGACGCCAAGACGGCGCATCGCAGTTGGCAGAAGGAAATAGGAGGGATTTCTTCACATCGGCCGCTTTGGCCTGGCGCATGGAACAGGAATCTTTCATGAAAGACTTACCTTGGGTAGACCAGATGAAGTTGCGTCTCGGTTATGGCGTTACCGGAAATTCTTCGGTAGATGCTTATGCTACACTGGGTAGTGTTTTATCCAATTACTACCACTTTGGCGGAACAACGGTAATCGGTATGGTGGCAAACGACCCTTCGCTTGCAGCGGCCGACCAGGTAAGTATGGCAAACAAGCAGATGAGTTGGGAAAAAACAACGCAATACAACCTTGCATTGGATTTTTCTTTCTTCAAAGGACGTATCAACGGTTCGCTTGATTTGTATAAAACCGAGACAAACGATTTGTTGATGTTGCAAATGATTCCTTCATTGACCGGTTATCTGTCTACTTGGGCAAATGTCGGTTCAACAAAAAACAAAGGGATAGAAATCGCCCTGAATACGGTGAATGTAAAAACCCGCGACTTTTCATGGTTGTCGACCCTTACTTATGCTGCCCAGCGAGATGAGTTTACAGCGCTTGCCAATGGAAGTTTGGAGAACCTGAATGGCGACGGCACCTGGCCGTGGATCGTGGGACAACCACTAAAAATCTATTACGATTATGTATACGATGGCATCTGGAAAACGTCGGAAGCGGAAGAAGCAGCTAAATACGGTTGTTTACCCGGTACTATTCGGGTGAAAGATATCAGCGGCCCTGATGGCGTACCCGATGGCAAAATTGATCCCAATTTCGATAAACAGGTAGTAGGAAAAGCAGCTCCGGATTGGACAGGCGGTTTTCAGAACACCTTTTCGTATAAAAACTTTGAATTGTCTTGTTTCTTATTCGCACGCTTCGGCCAAACCATCGCAACGGGAGCAGAATATCTTTCCGGACGGTTTGCCATGCGGAAACTTGATTACTGGGTAGCCGGCACGAATGAAGATGCGTTGTATTATGCGCCCGGCAACGGCGGCGAAAACGGTGACACCTATCGCACCTCCATGAACTACCAAGACGGTTCGTTTATCAAATTGCGGAACGTCTCCTTGGGTTATAATTTTGACCCGAAAACACTGGGGAAAATCAATATTTCCAATCTGAAGCTATACGTGCAATGCATCAATCCCGGATTGGTTTATTCGAAAATAGATTATCTTGATCCGGACGTCTATGTGGATTCTAATTTACCGGGGGCTTCTTCCAACAGAAGCTTTGTGGTCGGTTTAAATGTGGGATTTTAAAATATGAAAAATCTAATTAAAAAATTTGCAGATATGAAAATACATAAATATATAGCGATAATTACAGGAATAATTGTTTGGATGGGCATCGCCATCTCTTGTTCCGAAGACTTCCTGAAAGAAGAACTGATCAGAGAAGACAGTACGCAAAGTTTTGAAACGCCTGAAGGTTTGGACAAATTGTCCATCGGTATGTACAAAACCTTTGAATTCCATTTCAATTATGAATGGTCTTATGCGCTTACCAATTACGGAACCGATGAAATGTCGGTAGGAAACGATGAAGCAAGAGCTTATTATAACAACTATACTACATCGTTAAGTCCTGCCGATGGAGATGCAGGCGCTTACTGGGACAATATGTATGGCGGCATCAATTCGGCTAATATATTGATTAGCAACGTACCTCTGTTTTACAATCAATCAAGTCCAGACGCCAATGTCCGTTTGGGTGAAGGTTATTTTGTACGCGGTTTCAATTACTTCGTCTTGGTGAGCCAGTTTGGCGGTGTGCCTTTGGTAAAAGAACCGGTTATAGGGCCGCAAACTGAGTTTACCCGCAATACGGTGGAAGAATGTTACGAATTAATCATAAGCGACCTGAAAAACGCTTACGATTTATTACCCGCTACTGTAAGCGAAACAGGACGCTTGACCAAATGGGCTGCGGCGCATTACCTGGCGAAGGCTTCTTTGTCCCGCGCCAGCGAAATCAACGATTCATGGAATTCCAATTACAAATCCGCAGACCTTGAAACGGTCATCAAATACGGGAAAGAAGTGATTACTGCACATCCTTTGTGCAATGATTTTGTGAATTTATGGGATTATACGACGCCTAACGGCAATAATGAAAAAGTATCGGAAGTGATACTCGCCGCTCAATTCTCGAACGACGCAGCATCTAAAGGACGTTACGGCAACCAGATACATTTGTATTATCCGGCGATATACCAAAATTTAGCCGGATTGGTACGCGATATATCCGGTGACCGGGAATTCAGCCGTATGCGTACCACCAATTACGCATTGGATATTTACGACCGGGTAAACGACTCCCGTTTCTGGAAAAGTTTCACTACCAGTTATCTGTGTAATAATCCGGGAGCAGCGCCACAATGGGGAGATTATGCGCCTGCCGGTAAAACGGGTACAGATCGCAAATTCGCCGCAGGAGAAGAAGGCGTTTTGTACATTGTGAATAACGTCGGCGATACCCGTTATACCGGCGACAACATCAAATTCCGCGCCCCGCACATGTTTGTCCGCTATTTTAACGGAGAGGCCGGATCGGCCATCAATCAACATGGTAATTATGGCTGGTATAGCGCAGGCGCCAACACCGAACGGTCGCGTTTTGTGGCCTTGAGTAAATTCCGCGACGGATCGCGGACATCCATTGCCGATCAATTCGGTTGTCGCGATGGTATTATGGCGCGCACTGCCGAAGACTACCTGATGGTAGCCGAGGCTTTGGGCCGTCAAGAGAAATACAGCGATGCTTTGCTTTACATCAATGCATTGCGGGAAAGAGCAGGTTATGCCGACGGTGAAAACCGCAATAAAAATGTGGACGGCGGACAAGCCTACAAAACCAATTCGCTCGGAAGCGGTGTTGCAGGCGGCGCTGTTTATTCGGAAACGAATACCTATTACGAATCCAACAATGACATACCCGTTACAACCGCCGGTACCAAGGAGACCCTGAAATTCGCTTCCGTGGATGCGATTTTCAACTCGCCCCGTGAATTTTACAGTGAGTTAGGCGCTACTTCCAATGCGGATAAATTCATCGTATTTATTCTCAACGAACGCTCCCGCGAATTGATGGGAGAGTTGATCCGCTGGCCGGATTTAGCAAGAACAAAACAATTGGAAAAACGTTGGAAATCCTTCAACGATGGAAATACGATTGCCGGAGCCGCTTTCAATGCCTCAACGCACTACTTGCGACCTATTCCGCAAACGTTCTTAAATGCGATTACCAAAAACGGCGTTGCGCTTACGGATGCTGAAAAGCAAGCCATGCAAAACCCAGGGTATTAACAAATTTATTTACACATGAAAACACAATTTTCACAACTAATTCGCGGCCTGTTTTTCACAACAGCCGCCTTGTTCGTAGCCTTAGCGGTACAAGCACAAAGCTATACCGGCTATGATTACTTTGAATATTTCAATAGCCTGCCGACAGTAAAAGGCACGCTTGTGAATAATGCCGGAGCTTGTGCGGTATTCGAATGGTTAGATGCTCCAGCCAACACAAATGGGGTGCTGAGGTTCAACGCCGCAGCTCAGTCCGGTACCCGTAATGCTACCCTTACACTAAGCTCGCCGCCTGCCGCCGCCACTAAAAAACTAATCGTGGAGTTTGACTGGTATCCGGCAGCTTATGCAGGTGGAGCCGGAGACGAAGGACAGATTCGTTTCCGGAATGGAACCGGTGACGCCAACGTACTTTTCACCGTGTACAACCTAAGGGGAAGCGATACGGAAATCGGCATTGCAGTAGGTCCGCTCAATGGTAGCGGCGCTGCCGGAAAAGCAGCGACGATCAATGCGGCTTACAGAACAAGCCTTACCAATACCACTTTGTCTCGCTGGTATCATGTGAAAGCGGAAGTATATAAGGGACAACGCATCTGCTTTACTATTACCGGAGACGAAGGGTACGAACGAACGGTGATGCTACCGGTTCCGAGCGGAACGAGCATAGCCCAAGTCACCAATATTTATATTGATGCCATCCGATCTTCAAATGTCACATGGAATACCGTGATCGACAATATCGGCATCAAAATAGCGGATACCGACCCGGATGTTCCGGCTACAAGCGTAAACTTGACCTCTCAATGGGACGTGATTGCTGCGACCGGTGGTACAAGCACTCTTTCGGCCTCGGTTCTTCCCTTTGATGTTACTAACCATGCCATAACCTGGTCGGTAGACGATCCTTCTTTGGCAACACTTGCTGCAAGTCCCTACCCATCTTGGACGAACACCCTTACCGGTGCCAATGGCGGAAGCGGAGATGTGACGGTAACTGCCACCTCTGCCACCGGAGGCATACTGGCTACAAAGGTGATTCATGTTTCAGCAACAGGGATTCCCCTGACCAATATCACCATTTCAGGAGCGACAGAGGTTTCGGTCGGCAATACGATTACGCTCTCGAAGACGGTAGCGCCCGGAAATGCAACGAACCAGAATGTGGTATGGTCGTCATCTGACGTCGCCGTAGCAACGATTAACGCATCAACCGGTGTGGTGACCGGCGTCAGCGCAGGAGACGTAACCATTACGGCCACCGCAGCAGACGGAGGCGGGGCATACGGCGTATACGATGTGAGCGTTATCTTCAATTACATAACCAGTATTGAGATTTGGGGCGCTCGTCGTATTTTCTACACGGCTACACCTGCTACTACGGCTTCTTTCGCGCTGTCACCGCAAATCCTTCCTGCCACAGCATCCAATAAGACGCTTAGCTGGTCTTCGGACGACGTGACGATAGCAACGGTCACCGCTTCCGGACAGGTTTCCCTCGTTGGCGGCTTCGGCATCACACATATCAAGGCTTCTACCGAGGACGGATCCGGCGTAGAAGGACGCTATTATATTGAGGTGGCCGCTACCAACCCATACAATGGGTTCTCTGATTTCGAAAGTAGTGTAGCGCCTTTCAGTGCTACTCCGGCTCCAGTTTCCTTCCAAGGTACCAGAGCGCTTTATTTTAATGCGGATGCCCAATCCGGCGGTAGGAATCAGACATTTACGCTCTCAAGCGCTATCACCGGCGGTGTGCTTAACCTGCGATTCGACTGGTTTGCAGGACGGGTAAGAAATTCATTCAAGGATAGTCCGAGTCTTCCGGAGATTAATAGCGGTACCTTGAGCATACAAGACGATGCGGGTACACCCAACATGATACTTACTTTTATATTTGCCGACACAGATGAAGAGACGGATCATATCGCTTACTTTACGGGTAACTACGTTTCTTCGACAGGTTCAAAGCCAGAGGGTATCGGCCTCGAAAATGTGACGAGATTAGATGCTTGGTACACACTTGACATTACCATTGATTACCTCGCTAACGAATGTTCCTTTATCATTACGGAACGGGACAATCCGACACGTACCCAGGCTGTAACCGCCATTCCGCTTTCTTTGGTATTTCCGCCCAAGGCGAACGTGAAGTCTCTTTTTATCAATGGCCTCCGTACAGCGACCAACAACTTGACAATCACCTCAGCCATAGATAATTTCGCTTACAAAGTACTCGATCCTACACTGCCTACTTATGAAGTCACAGGATTGTCTTTAGACGGGCTTGATCAGGTTGTGCCCGGCGGCTCTATCTTAATATATCCGAGAATTGCCCCCGGTAATGCCATCAATAAAAATCTTACATGGACATCGTCTGCGCCTGCTGTCGCGACAGTGACGCCCGATGCCAACGGTAGAGTGATTGTGAATGGTTTGACTGAAGGGGAAGCCGTCATCAGGGCGACGTCTGATGAAAATCCGGCGATTTTTGCCGAAAAAACCATCACCGTGGCTCAGATAGACCTTCCGAAAAGACAAATAGAGAAACTCAGCCGTGGATTAGTAGCTGTCCCCTCCGGCAGCAATGTGTTCTTGAGTTGGAGGCTGCTGGGTACAGACCCGGACGGAATTGAGTTCAACCTCTATAAAAACGATGATACGACACCGCTCAATCCAAGTCCGCTTGATGCCGCGCATACCGATTATCTCCATATCGGCGGAAACGCTTCGAATACCTATTCGGTAGCCGTATTAGTGAACAGCGAAGAAATATACCGTTCCGAACCGACAACCGTATGGGCGCAACAATACCTGAACATTCCGGTTCAAATGCCCACCACAGGACACCTCCCGGATGGAGGCTCCTATACCAACTATACGATATACGACGGTTCGACAGCCGACCTTGACGGCGACGGCGAATACGATATCGTTTTTCTCTGGGCGCCGGCCAACTTGCAGGATAACTCAAACGCAGGCCAGACCGGAAATGTATATATCGATGCTTACAAATTAGACGGTACCAAACTCTGGGGAAGCGGAAAATACATAGATCTGGGTAGCAATATCAGAGCGGGTGCGCACTATTCGCCTTTCTTAGTCTTTGACTTTGACGGAGACGGAAAAGCTGAAATTGCCATAAGAACTTCCGATGGAACAAAAGATACCGAAGGACAACTTATAGGCGAAGATGTAGTACATGCCAATGCCGACGGTTTTGTTCTTACCGGTCCAGAATTTGTGTCGATATTTGAAGGCGCTACCGGAAAAGTCCTTGCTTCGGCTCCTTATGACCCACCCCGCGGCAATCCTGTAGATTGGGGTGACGGTATAGCCAATCGTGCCGACCGTTTCCTTGCCTCCGTAGCTTATTTGGACGGTATTCATCCAAGTGCGGTGATGTGCCGGGGATACTACACGCGGACAACCTTAGCCGCTTGGGACTGGGATGGCGTCAACTTAACCGAACGCTGGTTGTTCGATTCGGATGTTTCCGGTAAAAAGTATGGCGGACAAGGGAACCATAACATGTCTGTCGGCGATGTAGACGGAGACGGTAAGGATGAAATCATTTACGGATCACTCACCATAGACGATGACGGCAGTCCGATGTATACTACCGGATTGGGACATGGAGACGCTATGCATGTCGGAAAATTAGACCCGACACGTCCCGGATTGCAAATGATGGGCGTACACGAAAATCCTTTCCCTTATGGCATGGAAATGCATGATTTGCTGACAGGCGACCTGATTTGGAGCGTACTTGCTTCCGGAGATATCGGACGCGGCGTAGCAGCCGATATTGATCCGAATTATCCGGGCGTTGAATCATGGAGTTCCGGCGGATTAGGCACTTATGCCGCTAACGGCACCAAACTGAGTGGTAGCAGTCCAAGTTCAATGAACATGGCTATTTACTGGGACGGAGACACCGGACGCGAGCTATTTGACGGTAGCAGCAGTCCCTCCGTAACCAAAATAAACCCTACCGGAACTGCGCCAAACAAATCTTTTGGAAGTAGCAATGTCATTACCTTCTCCGGCGCCTCCACCAACGGAGGAACCAAAAACAATCCATGTCTGCAAGCGGATATTCTCGGCGACTGGAGAGAAGAAGTCATCTTGCGTGCATCGGATAACTCCGCCTTGCGAATCTATACCACTATCACAGCTACAAGTCATACCGGAAACGGGACAGTGCCGTCAAGCGGTATACCGACATTGATGCACAACAAAGAATACAGGCTTGCTGTCGCATGGCAAAACGGAGGTTATAACCAACCGCCTCATGCGGATTTCTTCTTAGGTTATAATATGCCTGATGTAGTCAGGGAAGAGGGTGCGGCATTTACCGTTACATTGGATCCGAATAGTGGCGTTTTCGCTGACGCAACTACAGACCCGAAGGAAATAAAGACGGTAACCGGCGCTTATTTCGGTTTTCCGGATATTTCCAAAGATGAATCCGTATTGCTGGGATGGTTCCTGCCCGACGGAACAGCATATAATCCTACCGAATTATATAGCTCCGATATAACTTTAACGGCTAAATGGCAGAATACATTGTTTTTTGATGCCAATGGCGGTACGGTTGAAATTGCAAGTAAACCGGTGATTTACGGAGAAGAAGTAAGCGTATTACCGACGCCTTTCCTCCTTCACTTTGCCTTCCTTTCATGGAACACGGCACAAGCAGGTACCGGCGACACATATACCGGAACAACGGTATATTCGGCTGACGGCAACACAACGCTCTATGCACAATGGATGGAAATTTTCTACACAGTGACTTTCGAAGGTGAAGGCGTAGGTATTGACCCATTGTCTTTAGCGGAAGGTGAAATCATCGTTCGTCCGGAAGACCCGGTTCGGGCAGGATATCTATTTGACGGATGGTATTACTATGGCGAATTGTGGAATTTCAATTATTCCGTTTATTCCGATATGACGCTTGTCGCACAATGGACAGCCATTCCTACTTACACGGTAACTTTCGAAGGCGAAAGCATCGGAAATATTGCCACACAGACAGTAATGGAAGGCGAAGCTATTGTTCGTCCGAACGATCCTCCTGTCCGTAGCGGATACCTGTTTATCGGATGGTATTACAACGGTAATTTGTGGAATTTTGACAATCCCATCTATTCTGATATGACACTTGTCGGTCTCTGGAAAGACATTACCGGTATAATCGGTTTGGATGGCGCTGAATTGCGAATATATCCCAATCCGACTTACGATTATGTTGTCATCTCAGGACTGATTGGCAATGAAACCATCAGCATAATTGATATGACGGGACGGAAAGTGTTGACGCACAAAGCGACCCAACAACGAGAAGCTATCGTGTTAGGTAATCTGCAACAAGGTCATTACATAATCCGTATTGCAAATGACAACACAATTAAATTCTCGAAATTAATTATTGAGAAATAAATAAACCTATCAAAAACGCAGATGTGGGCGTGCGGAATATTTCCAATCGACACATCTGCGTTTTTTTATAAAAAATACATCTTCGTCCAATGTAAACAAAAAAAATCTTACAGCAAAGTTTGTTATAATCAAATTTTTACTTACCTTTGCACCCGCTAATGCAAAATTCAAATCATTAAAAATTAATTTAAAATGTCAACTAAAATTAGATTGCAAAGACACGGTCGCAAAGGGTACGCGTATTACCACATCGTGATCGCAGATAGCAGAGCTCCACGTGATGGAAAATTTATCGAAAGGATTGGTTCTTATAACCCCAATACAAATCCTGCTACAGTAGATTTGAATTTCGAAAGAGCTTTGTATTGGCTTCAAGTGGGCGCTCAACCTACCGACACAACAAAAAACATCCTTTCCAAAGAAGGTGTACTCCTGAAAAAACATTTATTGGGTGGAGTGAAAAAAGGCGCTTTTACGGAAACCGAAGCTGAAACGAAATTCGAGGCTTGGTTAAACAAGAAACAAAGCGCTGTCAAAGATGAAATCAGCAAATTGAGCGAAACTCAAAGAGCTGACGCTAAGGCAAAATTCGAAGCAGAAAAAGCAGTAAACAAAGCAAAAGCCGAAGCATTGGCTACCAAAAAAGCAAAATTGTTAGCTGCGAAAAAAACTGCAGAAGTTAAAGCCGTTGAAACTGTAACAGCTGAAGTAGAAATTCCCGCAGTTGAAGAACCGGTCGCAGAAGTTCCGGCAACGGAAACTCCTGCCGCTGAATAAAAGTTTATTGAGCCTTATAAAGAGCTTGTAAAATTTAATAAAAAAAGCCCGCCGCCTTTTACTAAAAAGCCCGCCACCTTTTTCAAAAAGCCCGCCACCTTTTTAGTAAAAGGCGGCGGGCTTTTAAAATTTGCCCGGTATGCTTTTTCTGAAAGCGAACTTCTCAATCAACTACCGGAGGAGCAATCAACTTGTAACCTTTTCCGTGTACATTCATGATTTCGACACGGGGATCAGCTTTCAACAACTTCCGGAGTTTGGTGATGTAAACATCCATGCTGCGTGCAGCAAATTGGTAAAAGTCCTGATGAGGTTTCCAAATCGTATTTACGGCAAATTCGCGATCAAGTATATCATTCATATTGATGCAAAGATAAACCAGCAAGTCACTTTCTTTGGTAGTCAGCTTGGTTGACGTATCTCCGAACGCCAATATTTGCTTGTGCGTATCGAAAACATATTTACCAATCTGATAACATGGCACTTCTTTGCTCTTTTTACCGGTAATTCGCCGCATAATAGCTTCGATCCTGAGCAAGAGTTCCTGCATGTTGAACGGTTTGGTCATGTAGTCGTCTGCTCCTACTTTAAACCCTTCGAGTACGTCTTCCTTCATGTTTTTAGCAGTCAGGAAGATAATAGGCACTTCGTGGTCTATTTTCCGGATATCCTGAGCCAGAGAGAAGCCGTCTTTTTTAGGCATCATTACATCTAAAATACAGAGATCGTATTTCTTATTCGGAAAGGCTTTCGAACCTGCATCACCATCGGGGAAGAGGTCAACATAGAAATCCTTTGTCTGTAGGTATTCGCTCAATAAGCTACCTAAGTTCTCGTCATCTTCGCACATGAAGATTTTAATTTTGTCATCCATAACTAAAAATATTAAAATATTAAACAATCTATTCTCTTTCTCTTATTGTATATAAGGTAAACTAATAGTAAATGTTGTTCCGACATCCGGTTCGCTTTCGACTTTAATCGTACCGTTCAGTTCATCCACGATTTTCTTAACGTAAGCCAGACCTAATCCAAATCCTTTTACATTGTGTACGTTACCGGTCGAAACGCGATAGAAACGGTCAAAAATCTTTTTCAAATTTTCCTTTTTCATTCCGATACCATTGTCGCAGATGCTTATCAGTATTTTGTCTCCTGCATTTTCGGTTTTAGCGCGGAGTTCCAGAGAAACATCCGGGCGGCGATATTTGACGGCATTTTCCATCAAATTGAAAAGCACGTTTGTAAAGTGCATTTCATCGACATAAACCATCGATTCGGCAGCTTCGGGTTCGAGAACAATCGAACCTCCGCATTTTTCCACCTGTATATCGAAAATCTGCACGACATTCAGCAGCATATCGTTTAGGTCTATCTCTTTGATTTTTAACATAGAATGTTTATCTTCCATCAAAGACATGTGCAAAACTTTATCAATCAGAAATTGCAAGCGCCGGGTTTCGTCCACAATCGTGCGGGTAATCTTGTTGAATGACGCCGAATTGCGCAAAGAGCCTCCTTTTTCGAGCATTTCGATCATACTGTCGTCGCTCAACATTTGTCCGGCTATTGAAATACTTGCAACAGGCGTTTTCAGTTCATGTGTCATATTGCCGACAAAATCTTTTTTCATTTCCGACAGGCGTTTCTGTTTCATTATAATATAAATGATTACAATAAAAGCTATCAGCAAGGCCAAGGTGAACACCACCGATGGAATCAGCAAACGCATCGTATCGAAACTGGAAATATAATTATCTTGTGTCGGTAAACAAACCTGCAAAGTATATAAATGTGCAGGCGGGTCTTTCGGAAATAATATCTGCGTAAAAGCTTTTTTCGCATCGGCAACGGAAAATCCGGGGCTTTTGTAAATCAAGTTACGATCCTTGTCCGAAATGGCATAACGGAAAGGCAAAACTAAATTATTATTCGCCAATTCGACCTGTATGTATGATTTCAGCTTATAGAAGTCGATGCGCTCTTCAATCGGCTTTTCATTGGCTCTCATATTCGTCCGGACTATTTCGCTCAACAGGTTTTCGGAATAGATAAACCGGTCGTATAATTCATCCTGAATAACTTGCGTCTCGGAACGCAAATCGCTTTTTCCATAACTGGATGAAATATTTTTCGGATTATCTATGGTAATATCCCCCGTAATATCCAATTTATCGGGAGCGCTTATCGATTGCCTTTTTTCGTCGGGGGAAGCAAATCGCTTGTTTTTGGTAGTTTTTCGAGAAGGCAAAATCTGATCAACCAAACGGGTCATCTCGTCTAATTCCAAATCGTGGGCGACTTGAAACAAACTTCTTTTGACAGCTTCTTTGAACTGTACCGAGCGGTTGTTCGCAATGGTGTGCATGTAATTGGTCTGTAAATACAACAAACCTGCAAGGGCAAAAACCATTACGCCAACCAATAACCAGATTGTTGATCTTCTCATCTTTTTTTACCGCTCTCAAATTTTTAACAAAGTACGGCATTTTCTTTTAACATTTACGCCCAAAAAATCAAAAAAAAATCAGTTCAAAAAACAATTATTTTTAACAAACAAAGGCAACTGTTAAAATCGAAATACGAAATGTTAAAATCGCTCTGAAAGGGTCTCCAAAGGCTATTAAAAAAGGGAGAAATTAAGCCGATCTAACAGATGAATATAAAATGTTATCGCTTCCCTTATTTCCGACAGATAAATAAATTCGTCGGCGGTATGCGAACGCGCCGAATTGCCGGGACCAATTTTCAGACTTGGGAAAGGCATCAAAGCCTGATCGGAGATTGTGGGCGAAGCAAACGGTTTTCCGCCCAAGATGACAGCCCGCTGCGTCAAAGGATGTTGCAATGAAATGGACGAAGAATTCAAACGGAAAGAACGGGCTTTGATTTCACAAGCGCAAGAAGCGGCAATCTCTTCGAAAAGCGCATCGTTCGGATAACATTCATTTGTCCTGACATCGACCGTAAATGTGCATGCACCCGGAATGACATTGTGCTGACTGCCGGCTTGCACCATCGTAACGGTCATCTTTACTGCTCCAGACAAGGGACTTACCTCGGGAAACCGTTTGTTGCGAAACCATTCGATAATAGGAATGGCTTTATAAATGGCATTTTCTCCCTCGTCGCGGGCGGCATGACCGGCTTTGCCGCGAACAAGGGCGTCAAGCACCATCAAGCCTTTTTCGGCAATGGCCGGTTGCATGCCGGTCGGTTCGCCCACCACAGCGCAATCGACTTTCGGCAGCAAGGGCAAAACAGCTCCTACCCCACCCTCTCCTGAAATTTCTTCTTCGCACGAAGCCAGAAAAATAAAATTGTTTTCCTGTTCATGTTCGGTCAGCAACAAAAAAGCCTGAAGCAGAGAAACCAAAGAAGCGCCGGCATCGTTGCTGCCCAAACCATAAAGTTTCCCGTCTTCTTCCGAAGGCAGAAAAGGGTCTTTCGTCCATCCGTCGGCCGGTTTTACCGTATCGATATGAGAATTAAGCAGAACGACCGGTTTCTTCTCATCCCAATCGGGCGATAACAACCAAACATTATTTCCATGCCGGAAAGGCCTTAATCCTTTTGCTTTCAGATACGTTTCGAGATAATCGGCTGCACCTTTTTCTTCCCGGCTGAAAGAAGGCCGGATTATCAGTTGTTTCAACAAATCTACCGTGTCGTAGAAAGAAGCGTCAATATCCATTGGAGTATAATTTTTTTGCAAATTTAGCGCTTATAATTGTAATTTCAAAAAAAATTACTACCTTTGCACCGCTTTTAAAATTCCGTGTGATGGGAAATTAGAGAGCGATCTTAATTTTGAGTAACACAAAAAAATATGAAAACATTTGATTTAACAGGCTCTAAAAGAGAGAGCATCGGTAAAAAAGCCGCTAAGGCTTACCGCAGACAATCGTTAGTTCCCTGCGTTTTGTACGGGGGAGAAGAAGTGGCTCACTTTACAGTGACCAAAGAAGGCATTCGTAAGCTGATTTACACGCCTGAAGTGCATATCGTCGATTTGACCATTGAAGGAAAAAGTTGCAAAGCTATTCTGAAAGAAAAGCAATTTCATCCGGTCAGCGACGAACTTTTGCATGCAGATTTTCTGCAGATTTTCGAAAACAAAGAGGTAATTTTGGAAGTTCCCATTGTTTTGGAAGGATTGGCTGAAGGTGTGAAAGCGGGTGGTAAACTTTCGATGGAAATACGTAAACTGAAAGTAAAAGGCTTTTACAAGCATTTTCCTGAAAGGTTAGTCGTCAATGTCGAAAATTTAGGATTGGGAAAAACCGTCCAAGTAGGTGATTTACATTTTGATAATCTCGAATTATTGAATGCCAAAGACAACGTGGTAGCCGCCGTCAAACTGACACGTGCAGCCCGTGGTTCGGCAGCAAAAGCATGAAACGCCTGATAGTCGGGCTGGGTAATCCGGGTAGTGAATATGAGGATACCCGCCATAACATAGGTTTTATGACATTGGACGCTTTAGCTAAAGCGTCCAATGTTGTTTTTGACGTAAATAAACGCTACGGGGCCATAGCAGAAATGAAGTTGAAGAACAAACATCTCATTCTGTTGAAGCCTTATACGTATATGAACCTGAGCGGAAATGCCGTCCGTTACTGGATGCAGAAAGAAAAAATCGAGTTACAGCATGTTTTGGTTGTTGTTGACGATTTGGCGCTTCCTTTCGGTTCGCTCCGGCTGAAAACCAAAGGTAGCGACGCCGGCCACAACGGGCTGAAACATATTCAGGAAACCTTGGGAACGACCGATTACAATCGCCTGCGGTTCGGTATCGGCAACGATTTTCCGCAAGGAGCGCAGATTAATTTCGTTTTAAATCCTTTTTCCGGAGATGAACAAAAACTGTTACCCGAACGCATCGAGAAATCCTGCGAAATAATCAAAAGTTTTTGTCTGGCAGGAGCGGATATTACAATGAACCTGTTTAATAAGAAGTAAGCCGGGGAAATTATGGAAGTCAGAATAGATAAATGGTTGTGGGCGACACGGCTTTTCAAAACGCGGACTATTGCTGTGGAAGCGTGCAAGAAAAACCGCATTATGGTAAATGATATCCCGGCCAAACCTTCACGGATGGTTCGCACGGGTGATATTGTTTCCGTCCGCAAACCGCCGATTACGTATTCGTTCAAAGTCTTAGCGCTGACATCCAACCGGATTGGCGCCAAATTAGTTCCAGAATACTTGGAAAACGTTACGCCGCCCGAACAGTATGAGATATTAAATCTCCAGAAAATCGGCGGATTTGTTGATCGTGCAAAAGGAACAGGTCGCCCGACAAAGAAAGATCGGCGGGTATTAGACGATTTCTCAGTTCCGATTTTTATCGACAAAGATTTTGATTTTGATTTTGGTGAAGAATGAAAACGCAATATAAATAAAGGTGTTAAAACAAATACTTTTAGTCGGATTAGGTGGAAGCGTCGGAAGTATCCTGCGATTTCTCGTTTCGAAAATTACTTATACACAAAGTTCTTTTCCTTGGACGACATTTATCGTCAATCTTGCCGGATGTTTTCTTATCGGCTTGCTAACCGGATTAGCAGTCAAACATCAGTTTTTAGACGCCAATATGAGACTTTTATTAGTTACGGGATTTTGCGGCGGCTTCACTACATTTTCCGCTTTTTCGATTGAAAATGTTTATTTATATCAATCAGGCAATTACCTCAATCTTACCCTGTATGTGGCGATGAGCCTGATTGCCGGATTTTTTGCCGTTATGTTGGGATTGGGATTGGGAAAATTCTGATTTACAACTTATAATCAATGCGCTTCCAACCAATTATTTCCAACGCCACAATCAGCCACAAGAGGGACTTTCAAGTGTGCAGCATTTTCCATTTCTTCGACAACGATTTTTTTCACTATGTCCAATTCATCGGTCAACACATTGAAATTTAACTCGTCGTGGACTTGCATAATCATCCGGGAACGAAGTTTTTCTTTGCGAAATTGTTGGTGGATGCGGTTCATCGCAACCTTGATAATGTCGGCGGCAGAGCCTTGAATAGGAGC
>JAITNQ010000127.1 GCA_031290435.1 Candidatus Symbiothrix sp. | reverse complement strand
ATAAAACAAAAAAACAGTGCAATCACTTGCCCTGTTTCCCTGCTCTCCCTCTTGGACTTGAACCAAGGACCCTCTGATTAACAGTCAGATGCTCTAACCAACTGAGCTAAGGAAGAATGGAATATTTTAGTTTTAATATACGTAAAATTTTTACCTTTAGCGCTCTCCCTCTTGGACTTGAACCAAGGACCCTCTGATTAACAGTCAGATGCTCTAACCAACTGAGCTAAGGAAGAATTTTTTTTTACATTTATCTTACAAATGCGATGCAAAAGTAATGGTATTTTTCGAAATATGCAATATCTTTGCAAAAAAATTTAGAAATAAATGGGTTGATTGATTGTAATAACCCATAAAAAAACAAATTATTTAATGAAAATATTGGGAATAGGAAATGCATTGGTTGATATTCTGGCAAAATTACCGGACGAAGGCCTGCTGAAGGAACTGAATGTGGCAAAAGGCAGTATGAACCTCATTGATGCGGAAATGCGGAAAGCGATATTTGAGAAAATGGCCGACTTGGAAACGAAAATGACAACAGGCGGCTCGGTGAGCAATACCATTCTGGCGCTGAAACGGATGGGAGAACCGGTGGGTTTCTTGGGAAAAATCGGCGATGACGAATACGGAAAATTTTATCTCAGGAAAATGAACGAATCCGGTGTGGAACAGCGCCTGATTCAGGAAACGACTTTTTCGGGTACCGCATTGGCCATGATTACGCCCGACGGCGAACGTACTTTCTGTACTTACCTCGGTGCGGCGGCGGATATGCGGAAAGAGGATATCAAAGCATCCGTTTTCGAACAATATACCCATTTTTATATCGAAGGCTACTTGGTACAAAACCATGAGCTGATAGAAACAGCTTCTAAAATGGCTCAATCCTTGGGGTTAAAGACGATGATAGACTTGGCCAGTTTTAATGTCGTGGCTGCCGACAGGGATTTTATCCGGAATTTGGTCGACCAACATGTGGATATTTTCCTCGCTAATGAGGAAGAAGCCTATGCATTGACCGGCAAAAGACCTTCCGATGCCATTCATGAAATTGCCGAAAAAGTGGAAATAGCCATTATTAAGGATGGGGATAAAGGTTCTTGGGTCAAACAGGGCGATGTATTGGTGCAGGTGCCGGTTTACAAAAAAATAAAACCGGTAGATACAACTGCCGCAGGCGATTATTATGCTGCCGGATTTTTCTATGGAATGGCTTATAATGCCGGTCTGGAAAAATGCGCCCGCTTGGGAAGTTTGTTTTCTTATTATATTATTCAGGTAATAGGAACTCAATTGCCGGAAGCAACTTGGGATGAGATACGAGACTTGGCAGGGGAGATAATTAATAATTGAGAATTAATAATTAATAATTAATAATTAAGAACTATGAATTGTATGAGAAAATTTGTTATTTGGGGGGTGGCATTGTGTTTTCAGTGCAGTGTTGTGCAGGCGCAATTATCCGAACAGGACAGGTTTGAGGTTGCTAAAAATTTGGATATATATAATTCCTTGGTCAAGGAACTGGATATGTTTTATGTGGATTCGCTTGATATAAAGAAAATCGTTCAAGAAAATATCAATTTTATGTTGAGGCGTTTAGACCCTTACAACGAGTATTTTCAGGAAGAAGACGTATCGGGTTTCGTGGCGCAAACCACCGGTGAATACGGTGGCGTAGGTGCGTTGATTACCTCTCGTAACGGCGTGGTTTATGTGATTGAACCTTATGAGGGGATGCCTGCCGATTTGGCCGGAATCCAAGCCGGTGACGAATTGCTTGAGATTGACGGAATCAATCTATCCGGTAAGTCTTCTTCTTTTGCCAGCGACCACCTGAAAGGACAGTCCAATACAAAAGTGAAAATAAAATACCAAAGAGTAGGGGATAAAAAACCACGGGAAGTAACGATTGACCGAAAACGTTTGCAACTCAATCCGGTGACATATTATGGCGTTTTGACCGGAAACATCGGCTATATCTATATCTCCGATTTCAATACTTATCTCGCACAGAGCATGAAAGCCGCTTTCGATGACTTGAAAAAACAGGGGATCACTTCGCTGATAATTGATGTCCGTGATAATTTGGGCGGCGTTGTGGAAGACTGTCTGGAAATTCTCAACTATTTTCTTCCCAAGGGCGAGTTGTTGCTGACAATGAAAGGAAAAGTCCGCCAGTTGGACAGGACTTACCGGGCTACCCAGCAGGCGATAGATACGGTGATTCCTATTGTTGTATTAGTCAACCGGAATTCTGCTTCGGCTTCCGAAATTCTGGCGGGAACTTTTCAGGATACCGACAGGGCGGTGATAGTCGGAAATCGCACTTATGGAAAGGGATTGGTACAATCGCAGAGGCCTTTACCCTATAACGGGCGCCTGAAATTGACTACAGCCAAGTATTATATCCCCAGCGGACGCAATATCCAAGCCATAGATTATTCGCACAGAAACGAAGACGGGAACGCTTCGTCCATTCCGGATAGTCTGACAAAGGTATTTTATACTTCCAAGGGCAGACCGGTACACGATGGCGGTGGAATCGTGCCGGATTTTGTATTGGAAGAGAAAAATACACCGACCCTTGTGTATTATATGGATATGGAAAATATTTTCCTTGATTTTGTTGTGCAATGGCGCCTGAAACATCCAACAGTCGATTCGCCGGAAAAATTTGTGCTGACGGACAGTATCTATAATACATTCAAGGATTTTGCCAAATCGAAAGATTTTAATTACGACCGCCAAAGTGAAAGGGCTTTGGCAAGTTTAAAAGAAATCATGGAGTTTGAAGGATATATGGAACCTGCTTCCGAAGAATTCAAAGCCTTGGAAAACAAATTGAAACCCGATTTGGAACGCGACTTGGAACTGTACAAAGACCAACTTTCCGATATTCTGGCGAAGCAAATCATGAAGCATTACTATTATGCCAAAGGAGAAATAAAATATTCCTTGCGCGACGATTACGTGAAAAAAGCAGTCGAAGTCCTTTCTGATAAAACCTTGCACAATAAATCTTTATCGGAACCGGAAAACTAATGTCCTGCGATGATGAATGACCCGCTCAGGTGTAAGCCGCACAAAGGTTTTGCAGCGGCTTCTACACTGCCGTTTTCTACAT
This sequence comes from Candidatus Symbiothrix sp., assembly GCA_031290435.1. GTDB lineage: Bacteria > Bacteroidota > Bacteroidia > Bacteroidales > Azobacteroidaceae > Azobacteroides. The sequence goes on along the minus strand of JAITNQ010000127.1, from coordinate 22,843 downwards.
CCGTCAACAGCAGAAATGATTTGCTGCCGGGAATCGTATTTGCCGGAATCGTAAGGGTAAAAGTTGTTTCATGATAACGTTTTAATTATTAATGTGCAAAGATAGTTGATTTTTCCCAAATTGATTTATAATCCATAATTAATTCTTATCTTTGCATTGTATATTCATTAATAGCATACCATCATGGGCAAGGACAGTCTGGTTCGTTTTGATTGGGCCGCCAAGCGGTTGTTACGGCAGAAGTCGAATTTTGTTGTCTTGGAGGGCTTTGTATCAACTCTTTTAGGTGAAGACATCCGCATTGAGCGCCTTTTGGAAAGCGAAGGCAACAAAGCCAATCCGGAAGACAAGTTCAACCGGGTAGACATATTGGCAGAAAACAGCCGTGGCGAATTAATCATCATAGAAATACAGAACAACAGGGAATTGGATTATTTCCACCGGATGTTGTATGGAGTATCCAAAGCGATAACCGAATACATTGATGAAAGCGATCCTTATGCCCGTGTCAAAAAACTATATTCCATCAACATCGTCTATTTTGATTTGGGACAGGGAGAAGATTATGTCTATCATGGGAACACGATTTTCCGGGGCCTCCATAAAAAAGATGTATTGCAATTATCGGCACGTCAACAGGAACAATTTACCTATAAGAACATAGGTGATTTATTCCCGGAATATTATGTATTGCGGGTGGATGAGTTTGATAAGAAAGCTGTTACGCCGTTAGACGAATGGATTTCATTCCTGAAGACAGGTAAAATTCCGGACAAGTTTCATGCGAAAGGCTTGGCGGAAGCCCGCAAACGATTGCGGGTAGATATGTTGGGCAAATCGGAAAAGGCGGAATACAATGCCCACATGGAAGCATTGCGTTACCAGCGGAGTGTCATCAGTACGGGCATAATAGAAGGTAAAGCGGAAGGAAGAGAAGAAGGTATTGCGGAAGGTAAAGCGGAAGGTAGAGCAGAAGGTATTGCGGAAGGTAAAGCAGAAGGCGAAAAGAAAAAAACAATTCAAGTAGTGCTTGAGAGTCACAAAGTCGGATTACCTGTTGAGACCATTGCCGCCATCACGCAATTAACTATTGCTGAAATAGTTTCTATCCTAAAAGAAGCAACTGCTTTATGAATGAATGAAGATTGCGTTCCGGCATTGATACCGGAACACAAACTCTATTAAATTAATCCAATTTATTTTGGTTTTTCTTCCTCAACTACCACTGTTTCATGCTCCGGTTTGTACCATTTGATTTTCCTGGATATGAACATGATGATTCCGAGAATGATGAATAAACCGATGCTGCCGATAAGTAAGGCCACATCTTCTAATTGCAATATCACATATAGAAATAGATACAGAATCGCTAAAATCACCAAAAGGATTCCGGTTTGCGACTTGTTTTTGAAAATGCTATGGGTATAAGCTGTAATCAGGGCGATTGTCGCCACGGCAGCTATCAAATAGGCAATTGCAAAGTTTATTTGCTCGGAAATAGACAAAAGCAGACTGTAAAACAATATCAAGGCAAGACCGACCAATAAGTATTGTATCGGATGAATTCGTTTCTGAGTCAGGATTTCAACGAAAAAGAAAACGGCAAAAGTGAGGGCAATAAATAGCAGAGAATATTTTGACGAACGCATATTTTGTTGGTAATGGTCGACTGGTTCAACCAGAATGACTCCGAACGAAGTGTATTCGAAACTGTCGATGCTGTCGTCTATCCAATATTCCGGAATGTTTCGGTTGAAGTTCAGGATACTCCACGATGCCTGAAAACCTTTTTCAGTCGGTTGATAATCGGGTGTAAAGCTACCGGTAAATCCGGGCGCTTTCCAGTCGCCCTCAATAGTTACATTCGTTGTACTGCCGGCCGGAATGAATCTGAGATTACTACTTCCATTCAGACTCAGCTGACATTCAAACGAATAGCTTTCTGTTGAATCCGGTTTGATTATACTCCCTAACGTGGCTTCTAAGTTCTTCCTAAACTGGTAGGTATTGCCTCCTACTTCCGTCGGATAGGAATGTCCTTTTATGTTGAATTCAAGTTGTTTCGTAACGCCGCGCAAATCGGACAGTTCTATCCCAAGATGCGCCTTTCCCAAATCAAACACGCCATCAATTGTTTTCAAGTAGTCCAAGGGCGCAAATTGTCCGCTGATGCTGATTTCACTCTTGTACAAAATGCTCTTATAAATGCCATAATGCCGTTCTTCCGGAAAAAGCCGGGTGTGAATGTTCAATTCCTTGGGCGTGATGTGTAATTCATGCCCCTGAATGTGCGTTTTTTTGTCCGTATCGGTGAAAGTAGTCGTGAACGGGATGGTAAGAATCGGTCCGCATACGGTTTGCGGTAAACTCCATTTTTCGTTGATTTTCTGAATGGTTTCATTGCTCCGCTCTTCCCGCTCATGAATTAAATCCATAATCATGGCATTGGGTATCAACAACAATAAGATTAAAATTACAATTGTAATACCCTTAAATGTAAGTGACTGTGAGAATTTTTCTCCTGTTTTTTTCTTTGTTTCCATACTGTAAATTTTTAATAATTAATATATTGTAAAATAACTTGCTAAAATTCTTTTATTATTTATATATCGAAAGTACTTTGAATTTCAAAGTAAATAGTTAAAAAAAATTACCCGATTAATTTCTCCAGCGCATTCAAATGCTCTTTGAAACAGTTTTTCCCCAATTCGGTAATCTCATAACTCGTATTCGGTTTTCGGCCGATGAAACGCTTTTTGGATCGGATATATTCAATATTCTCCAAAGATTTCAGGTGACTTGCGAGGTTTCCGTCGGTGATTTCGAGCAGGTCTTTTATGGTGTTGAAATCGGCGGATTCGTTCACCGATAAAACAGACATAATACCCAAGCGTATCCGGCTGTCGAATATTTTATTTAATTGGGAAATTATACTCGTCATTTTCCTTTTTTATCATATTTGACATACATGGCCAATCCGTAAAAAATATGACAAAACCCGAACCCGATTGTCCAGAACAGGATGCCTTTATACATGAAAGTTGCCGCCAGTAAACCCAGTACAATTTCGGTAATTCCAAGATAATGAATTTCTTCAAAGGTATATTTGGAGGCATTAATCAGCGCCATTCCATAAAAAAGCAGGGTAGCGGAAGCAACCATGCCGATATTGCCCTTCAGCAGGAATATGAGCGAGAACAAGCCGCCGGCAACCAATGGCAAAGCCAGATTGTAGACGGCGCGTTTGGTTACGCTGTTGAAAAGTTTTTGCTTGTTTTGCTTCGCTTTTTTCCGGGAGAAATAAATCCCAAATCCAATGGAAATCAGCAGTACGATAAGCGCGTCTGCCAGTAAAATCGACATCTCCTGCATCTGTGTGTAGTCGGTCAGAGAGGGGTCGCGTAAAAGATAGAAATAGGCAAATGCCGCTCCAGCGATGGCGGCAAATCCTGCTACTATTCCTGATAAACCACTTAATGACAGAAATTTACTCGACTTTTCCATCATTTCACGAATCGCTTTTATATCCTCAGCTTCTTTGTTCATACTGCATAATTTGTTTAAAAAACAATAATAAAAAGTACTTTGTGCTGCAAAGTTAATGAATAATTTTTAAATGCAAAAAAAAAAGCACTTTTTTTTATTTTTATTGCATAATTGAAATGCTGATCAATGATTGTGTGTGTGATCCGCCTTCCCTAATAGAGAAGGGCTGTCTCAAAATATATTTTGACTTTTGAGACAGCCGCTTCGTTTATACCTGTTTGTAATAACCGAGATTTTCGATATTGAAGCCTTCGATGAAATCCCTGATTTTGCGGACTTCGGCCTCTCCATAGTTGATATACACTTCGGCCGAGCGTTTGAACAATTCCGGATTGCGGTCGGCATCCGACAGCAAGAGGTAACCGAGGATAATATGACCGGCGCTTTCTACCAAGCGGCGCGCCTGAAAATCAATGTATTCGTTGTCTTTCGTATCGGCTACTTTCGGAACCAATTGTTCGTAAATTTCAACCAATCTTGCCAAGCGGATTTTCAAGCCGTCTAATTCGGGATTCAATTGTTCTTCCTGATAGGCTTTCATCTGAGACAGATAAGTTCCCGTCAGGACATGGCGGATGGCGGCCACAACCTGCAACTGGGTCGTTCCTTCATAAATATTGGTGATGCGGGCGTCTCGATAGTAGCGTTCGCAAGGGTAGTCCTTCATGAAACCCGATCCGCCATGAATCTGGATACAGTCGTAAGTATTCTGATTGGCGTATTCGGTGTTCATCGCTTTGCCAAGCGGGGTGAAGGCGTCGGCCAGTTTTTTGTATTTTTTCAGTTCGGCTTTCTCCGTTTCGTCCAATTTGCGTTCTCTCTCAATATCTTCTAATATTTTGTAAATATCTACAAAGCGGGAAGTTTCGTAAAGAATTGTCCGTGAAGCGTCTAATTTTGCTTTGATAGTGGAAATCATCTCATAAACCGCCGGAAATTCGATAATGGCTTTCCCGAATTGTTTCCGGTCGCGGGCGTAAGCGATAGCTTCGCGATAGGCGGCATCGGACAAACCGGTAGCCTGCGCCATGATACCTAAGCGGGCGCCGTTCATCAGTGACATCACGTATTTAATCAGTCCTAATCTGCGGGAACCGCAAAGTTGCGCTTTGGCATTTTTGTAGGTCAATTCGCAAGTAGGCGATCCTTTGATACCCATTTTATTTTCGATGCGACGCACGTTTACGCCGCCATCGCGCTTATCATAAATCAACATCGAAAGTCCGCGGCCGTCTTTGGTGCCTTCTTCCGAACGCGCCAAAACCAAGTGAATATCGGAATCGCCGTTGGTGATGAAACGTTTCACCCCGTTGAGGCGCCAGCAATCGTTGGCTTCGTCGTAAGTTGCCCGGAGCATCACGGCTTGCAGGTCGGAGCCGGCATCCGGTTCCGTCAAGTCCATCGACATGGTTGCTCCGGCGCAAACGCGGGGAATAAACTGTTGTCTTTGGGCTTCATCTCCAAACTCGTACAAAGTTTCGGCACAGTCCTGCAAAGCCCAGAGGTTGCAGAACCCGGCGTCGGCACGGGCAGCCATATCCGAAGCCATGATGAATGTTACCATCGGGAAGTTCAAACCATTGTAACGGCGCGGCATAGAAAGGCCCATCAATCCGGCCTGTGTGGTCGCCTTCAGGTTCTCGACCGTTCCGGGAGCGTAAAGCACGCGGTTGTTCACGACGGAAGGGCCTGTGTGATCTACTTCTTCCGCATTGGGTGCAACTATTTCTCCGATTACGTCACCGGCAATTTCCATTACTTTTTCGTAACTGTCCATAGCATCTTCGAAATCGAAGGGTGCATAATCGTATTGCTCCGCTTCGGTGTAATTCCGTTCTTTCAGTTCCACGATGCGACGCATCAAAGGATGATGCAAATGGTGGCGCAAAGACGGATTATCTAAATAAAAATTTGACATGATAATTTTCTTGTTTTAATCTTGTTTTAAACTACTTTCATGAACTTATTTACTGTTCTTTTTGTAGTATTTAATCATTTTCGGTATCACCGTTTCTACCTCGCCCGTAATCACGTAATCGGCGATGGCATTGATAGGTGCGTTCGGGTCGCTGTTAATAGCGATAATCATGGATGAGTCCTGCATGCCTGCAATGTGCTGAATTTGTCCGGAAATACCGCAGGCGATGTACAGTTTGGGACGGACTGTAACTCCGGTCTGTCCGATTTGGCGCTCATGTTCCGCATATCCGGCGTCTACGGCTGCACGGGAAGCGCCTACTTCTGCACTGATGGTATTTGCCAAATCATACAACAAACGGAAATTTTCTTTCGACCCCATGCCGTAACCTCCGGCAACAATAATCGGCGCTCCTTTGATATTCACTTTAGAGGCTTCTATATGTCGTTCGATTACATCAATCACAAAATCGGTAGTGGAAACGTAATCTGCCACTTCGTACGAAACCGTTTGCCCCTTGTAAGCGGCGTCGAAGATTTCTTTTTTCATCACGCCTTCGCGGACGGTGGCCATTTGCGGCCGGTTGTCGGGGTTGACGATGGTTGCTACGATATTCCCTCCGAAAGCCGGACGAATCTGATACAACAGATTGGTGTAGGTTTTTCCTTCTTTCTTTTCTTCGTGGTCTCCTATTTCCAAAGCGGTGCAGTCGGCGGTTAAGCCGCTGAATAAGGCCGAAGAAACACGGGGTCCCAAATCTCGTCCGATACTGGTAGCGCCCATCAAGGCGATTTGGGGTTTTTCTTTTTCGAAAAGTTTTACTAAGATGGAGGTGTGCGGCAAGGAGGTATAAGGATACAGGCGGGCGTCGTCGAAAAGATGGAGGACATCCACCCCATAGGGAAAGACTTGCGCACCGATTTTATCTAACTGACTGCCTATGGCAACCGCTTCCAAGCTGCAATGCAGACCATTGGCGAGCGTACGTCCTTTGGTAAGGAGTTCGAGACTGACGTCTTCGATCTTTCCGTTTTCTATCTCAAGATATACAAATAAATTGTTCATAATTTTAATATGCTATCCAATAGTGTGATTTGTTATTAATTCTATTATTAAATCCTCAATCTGCCGGTCGGAAGAATCGATGGCTTTGCTCTCTTTGGTCTGAAATACGACATTTTCGACTTTCTTCACTTTGGTAGGAGATCCGGACAATCCGCATTGTTTGGGGTCGGCATTTACATCGGCGGCGCTCCATTCTTCCAAGTTGATACAAGCGCGCGTGTTGCAAATGTTTACATAATCATTGCTATCGGTCTGGCGTTCAGAAGCCGTTTTTGCATATTTATATTGCTGAATCAACCGGGCATTCCTCGGTCGACAATTCGGGGCGGAACTGTTTACCGTCACCAAGAGGGGCAATTTGCCTTCCACTATTTCGACGCCTCGCTCCAAGCGGCGTTTTACGGTGATTTTACCATCCTTAACCGACCGGATTTCTTCGGCGTAGGTAATTTGGGAGATTCCTAATTTTTCGGCTACTTGCGGGCCTACCTGAGCGGTATCGCCGTCAATGGCCTGGCGACCGGAAATAATCAGGTCGAATTTACCGATTTTTTTGATGGCTTCATGCAAGGCGTAGCTGGTCGCCAACGTATCCGCACCGGCAAAGACACGGTCGGTAAGCAGATACCCATTGTCCGCTCCCCTGAACAATCCTTCGCGAATGATATCCGCCGCACGGGGAGGCCCCATGGTTAACAGGGTAACGGTTGAACCGGGAAATTCATCTTTCAGGCGCAAAGCCTGCTCCAAGGCATTCAAGTCTTCCGGATTAAAAATGGCGGGAAGAGCGGCGCGGTTGACCGTTCCGTCGGCTTTCATAGCGTCTTTTCCTACATTTCTTGTATCCGGTACTTGCTTAGCCAATACAATAATTTTTAGACTCATCGTTTGTTTTTATATTTATTTTTATAGCTATTATTTAAAATTTAAGACTGCAAATGTAATGTATTTCTGTCAAAAACAAATGAAAAAAGAAGAAAAATTGCACAAAAACGAAAAAAATGCGCATTTTTATTTGCGTAATAGCATAGTTAAAGCACTTATTTTTGTGATCCGAGCGGGATTCGAACCCACGACCCACAGCTTAGAAGGCTGTTGCTCTATCCAACTGAGCTACCGGACCAATCATTGCTTAATTTTAAGTTTTGCGACGACAAAGGTATATAATTTCACCGGATTGCACAAATTTTAATGAGAAAAGTTTTAGAACGGATACCCGACAGCAACATGCCATGCCCAATTGTTCGAGAAATTAGGATGCATAACCGTCCACATATCCTTTCCTCTTCGAGCCGGATCGTAGATTTTCCATCCACAGTCGAAGCGGACAAGGAAAAAATCCATGTCGAGCCGGAGGCCTAATCCGTAGCCCATAGCAATCTGTTTGTAGAAAGTGTTGAGTTTAAATTGGCCGTCGTTTTGTTCGGGATAGTTCTTGATAGTCCATATATTTCCTGCATCGAAAAAGGCTGCTGCTTCTAATTTCCAGAAAAAGCGCGTGCGAAATTCGAGGTTGAAATCTAATTTGATGTCTCCCGATTGGTTGAAGAATGTAGTGGTATTGACGGGTTGGTATGCACCCGGGCCTAATTCTCTGACCGACCATGCCCGCACGCTATTGGCGCCTCCTGAATAGTAGCGTTTTTCAAACGGAAGTCCTTCGGAGTTGCCGTAAGGAAAGCCCACGCCCCCGCCGATTCGCCATGCAATTGAGTTTTGCCGATCTAAAACAAAGGTTTTTGCATAGTCGATATCCGTTTTCACGAATTGGGCAAAATTTGTATGGAACAGTTTGTAGAAACCGGATTCATCTTTCGGCTTGTTCAACAGCTTGTTAAATCCATATAAGGCATTACCCGCAGATTCCAGCGATATTCTGAGTGAGTGAGCGTCTCGTTGTTTCTGCGCCGGATCAAATGTCGTTTTCGAGTAAGTATAGCCTGTTCCTACAATAAATTGATCTTTGTAGCCGAAAAATTGGGCATTGGCAGGCAAGCGGTCTAAAAAACCGGAATCAATCCGTAATAAATAAACGTAGTCAATGTCCAATAAATCAAATTGGTGGCGTCCGGATGTCCGGTCTCTTCCTTGCCAAATATATTTTAAGCCTCCGGAAAGTAAAGTGCGGTCATACTCAGGCCGACTTTGATGATTGTAGCTCAGCGAAAATTCTGTTGAAGCCCGCATTCTCCTTGAAAAAGAACTTCTTACAAAAGGAAATACGAATTTCGGGATATGAATGGACGCTTCCCCACCTATTTCTAAATAAGGTTTGACGGGATTAGATGAAGAGGTGAGTGCTTCATAAGCTCCTCTGATTTTGAAATTGAAGGTTTCGGCTCCCTTGAATAAATTCCTGTGCATATAGTTGACGGAAGAGGCGACTCCCAAGTCACCTTCCGTATTGGTGCCTTCTACAGAAAAAGTAACAGATTGTTTTTTGGCAGGCATCGTCAAAATATAGCAGTCCAACTTCATTGTGTCATTTTTCACAAACTCTTCAAAATGAATATTGATATTATTCAAGGCATTCAGACGGGAGAATGCCGAATATGTAGCATTTTCCCGCAACTGGGAATAAGGTCTTTGTGGGTTTATAAAATTGTTGTTGACAAGCGTTTTGGGTCGTATGGAAGGCTTTTCACCTTGGTAATAAATTGTATAACCGTTACCGGCAATACTGTCTGATGCTGCATAATTGTCCGGACTGTTGATTTTCATCGGATCATAATCCAAATAGATATAGACATTGTTGAGATAGTATTTTCTATGCGGCAATTTATTTATTTTTCCATCCGGCGATAATTTTTCGAGTGAATCCATTTTTAATGTCAAATCAACGGAAGCGCTGTTCAGTGCACTATCTGCATCGTAATAGATATAATCTTTATTGAAAGCGTAGTATCCCCTGTTTCTGAGTATATTACTGATTCGTTCCCTTTCTGCATCCAGCATATTTCGGTCGAATAATATACCTTCTTTCACGAAAGAATGATGTTCCGATACCGGTTCGCCAAGAATCCGCTGGAGCAATTCCCCGTTTTCTCCTCCTGTCAACTCCCTGTTGATTTCGTTGTCTTCAATGTCAGACGAAAAGTTTTGAATCCGGTAAGGTGTATTACCCGTAATCCGGTATATGACATCCGCTTTTTTATCTTTTCTGATAATTTCAGAAGATACATCAACATTCAGGTATCCTTTATTGATAAAGAATTTTTTTAATTCCAAATCGGTTTTTTCAACTAACGTGGAATCAAAAATAACCGGCGCTTCTCCTATTTTTTTTAAGAAACGATTTATCCATTTACTACTGTCTTTCCCTGCAAGATTATAGAATTGAAAAGTCGTTTTATTCAGCGCAAACATTTTGTAATTTGGTTGCTGACGTACATGCGGATATAATTCATATGTTTTATAATCAGTAATATCCGATTTTATTTTTACCTTGTCTAACAGGTATTCTCCATCCGGAATAAATTTAGTAGCGCTACATGCGTACAAATTCAAAATAATCAATAAAAGAAGCCAATATTGCAGCTTACCTATCTTCATTTGCACATTAATTTGTTATTTTTTGTGCAAAGATAAAATATATCTAAAATAGTTTATTAGTTTTGTCCAAAAATAATAAGAAAAAAATGTTAAGCAAAAGTAATATTCGGTTTATTCGTTCATTAGACAAGAAAAAATTCCGCAACGAAACGGCTTGTTTTCTGGCCGAAGGGAATAAATTAGTAGCTGATATTTTACATTCGTTTGAATGTGAATATTTGATAGCAAAACCGGCATGGTTAGCTACTCAGGGAGATATAAAGGCAGGAGAATTGATTGTTGCTGAAGAAGGCGATATAGAAAAAGCCAGCTTGCTGAAAACGCCGCAGGATGTGATTGCTGTTTTTAAACAACCTGTTTATCAGTTGAATATAGAGGAATTGGGCAAAGAACTGAGCCTCGTGCTGGATGGTATTCAGGATCCGGGCAACTTAGGTACCATTGTCCGTTTGGCCGGGTGGTTCGGGATAAGGAATGTTATTTGTTCGCCGGATACGGCCGATATTTACAATCCGAAAACAGTTCAGGCTACTATGGGCGCCATTGCACATGTGCGGGTTTCTTATACGCCCTTGGTCGATTTGATAGCGCAAGCAAAAGGGATTCCTGTTTACGGCGCTTTTTTGGATGGTAAGAATATTTACAGGGAGCCATTGTCGGAAACAGGACTGATTGTAATGGGAAATGAAGGAAAAGGAATCAGGCCTTCCGTTGAAAAATGGATTTCAAATAAATTGTATATACCGGGCTATCCTCCCGGAGTCGTATCGACGGAATCGTTGAATGTGGCTGTGGCTACTGCCGTAGTTTGTGCCGAATTCAGGCGCAGACAAGCCTACCATTGATAATTAAAACTGAGGCTTAACAGTTCGTTCACTTGGAAATAGTCTAATTTGGCGTCTTTCTTTAGCCCTTTTGTATCGTCAAATCTGACATATAGATATATACTGGTAGAAAAATACCGGTTAATCGGCATTTTCAATTCGTTTTCCGTTTCGATATTTGTTTTCTCGAAATTAGAAAAATACTTGAACCGGGACGATAAATTTACATTTTTGTTGAAAGACATTTTAAGATTGGCTTCAATTTTAGATCCAAAATCCGTCAGATGTCTTTTCCCCTCTTTGATACCGAACCGAGTCGGGTCGACCTCTCTGTCCAGTACGTTGGTGTACTGAATGGATAGCGGTGAAATATCCGCAGAGAAAGAGAGTTTTTTCCCTTTGTCCTTGGGATACGTTTTTTCTTTTTGGAATTTCATACCGAGAACACCTATATTAATGTTCAAAGGAGACATAAAAGAGGATACTTTACTTGTCGAATTTTCCTTGAAATTTTCGAATAATTGCGTTTTTATTTCAATGTTGGAGGAATACGACCAGTTACTCACCGCTTTGATGCCAAAATCGCTGTAGAATCTTATCAGGTCTTCTCCAATCCGGGTGTTACGTAAAGTATCGTTGGGATTGGTATAAAGGCTTAACCTCCATTCAAGCAAGTTATTGGATTGTAATTTATTCTTTTTATAATTCAGGGTGAATTTTTGCTGACTTAATAAATTCAGGTTCCCGATACCCCCTTTGTACCAGTTTTTGGAAAGATAGTTCTGAGAAAATTTAACCGTGTTATCACCGTTTAGCAACCAATATTTCCGTTTTGGGTGAAACCGTTTAGGCTTTTCGACCTTCCCCCTCTCAAAATCATAATCAACTTTGAAAAAATTTTGAAAAATATTAGTAGGCATCTCTTCTATAACCTCAACTTTCTTGGGAAAATCAGCTTTGGTGTACTTGATCAAATGCGTACGATTGTATAAAATATCACGGTATAGATTTCTATAAAGCGTATGTTTATGGTGTCTATCTTCAAACAGTTTGTTTTCGGAAATTTTTACGGAAGGAAAAATCTCTTTTTCAAAAGGCAAAGGAATGGGTAACGAATCGGGAACCCGTATAAAATTGTTATCTAAAACTATAGGTAACAAAGGATTATATACGATAACCGTATCGTGATAGATGATTGGCGCGCGGGACTGTAGGCCAGTGTTTTGAGCCGGAACAAGTGTGTCGGAATGAAGGATATTGTGCTCATTGATACTATCTCTACCAAAAAGATTGATTGATACAAAGAGGACAAATATAAAAATATAGAGGCGATTGAACCGCTTTTGTAGAAAGAAAAACATGATCCAAAAAATTTTTATTTCTGCGAAATTAGGTATTTTTTTTGTTATGACAATGCTTTTTTGTACATTTGTAATCATTTTTAAGGAAATAAATACACTTTAGAATGCCTAACATATCAGAACGCGGGATTGAAATGCCCGCATCACCTATCCGGAAGTTGGCTCCATTGTCTGATTCAGCCAAAGCAAGGGGATTGAAAGTTTACCATTTGAATATTGGTCAGCCGGATATTCCTACGCCTGAAATTGGCTTGGATGCCGTCCGTAAATTAGATCGTAAGATATTGGAATACAGTCCAAGTAATGGTTTTTGGAGTTTTCGTGAAAAATTAGTGCACTATTATTCCAAATTCAAAATCAATGTCAGCCCGGATGATATTATTATCACCACCGGTGGCTCGGAAGCGGTACTTTTCGCTTTCTTGGCTTGTTTAGACCCCGGTGACGAGATTATTGTTCCGGAGCCGGCATACGCCAATTACATGGCATTTGCTATTTCTGCCGGAGCTGTTATTCGCACAGTTGTTTCCCATATTGAAAACGGATTTGCTTTGCCTCCTATCGAAGAATTTGAAGCCTTGATCAATGAACGTACCAAAGGCATTCTGATTTGTAATCCGAATAATCCGACAGGCTATCTTTATTCACGGAAAGAAATGAATAAAATCAGGGATTTGGTAAAAAAATACGATCTCTACCTGTTTTCGGATGAAGTTTACAGGGAATTTATTTATACCGGTTCACCTTATATAAGTGCTTTCCATTTGGTTGGAATAGAAGAGAACGTTGTTTTAATAGATTCTGTTTCAAAACGATATAGCGAATGTGGTATTCGGGAAGGGATGTTGATAACCCGGAATAAGGAATTAAGGAAAACAGTCATGAAATTCTGCCAAGCCAGATTAAGCCCGCCATTGTTGGGACAGATAGTGGCAGAGGCCTCCCTGGCTGTTTCGGAAGAATATATGCAGGAAGTATATGACGAATATTTGGCCCGGCGTAATTTTCTGATTGATTCATTAAACAAAATTCCCGGTGTTTATTCTCCGATACCGATGGGCGCTTTTTATACGATTGCGCGTTTACCGGTGGATGATGCGGATAAGTTTTGTGCTTGGTGTTTATCTGATTTTGAGTACGAAGGACAAACTATTTTTATGGCGCCTGCATCCGGATTTTATACCAGACCCGAATTAGGTAAAGATGAAGTTCGGATTGCTTATGTTCTCCAGAAAGAGGATTTGCAGAAAGCCATGCTTGTGTTGGAAAAAGCGTTGGAGGAATATAACGGAACGAAAAATACATTGTGAATAACAAGCGGGAAATAATCTGTAAATAATTCGGTAAACCCACAATGGACAGCGAATTTTTTATTGCAAAGCGAATTTACGGAAATCGGGTAGGGGAGCGCAATGTTTCCCCTCCCGCTATTCGTGTCGCTATTGTGAGTATGACGCTGGGACTGGCTGTGATGCTTCTTTCCGTGTTCATTGTCACCGGATTTAAGAAGGAGGTCAGGAATAAAGTCATTGGATTCGGATCCCATATCCAAGTCACCAATTTTAATAATACTTCCTTGTACGAACCCCAACCGATAGCTGTCAGCGATTCCTTGCAAAACAAGTTACAGGCTTACCCCAATGTCCGGCATGTTGAAAAATTTGCGTCCAAGATGGGTATTATAAAAACAGACCACGATTCTCAAGGCGTCATTTTCAAAGGTGTGGATGAAAATTATGATTGGTATTTTTTTAAACAAAATCTCATTGAAGGGGATATTCTTACTGTCCGACCGGATTCAGCCACTACCAATGTGCTTATTTCACAGAATATTTCAGCTAAATTGAACCTGAAACCGAACGATTCTTTTAATACTTATTTTATAGCGGATCAGGGTCAGGTAAGAGCGAGAAAATTTCATATCACAGGTATCTATAAGTCCTATTTTTCAGATTTTGACAAATTGTTTATTCTTGCTGATATCAAGCAGATACAGCGTCTGAATCAATGGGAAACGGATATGGTAAGCGGTCTGGAAATTTTGGTAAAAGACTATGGACGTTTAGATGAGACAGCCGAAAATATTTATTACGAACTTTTTAATAAAAATGATCGTTTGGGTAATAATTTGTATACGCGTTCTATCAAACAACTGAAACCTGAAATTTTCGAATGGTTGGCTGTTTTGGATACCAATGTCGTAATCATCCTTGTGCTAATGCTTTTTGTAGCCGGATTCTCCATGATTTCAGGCTTATTAATCATTATTCTTGAGCGGGCAAATATGATTGGCATATTGAAAGCCTTAGGATACAACAATACGAATATTCGGAAAATCTTTCTGTATGTTTCTACATTTTTGATAGGTAAGGGTTTGCTGTGGGGGAACTTAATTGCTCTCTCGGTTTGTGCCGTTCAAAAAATAACCGGTATCCTGAAACTGAATCCGGACGTGTATTACCTGTCTGAAGTTCCCTTTGAGTTGAATATCGTATCTATTCTCCTGATAAATCTTGGCACGCTTCTTGTCACGCTTCTGATGTTAATAGGTCCATCTTATTTAATTGCTAAAATTTCACCCGCAAAAACAATTCGGTTCGAATAATTTTGATAATTAAAAGATTACAATTACCTTTGCGGCTTAATTTCCACAAAAGGCAGTTAAAAATAGAAATAAAGGCTGATAATTAATCAATTAATAATATTTATGAACATTACATTGAACAACATTGATCCGGTAAATGCCACTATCACCCTTGAAGTGGCCCAAGCGGATTATGCAAACGAAGTTGAAAAATCGTTAAAAGATTTACGAAAAAACGCCAATATTCCCGGATTCAGA
Source organism: Candidatus Symbiothrix sp. (assembly GCA_031290435.1). Lineage (GTDB taxonomy): Bacteria > Bacteroidota > Bacteroidia > Bacteroidales > Azobacteroidaceae > Azobacteroides. The sequence goes on along the minus strand of JAITNQ010000127.1, from coordinate 7,735 downwards.
AGGGGTATGGCTCCCAAATCCGTGCTACAGCAAATGTATGGGAAATCGGCTTTGGTAGATGCAGTTAATAAATTGGTAACTAATAGTTTATTAGATTATATCAAAGAGCAGAAATTGAATATTCTGGGTGAACCGCTACCGGCAGAAGGTGAGCAAGAAGCCTTGAATTTTAACAAGCAGGACGATTATCAATTTACTTTTGACATTGCTTTGGCCCCACAGATGGATGTCAAATTGACAAAAGATGACAAAATGCCTTACTATGTGGTTCAGATTACCGACGAAATGATTGATCGGCAAATTGAAAGTTATAAAACCAATTTCGGCGCCCACAATTTGGCTGATGCAGTAGCCGAAAAGGATATAGTAAAAGGTTTTTTGATTGAGTTGGATGAAAACGGAGAAGCCAAAGAAGACGGACTCCGGAACGATGATGCGGTACTGATGCCGTCTTTCATAAAAGACGAAGCGGTGAAAGCCACATTTATCGGCGCCCAACAATCGGCAGTCCTTGTTTTCAATCCTTTTAAGGCTTATGAAGGCAACGAAGCGGAAATCGCCTCTTTCCTGAAAATCAAAAAAGATGAAATAGAAAGATATACCGGTGATTTTTCCTTTGAAATCAAGGAAATTTCACGCTATACACCGGCTGAGTTGAATCAGGAATTGTTCGATAAAATTTACGATCCGGGCACGGTTACATCGGAAGATGCTTTTCGTGAAAAAATAAAAGAGAACATTGCCGCACAATTAAATCCTGAAAGTGATTACAAATTTATCCTTGATGCCCGTAAGCTGTTGGTAGAGAAAGCTGTGGATGTTCAATTACCTGATGCTTTCCTGAAACGCTGGATACTCGCTACCAATTCGGACAGGACGCCCGAAACGGTAGAGAACGATTATTCCCGGATTATTGAAGACCTGAAATTCCACCTGATCAAGGAGCAGTTGGCGAAAGAGAATGGTATACAAGTGGATCAGGATGACATTAAGGAATACGCAAAGCGTGCTACGCGCGCCCAATTTGCACAATACGGAATGTCGAATGTGCCTGATGATTTGTTGGAAAAGTATGCACAGGAAATGCTAAAGAAAGAAGAAACTATTCATAACTTGATTGACAAATTGCTGGAAGATAAACTGATAGAGGCTTTGAAAGCACAAGTGACACTCGAACTGAAAGAAGTTACAGCAGACGAATTCAGTAAATTTTTCGAGCAAAATAAGGACTAATTGAAGCCGGTTTTAAGCAAAACAAGGATTACAGTAATAAAAAACGCATATATATATGAATGATTTTAAAAATTATGCAGTTAAGCATTTGAGAATGAATGCTAACGCACTTGAAAAATATTCAACCATTGCCGATAATTATATTTCTCCGACCATCATCGAAGAACGGCAGTTGAATGTGGCGCAGATGGATGTTTTTTCGAGGTTGATGATGGATCGCATCATATTCTTGGGCACTCAGGTAGATGATTATGCCGCCAATGTGATTCAGGCGCAACTTCTGTACCTTGATTCGGCTGATCCGGGTAAGGATATATTCATCTATATCAATTCGCCGGGCGGGTCGGTTTATGCCGGATACGGGATTTACGATACGATGCAATATATCAGTAGTGATGTGAATACGATTTGCACGGGAATGGCGGCATCAATGGCCGCAGTGTTGTTAGTCGCCGGGACAAAAGGAAAACGTTCGGCTTTGCAACATTCGCGCGTAATGATTCACCAACCGCTTGGAGGCGCTCAAGGTCAGGCTTCGGATATCGAAATTACGGCCAGGGAAATACTAAAAATAAAGAAAGAAATCTATACAATCATTTCCGACCATTCGGGACAGCCTTTCGAAAAGGTGCTACAGGATGGCGACCGCGATTTCTGGATGACGGCCGAAGAAGCCAAAGAATATGGGATGATTGATCAAGTATTAACGAAGAAATGAAAAAATAAAAAATTTCATTGCTCATTTAATTTGTTTATGTCAAAATCTTCCAAGCAACATTGTAGTTTCTGCGGGCGTCCTGAAAATGAATTTAAGATGCTGCTGACAGGCATTGATGCTTTTATTTGCAACGAATGCGCCGAACGCGCCTTTGAAATCGTGAAGGAATCAACGGGTTCTCCTTCCGACAAAAGTGTATTTTCCTTATCAAGAGAAGAATTGCCTCGTCCGAAAGAGCTAAAATCGTTTTTAGATCAATACGTGATTGGACAAGATGAAGCAAAGCGTTATCTATCCGTTTCCGTTTACAATCACTACAAACGGTTGATGCAGAAACCGGATAAAGACGACATTGATATTGAGAAATCGAATATTATCATGGTCGGGCCAACCGGAACCGGCAAAACATTGCTGGCTAAAACCATTGCCCGTTTGTTGAAAGTACCCTTCGCCATTGTCGATGCTACCGTACTGACGGAAGCCGGTTATGTAGGCGAAGATATCGAAAGCATTCTTACGCGCTTGCTTCAGGTTTCGAATTACGATGTGAAAGCAGCTGAGAGAGGGATTGTGTTTATTGACGAGATAGACAAAATAGCCCGAAAAAGCGATAATCCCTCTATCACCCGTGATGTGAGCGGAGAAGGCGTTCAGCAAGGATTGTTGAAATTGCTCGAAGGCTCGGTGGTTAACGTACCTCCCCAGGGAGGCCGTAAACATCCCGATCAAAAGATGATTCCGGTCGATACGAAAAATATCCTGTTTATCTGCGGAGGTGCATTTGACGGAATCGAAAAGAAGATTGCCCAACGCCTGAATACACAGGTAGTCGGATATACTTCTATCCGAAAAACAGCGCATATAGACAGGGATAACCTCCTGCAATATATCGCGCCTCAGGACTTAAAGGCTTTCGGACTGATTCCGGAAATAATAGGGAGACTGCCCATTCTGACTTATTTAGAACCGTTAGACAGAATTGCCTTGCGAGCTATTCTGACGGAACCCAAAAACTCCATCATCAAACAATATATCAAAATATTTGCAATGGACGGTATTTTGTTGACTTTCGATGATGACACCTTGGATTTTATTGTAGATAAAGCCATTGAATTCAAGTTGGGTGCAAGGGGTTTGCGTTCTATTACAGAGGATATTATGATTGATTCCATGTTCGAGTTGCCTTCTTCCGGAGAGACCGAACTGCACGTCAATACTGCCTATGCGAAATCGAGGATTGAAAAGTCTAAAACGATGCGTTTGAACCAAATTTGAATTTTTTTAAAAAAAAGTTTGAAATTATTTGGATTATTTGAGAACAATACTATATCTTTGCTATTGGAAGATACTCCAAGAGAAAGCGTATGGCTAAGAAAGACTTTTTAATAGAGCAACTTAAGAAGCATTTTGGTTTTGATACCTTTAAAGGAAACCAAGAGGCGGTAATCCGTAGTATATTAGACGGGAAGGATACTTTTGTTTTAATGCCGACAGGAGGAGGGAAATCTTTGTGCTATCAATTGCCCTCTTTAATGTTAGAAGGTACCGCACTTGTTATCTCTCCGCTTATTGCATTGATGAAAAACCAAGTGGATGCAATGCGAAGTTTCAGCGAGGATAATGGGGTGGCTCATTTTATCAATTCGTCCTTGAACAAAGCGGCGATAGATAAAGTGAAAGACGATATTCGGTCAGGGAAAACCAAATTGTTGTATGTGGCGCCGGAATCTTTGACAAAAGACGAGAATGTTGAATTCCTCAAGCAGGTTTCCGTTTCTTTTTATGCTGTTGATGAAGCGCATTGTATCTCGGAATGGGGACATGATTTCCGTCCGGAATACCGTCGGATACGCCCGATTATCAACGAGATTGCGCGTCGTCCGCTTATAGCATTGACAGCAACAGCTACGCCGAAAGTGCAACATGATATTCAGAAAAATCTGGGAATGATGGATGCTGCCGTTTTTAAATCGTCATTTAACAGGGCGAATTTGTATTATGAAGTACGGCAAAAAAATAAAGATGTTGACAAAGAAATTGTCAAATTCATCAAAACTCATCCCGGGAAATCCGGAATTGTATATTGCCTTTCACGAAAGAAGGTGGAAGATTTTGCCGAAGTGCTGAAAGCAAATGAAATCAATGCATTGGCATATCATGCAGGAATGGATACCCAGGCCCGTTCGGAGAATCAGGATGCTTTTTTGATGGAAGAAGTCAAGATAATAGTAGCGACCATTGCTTTTGGAATGGGAATTGATAAACCGGATGTCCGGTACGTGATTCATTATGATATTCCTAAAAGTCTGGAAGGCTATTATCAGGAAACCGGACGAGCAGGACGAGATGGCGGAGAAGGAAAGTGCGTGGTTTTTTATGCAAATAAAGACTTGCAAAAATTGGAAAAATTTATGCAAGGCAAGCCCGTTTCCGAACAAGAAATCGGAAAACAATTGCTGGAAGAGACGAAAGCCTATGCTGAGTCTTCGGTGTGCAGACGGAAAGTTTTATTGCATTATTTTGGAGAAGAATACACAGAAGAAAACTGTGGAAATTGTGATAATTGTTTAAACCCTAAAAAACAAGTGGAAGCGAAAGATTTATTAATCTCAATTTTAGAAACGGTAGATTTATTAAATAACAAATTTAAGGCCGATCACATTATAGATATTTTGCAAGGCAAAATAACTTCTGAAATTTTAACTTATGAACATCAGGATTTAGATGTTTTTGGCACGGGTAAAGATGAGGATGGAAAGATATGGAATGCCGTTATCAGGCAGGCCATGATAGCCGGATTTTTGGATAAGGACATTGAAAATTATGGCTTATTAAAAATTACGCCGGCAGGGAAAAAATACTTGGAGAATCCGACTTCTTTCAAAATCACAAAAGACAATGATTTTGATGAAGACGAGGGCGCCGAAGAAACACCGGTTCGGGGTGGCGCCTCATGTGCTGTAGACCCGATATTGTATTCCATTATGAAGGATTTACGAAAGAAAATCGCCAAGAGATTGGAGGTTCCTCCTTATGTAATCTTTCAAGACCCTTCCCTCGAAGCAATGGCAACTACCTATCCGATTACAGTAGATGAATTACAGAATATTCCGGGTGTAGGCGCCGGAAAGGCCAAACGCTACGGGCAAGAATTCGTAGAACTGATCAAACGGCATGTTACCGAAAATGAAATCGAACGGCCGGAAGATTTAAGGGTGCGTACCGTTGCCAATAAATCGAAACTTAAAATATCAATTGTGCAAAGCATCGACCGGAAAGTAGCGCTTGATGATATTGCGATGACTACAGGTCTGGAATTCTCCGAACTGTTAGACGAAATAGAAGCTATTGTTTATTCCGGCACCAAAATCAACATTGATTATTTCTTAAATGAGGTGATTGATGAAGACCATATCGAAGAAATCTACGCTTATTTCAAGGAAGAGTCGGAAACCGATGAACTCAATGCTGCCATAGATGAATTAGGCAGCGACTTCACCGAAGAAGAGATTCGCCTTGTCCGTATTAAATTTATTTCTGAGATGGCGAATTAAATCTATCAACATCTGAAAAAATTCAGGCAATTTACAGCAAGCCAAACTACAAACCCAAACCCTTCACTAAACGAAAATTTGTAGTACAAAAATCGGAATTTCTAAAAATAGATTTTCTTGATTACAGCCACTTTTCTATTTGATGGGGTGCAATGTGGGGTAATATGAGAAAATTCAGCTATATTTGTCTCGTTTTTTAATGATGTTGTTATGAGATTCAAATTATTGTTACAAATTTATCGGAACATTTCCGGTAATCTTTTACCGTTGAATTATCAGTATCCGTTGTCGGCATGGATTTACGGAATAATTGCAAAAAGCGACGTCGCCTATTCCACGTGGCTTCACGATAACGGCTTTTCGAGTGTGGACAGTTCCAAACACTTTAAGTTATTCACATTCTCCAATTTATGGTTTGCCGACGCCAAGCCTTTAGCCGACCGGCTTGCCATTTTCAGTGATACGGCGGAGTTACAACTTTCGTTCTTGCCCGAAAAATCGACAGAAGAGTTTATCAAGGGTATTTTCTCGGAAAAAGAATTTTCCTTAGGAGACAGAAAAAGTCAGGTTCGCTTTCAGGTACAAGGCATTGAGATGCTTCCGCCGCCGGTTTTCGGTGTGGACGCGAGATTTCAAACGCTTTCCCCCATCACGGTTTCGCTTCAGGAAGAAACCGGTCGCATCGCTTATCTTTCTCCGGAGACAGACAATTACGGACAGTTGTTAATCAACAACTTAAAAGAGAAATACCGGAGATTTTATCAAAAACCGTTTGCAGGAGAAGAAGCATTTGAGTTTGAGTTGTTGTCGCCCCCGCAATCGAAGCTTATTACCATCAAAGCGAATACCAGAGAGGAAACGAGGGTCAGAGGGTATCATTGCAGATTTCGGTTGAGGGCGGATGAGGAGTTGCTGCGGATAATGTATTCGTCCGGTGCCGGAGAGAAGGGGAGTTTGGGGTTTGGGATGGTGAAGATAATTCATTGATTTATAGTAAAAAAAAAGTTTAATCTTAATCAAACATATAATTAATTATTTCAAATCTATAATAGTTCAATTTGTTTGTAAGACTAAACTTTTTTGCAAAGATAAAAAATATTTTTTTAAACTTATAAGTAATTCGGATTATTTGTATATCTTTGCAAATAATTTTACAGACATTTATGATAACAATATTTTCTAATTATACAGGTAGTGCCTTATTAAACAACGCACTCATGACTATTGAAAGTCTTGCCAACATATCAGGTGTGGCACGAATAACACCTGGTGTTCTTTTGAAACTATACGAAAATTTAGATTTACCTAAATTAAATACGCGATTGAAAAGTTATACTATGCTCTTTACTAAAAATGGACCACTACATAACGACAAAAAAAATGGTAATGCTATATATGATAAGTTAATGCGTTCCATTCTTAGTAATTTTGAAGATGAAGGAGAATTTTGTTGCGAAATATCCGGACTTCATTTTCAAAAATCATTTAGTGAATTATATATACAATCATTGAAAAAGGTTGGATGTTCGCAAAAAGATATCGAAAAAAAAGATATAACCATTAATCGCTGTTGGTTTCCTTTAATCGGTGGATTAGGTTCTGATGCTCAATCTTTACCTCAAGCAAAATTTGAAGTGAACATTCATCCTATTTGTATTGCAATTATGCAATTTATTCCACTATCAGCTCTTTTATATATGGTTAATAGAACTAAAAAAAGTGGCGTTTTGTTAGTTGATTCCATAAATTTTGATTTTGCAAGAGATTTCATAAAAGATAACGCGAAGAAAATTCAAGAACGAATTGAACTGACAGGAAAAAATAATGCAATTGAAAATATTAAAGATTATTCAAAAGGACATTATTTATTAAAAGCAATAGACATCCTAAGTGAAAAGCAAGAATTTGACAAATATTCCGATTTAAATTTGTGGAGTTTTTCAAATTCAGGAACAGGAGCAAATTGCACTGTTGAAAGAGTCCCTAACGAATTAATAAACAGATTGATTTTCTTAAAAAAGAATCCGGCTTGTGTAACAGAATTAAAGTCTATACTTTCTTCAAACCCAGATACTGCTGAAAATTTTTTAAATGCTTTAGAATCCAATCAGGATTGTTGGATATTATATCCGACAAAAGAACATGTTGGCGTTTCAGTTGAATTTTTTGATGAATATCAGAAGTTAATAGGGAATAGCAATAAGTCAAAAATGGCAAAATATATATCCGG
>JAITNQ010000257.1 GCA_031290435.1 Candidatus Symbiothrix sp. | reverse complement strand
GTCGACCCCAGTGTTTCGTGGGAAGGACACCTGTCCGGCGCTATCAGCGGTTTGATTTGTGCGCTTATTTTCTGCAAATACGGGCCGCAAAAACCGGAAGAGGAGGAGGAAGAAGAGGAGGAAGAAGAGGAGGAAGAGAATGAAGACCCCTAAATCCCCTGAAGGGGACTTTTAGTGCCTGAGAGGCAAAGTCCCCTTCAGGGGATTTAGGGGTAAGTTCAAGCCCCCTTGAACTGCGGTTTGCGCTTCTCGAAAAAGGCGTCCATACCTTCTTTGTAATCCCCGGTATCGAGAAAGGCGAAGGCGCTGCGTTTTTCTTCTTCGCTCAAAGGCTTGTCGTGCAGCAGGCGGGCAATCCACTGTTTATGCCATTGCGCAACAAGCGGCGCACCGGCGGTGATACGGCGGGCGCTGGCGTAGGCTTCGTCAATCACGGACTCATCCGAAATGACGCGGGTCAGGATGCCTTTGTCATAAGCTTCTCCGGCGTCAAAAATGCGCCCTTCGAGCAGGATTTCGAGTACGACCGCCGGGCTGACGATGGCGAGCAGTCCGGCCATTTCGCCGGGGTACATCGAAAAGCCGAGCCGGTTGATGGGTGCGCCAAACTTTGCACTTTCACCGGCGATGCGAATGTCGCAACAACCGACAATCTCCAGCCCGCCGCCGATACATGCGCCTTGAATAGCGGCAATGGTAGGTTTGGGGCAGGTGCGAATGGCGTCAAGCGCACGTGCGACCAATTCCTCGTGGTAGTGCAAGGCGTCGTCCACGGTAGCGCGGACAGTGAGGAATTCCTTGATGTCGCCGCCGGCGGCAAAGGCTTTGTCGCCCTCGCCGCGCAAAATGATGCAGCGTACTTCCGGGTCGATAGACAGACGCCCGAACGCCTCGCGCAAGGCGCGCCACATATTCGCGTCGATGGCATTGAGTTTGCCGGGGTTGGACAAGGTGATAGTTGCGATCTGCTCGCTGATGGTGACGATAATCTGGCTCATACTTTCAAATTTTTTGACAAATATAATACATTTTTTTTCTATTCACATCAAAAAAATACATTATTCTTTTGTTTTTTACCAAATATGTACATTGTATCATGTTTTATTTGATTAGAAAAAAGGGTGAACTATTCAAAGATTTTACGTATCTTTGCCATAGAAAACTTATATTTATTTTTAAACAAAATTTTTGTATGAAGAGAAGATTATTTTTTTTGACAACAACAATGGCAACAATGGTTTGTTTGTTTGTAATGATGGCTTGTAAAACGAGCCAAAAAGCCACCTCCACAGAAAGCGGAGACAATACTTTGCTTGAGAAATATTGGAAATTAGACCAAATCAGGGGTAAGGATGTAGCCGATTTAGCGCCGAGATTGCCGAAAGATGCTTTTGTCACCTTCAAAGCCGAAGAAAATCGCCTTGTAGGAAACTTGGGCTGTAATACTTTCAGCGCCGAATATGAATTAATGCAGGGCAACAGGATTCGCATTTCGAATGCCATAACCACCGAAATGATGTGCATGGATATGACGGTGGAAGATGAGATGAAGCGGGTGCTGGCAACGGTAGACAGTTATTCCGTGAACAACGACACTTTGGTGTTGAACCGGGCCAGGATGGCGCCATTGGCAAGGTTTGTGGCGGTTTATATGAAATAGACGCCGTCTTTTTCTATATTCCCAAACCGGCATAGTAGTTATAATCCCGAACGATGGTTTCCAAGAAACGGCGACTGTCCTTTTTGGATTCCACGTTCAGGATTTGCTTTACTTTTCCGGCCAGTTCCGCTGTGGAATTTTCGACAGCCGCTTTGTTTTTCGGGTCCAGCAGCAGTTTTGTGATGAACATTATCTGCCCTTCCGAGAGTTGGTCTACATGGATGAAAGTCGGTTCGTAGTCATCCGAAAATTCGTAGTAGGATTCGTCCAAGTCCAATAAGACAGGCGGATTGGTTTTTACAACAATCGTTCCTGCGGCCATATCCCCCAGCCGTTGGTGAAATTTCGTAAAAATGATGAAAAGTCCGCCTATGCCTCCGGCAAGAAGTAAGTCTATGGGCATGAGTAACCATCGCAGGAAATACGAACCGATACCCGGAATTGAGCCGTCGATATGGGTAACTCTTATTTTCAGGATTATTTTTCCGGGTGTTTTTCCTCCCATAAACGCTTCGAAAATAAAATGATAGGCGATTCCCGGCAGACAAAGTACAACCATCAGTGTGGTAGCGCCTATCCCAGACGATGCAGAAACAATGTCTAAAATTTCGGTCAGGGAAAATAGCACGGTAAAAAGATAAATAAAATTGAAAAGGTAGTCCAGCAGCAAAGCACACAAGCGCTCAATAACCGTAGCTGCTTGGTATTTGATGATAACATTCTGACCGGTAGTGATATCAATAGATTCCATTAGATGAATGATTTTTCGGCAAAGTTAGCTTTTAAATTGAAAAAAAAGAAAAATAATAACAAAAAGAAAAATATTTTTTACATTTGCAGCTGATTTATATGAATTCTAAATGAAAGAGGCTTTTTTTGTCCGCCGAAACAGGGTGAAATGGAAACGGTATGAAGGTTGTTTGCGAAATATCGAACAACAGTCGCCCGATTTCCTGGCGGAGATTTATATCGACCTCACCAACGATCTTTCTTTCGCCCAATCGCATTTTCCACATTCACGGATTTGTTTTTATCTGAACAGTTTATCTATCAGATTGCATCAGTTTATCAACCGGAAGAAAAAGGAAAAATTTTCCAGAATCTTTACCTACTGGACACAGGAGACGCCGCTTGTGATGTACCATGCGCGGAAAGAATTGTTGTATGCTTGCCTGATTTTTGCCGTGAGCGTGTGTATCGGCGTATTTTCGACCGCTGAGGACCCTGATTTTTCCCGTTTGATTTTGGGAGACCAGTATGTAGATATGACCCTTATCAATATAGAAAACGAAGACCCGATGGCTGTCTATAAGCAAATGACTGGGGAAGATATGTTTTGGGGTATCTCCATCAACAATATCAACGTTTCATTTACAGAGTTTATTTCAGGTATTTTTACCTCTGTGGCAACGGCTTATCTCTTGTTTCGCAACGGTGTTATGTTGGGTACGTTTCAATATTTCTTTTATGACTACGGGCTGCTGAAAGAATCGTTTCTGGCTATATGGATACATGGTACGCTTGAAATTTCGGCAGTGGTGGTTGCAGGCGCCGCCGGAATTGCCATGGGAAACGGCTGGTTGTTTCCGGGAACTTACACCCGTATTGTTTCTTTCCGGAGAGGGGCAAAAAAAGGACTGAAAATAATCGTGGGAACGCTTCCTATCTTTGTGTTGGCCGCCTGTTTGGAATCATTTGTCACCCGGCACACGGAGTTTCCCGATTGGGCGAGGTTGGCAATCATCCTTTTTTCATTGGGTTTTGTGATTTTTTACTATATCGTTTATCCCCGGAAAATAGGAAAAAATACCGAAGAAGAAGATTTTTTTAAATTATTATAATATGATGAATAACAAATACAAAATCGAATTTTACAAGAATCGTGACTTGGGAGAGCGCATTAGCGCAGCTACCGATTTTTTGAAACAGAACTGGAAGGTGATATACAAAAACATTTTTCTGGGGGCAATTCCCTTGTCTCTTATTTCCGGATTTGCACTACAGTTTTATCCGATGTTTAATTTTGCCCAACTCGGTGGTGATGTTTCCGGTTTTCCGGAAAATATGTTTCTCGCTATTTTAGGCTATTGGGTGGTGGCTATAATTTATAATACCTTCTTGTTTGCCATGACCGGCGCTGTTTTGTCGGAATATGGCGCAGGTCGGCTGACCGAGCAATCCGGTTGGGCGGAACTAAAAGGCACAATGTTTTCTTTTTTCGGAAAAACTTTATTAATCAATCTGATTCTGGGACTCAGCATGGTTATTTTTTGCGTATTGCTTGTGGCTTTTGTGTTTATTGTGGGCGCGGGCAATACAGCCTTGATAGTTTTGATGGTATTCATTATTATCCTACTTGTAATCGGATTGACGCCTTTCTTTACTTTGGCTTATTATCCGGCTTATTATGCCGGGAAAAGCGCAAGCGAATCCATTAGAATCGCTTTCGGCTTGGGATTCAGGAACTGGGGTACGACATTTGTTGTCATACTGTTGTCTTCTATCCTGATGGCTATTGTATCGGTCGTTTTATCTATGCCGCATAGTATTGTAAGTGTCTTTATGATGGGCAGCCATAATTTCCTGACCTTTTTATTGGCTTCCATTGCGGCTTTCGGCACGGCCATTACGGTTCCTTTTATGTGTGTATTCCTCTCTTTCCAGTATTTTTCAATAAAGGAAAAAGAAGAGGGCGTTTCTTTGCAGTCGAAAGTGGATGATTTTGAAAATTTGTGAAGAAACTGTTTCTGATAACCGGCCTGATCGTTCTCTTTTCCGGATTTTATTTTCCGGTGAAGGGGGAAGACACGCTCAAACTGGCGAAAAAAGAACCGATGCATATTGAAGCCATATCCTATGATACGCTGACTTATACAAAATTCAAGGAAAATAAATTTTACAGGTATGAGGAATCATTGATAAAAAAAATCTCACTTGGCGAATACCTGTATGAACGTATCAATTATTGGTTGGCCAAATATTTGCACCGTACCCTGCAACAGAAAGAGTTCAACTATCTACTGCTGTTTATAGGAATTTTGTTTGTCCTTGTACTGTTGGTTTTTATATTTATCAAAAAACCTGCGCTGTTTTTCGCCAATAAGCGGAATTTAATGAATTATACTGTTGATTATGAAGGTATTGAAATTCAAAATCCGGATATGTTGATTGAGCAGGCCATTGGTCGGGAACAATATACGGAAGCCATCTGCCTGCAATACCTGAAGACCCTGAAGATGCTGCACGAAAAAGAATTGATTTCGTATGATTCCTACAAAACGGTCAACGAATATGTATACGAAATAAAAACGCCGGAACTAAGAAGCCTTTTCAAAAGTCTTTCCCTTGAATTTATCTACTTTCGTTACGGAAAAGGAATTGCCGCTTCTGATAAATTTACCCGTTTTCGAATGGCAAGCGAGGATATAATTAAAATCAGTATGGCATGAAGAAACGCATTATTTATATCGTTTTCATTGGTCTTCTATTCTATTTGGCCTACCGGATGAACCGGGACGCCGCCGTCGAATATTCATGGCAACCTACTTTCAGCATAAAAGACAAACAACCCTTCGGCGCTTATGCTTTCGATAAAATGCTGAAAGCATCATGGGAAGAAGAATATGTACACAACTATGATCGTTTCGAAGATTTGGATTTGTATAATATGAGCTACAATGTACTGATAGTAGCCCGCTATTTGTATATGGACTCAAACTCAGTCAACGATTTATTAGCGTACGTTCGTAAGGGGGGACGTGTCTTGATCGCCGCAGAATTTTTCCCGCCCGAACTGACCGGTATCTTGAATCTGAACGCTTCGTATTTCAATTATATCTACTACCATCTTCCCTCGGTCGGAACGGAAGAACCGATTTCGGAAGTCCGGCTTTTTGTTGCCGATTCGCTGAAAAAATCCATTCCTTTTCCGAAAAAACTCATACGGAGTTATTTCACGGCTGGAGATAGCTTAAAAGCTTTTCACTATTGGGATTCCACCTATATTGTTTCGGAAAGCAAGCAGGGCGATATTCTCAGTCTCCGCTATCAAATAGGAGAAGGAAACCTGATTTTGTGCAGTTGCCCCTTGGCGTTTACCAATTATGGAATGTTGCGCGATTCGCTGAATGTATATACCTTGCAGCATCTCTCCTACCTGCGAGGCAAGCCCTTGATTCGTACTGAATATTACGAAGCCGGTTCACAAGGAGAAAAAGAGGAATCTGCGCTTCGTGTCCTGACAGGAGAGAAACCTTTGAAATGGGCTTTGTGTGTGACGATGGCAGGCGTTCTTATCCTGATGGTTTTTACGGCAAGGAGAAAACAAAAACCCATTCCCGTCATCAAACCGCCGGTCAATAAAATAATGGGGTTCGTCCGCTCCATTGCCGGTTTGTATCTACAGAAAAACAACAATGCCGATATTATCCTGAAAAAACAAATTTACTGGGGAGAGGAATTGAAACATAAGTACGGCATTGATACTGTGAATGAAGCGCACGATTATGATTTTTATAAACGGGTCGCTTCCAAAACAGGGTATCCGGACGGTGAAGTCAGGCGATTATTCCTCGATTTGGGTGCAATAGAAGAAGATACAAATGTTACAGATGAAGAAATGATGAAATTAATAACAAAAATGAACGAGATACAATGGAAGAATCAGTAAAAAGAATGGACTTGAGCGCTTTTGCCGAAAAGGTTGAAAACCTGAAAGCGCAGATAGCGGATGTTATCGTAGGACAAGAGCATGGCGTCGACTTACTCCTGACGGCCCTTCTGGCCAACGGACATGTCCTGATTGAAGGTGTGCCGGGAGTGGCTAAAACATTGCTGGCAAAGTTGACAGCCAAACTAATTGATGCGGAGTATTCCCGCATACAGTTTACGCCCGACCTGATGCCGTCGGATGTTTTGGGAACTTCCGTATTCAATCTGAAAACAAGCGAGTTTGAGTTTCACAAAGGCCCTGTCTTTTCGGAAATCGTGTTGATTGACGAGATAAACCGGGCGCCTGCAAAAACACAGGCCGCCTTGTTCGAAGTGATGGAAGAACGGCAGGTCACCGTTGATGGATTTACACGGGAAATGAGCGATGTATACATGATTGTCGCTACGCAGAATCCGATTGAACAGGAAGGTACTTACCGGCTTCCGGAAGCCCAGTTAGACCGTTTCCTGATGAAAATCGTCATCGCTTATCCATCCCCGGAGGAAGAATTTGTCATCTTGAAACGGCATAACGAAAATTCGGAACTGACCCGTTTACAGCATATCCGGCCGCAACTTTCCAAGCAAGATATCAAGGATTTCAAACAGCTGGTCAACCGGGTAATTGTGGAAGACAGCCTGCTGAAATATATCGCCGATATTGTTATGGCTACCCGCAACAGTCCGGCTGTTTATCTCGGCGCATCGCCCCGGGCGTCCGTTGCCTTGTTGAATACGGCAAAAGCCTACGCCTTGCTGCAAGGACGGGATTTCATCATCCCGGACGATATCAAATACATAGCCGTTCCCGTTCTGCAACACCGCCTGCTGCTTTCGCCCGAAACGGAAATGGAAGGACGCTCGGCGGGAACCATCGTGAAACGCTTAATCGAAAAAGTAGAAGTTCCCAAATAATGTTTATCAATAAACGCTTTTATATTGCCCTGACTTTTGTAATCCTCTGTTTTATTGCGGGTTTCAAAAGCACGTTTATCTTCTCCTCGGCACAATTACTGCTGTTGGCTTTGGTCGCATTGTGCGGATATGAATGTATAGCCTTATTTATTACTGATAAAAGAACGGTTACTTGCAAAAGAGTTTGCCCGGAAAGACTTTCAAACGGTGATGAGAATGAAATTGTACTGCATCTGCACAGCAATTACGGTTTTACGGTTCGCTTAGAGATTATTGATGAAATATCACCCATCTTTCAACGGCGCGACTTGCTGTTTAAGGTAGAATTGGGTAAAAATGCGGATGCTGTATTAAGATACAGTCTTCTACCTGTCAAACGCGGTGTTTATGCTTTCGGTATCATTCCTATTTTTGCAACGACCCGGATAGGATTTATCAGTCGGCGTTTCAAATCGGCTGAACCTTTCTACACCAAGGTCTATCCTTCCTATATCTATCTGAAGCAATATGAATTAATGGCGGCATCCAACAAATTGAGACAGACGGGTAACAAAAAAGTACGCCAAATCGGACAGCAACTCGAACCCGACCAAATCAAGGATTATGTGAAAGGCGATGACTACCGGATTATTAACTGGAAAGCGACAGCCAGACGTAATAAGTTGATGGTGAATATTTTTCAGGAAGAGAGAGCACAAAATGTCTATTGCATCATCGACAAAGGCCGCACCATGCAAGCGGCTTTCAACGGGATGACACTGCTGGATTATTCCATCAATGCCGCTTTGGCCATTTCTTATGTGGCGATGCTGAAAGGTGATAAAACCGGTCTGCTGACTTTCGAGCGGAAGTTCGATACTTACGTTCCGCCATTCCGTCATGCGGTTCAGATGAACCGGATTCAGGAAGCGCTGTACCATCAAGTTACTTCTTTTGCAGAAAGCGATTACTTAGCTTTGTACCGACAACTCTGCAAGAACGCAAAAAACCGCGGATTGCTCCTTGTCTTTACCAATTTCGATTCGGTTGCCGCCATGCAACGCCAACTCCAATACTTAGCCATGATGGCCAAGAATCACAGCGTAGTAGTCATCTTTTTTGAAGACGCCGAATTAACAAGTCTTGTCGGGAAAATACCGGAAAACAAAGCGGAAACTTACGAAACCGTAATCGCCGAAAAACTAATCTACGAAAAACAATTGATTACACGCAAACTGCGACAACACAATATCCTCTCCCTGCTCACTCATCCCAACGAACTGACAGTGAACGTTATTAATAAGTATCTGGAAATCAAGGCGCGGGGGAATTGGTAAAGATTTACAACGGATACTTCATATTTTGACGATATTGAAAAATTCAAAAGATATAGCGGTTCTCAACTTGCTGACCAAGATAAGCAAGCTGCATTTACAATAAAATGATTTCTAAAATAAAATCATACAGATAAATTTTAACATCGTAATATATTAGCTTTTTCATAATTATTTGTCTTCAATAAATTTTCTTAAAAAGGAGATTTCATTATCCTTGTCTTTAAGTCTCATTTCATATTGTTCCACTAATTTCTCGGAAAATTCATTGATTATCAAATAGGCAGAGTTGGCAAACCCTCCACTTTGATTTGTATTCTCTTGTTTTATATCGTTTGCAAATAATTCTGAGGGATTTATTTTAAGTTCATTACATATTTTTTCGATATATTGAAGCGTTAGCTCACTTTCGCCATTTTCTAATCTGCCGTACTGCCTTTGTGAAATTCCCAATGCATCTGCCATATTTTCCTGCGTAAACCCTTGGGCGTTCCGAATGTTTCTTATTTTAGTTTGAATAGATGTCATAAAATGTCTTAATTTAGAAATATGGCGGCTAAGTTAGACATATTTTTTGTGTTTTCAAAACAAAATCTTTACTAATTTTGTTTTACATAATTTTTTCACGAAAAGTTATGTGTATATTGAAAATATTGTTTAATTTTATCCCGTAAAAAAAATGGAAAAAAGAAAGAAAAAGTTGATTATTTCAAAAGAAGTAATTTCGTCACTAAATGACGTTAGTTTAAGCAATGTAAAGGGAGGGGCGGCAATTGACTGGGAAGAAGCACCTGACACTGGAGTTGAGACAGCATGGTGGACGGGAGGATGTTCCGATGGCTGCGGCGGTTCTCTTGCTTTGTGTACTTGGTTGAGATGTACAAATACAGCCTGTACAGCAGATTGTGGTACAAATGCTTGTGACACAGGAGGATTTTGCACATGTTGAATTTTGCAAATGCAGACTGTATAGCAGATTGTGGTACAATGGCTTACGACACGGGAGCATTTTGCACCATGTGTGTGTAGTTGAATGGCAGTAGTGGCTTGAAGGATGATTCTTTTTCTTTCAAGCCATTCCATTATAAAAAATGTAAATGAATAAATTATTTTACATAATTTGTTGTATATCAGGAATTACTATTGTAATGCTCTGTTATGTAATTTTGGTGTATCAGACGGCTGAGCGAGAAAAACCGATTGATATTTCTCAAATGAAAATCGTAACAATTCGTTCTGTTTCACCGAATGATACCGTTTTTGATGATATTGATTTTTTGTTGCCGATTTTAAAAAACAAATCTATTGTTTTGCTGGGTGAAGCCACACACAATGACGAAACGACTTTTGCTGC
>JAITNQ010000245.1 GCA_031290435.1 Candidatus Symbiothrix sp. | reverse complement strand
TACCAAAAAACGATGTTCGGAACATCTAAATCGAGGTTTTGAAGTGCCAAAACGAGGTTCGGAAGTGCTAAAACGAGGTTTTGTAAGGCTGTAGCCTTGCTTTTAACCCGGCGAAGGCTCCAGCCTTCGCCGGACAAAATAGGAATCGGTATGTTATTTTGCTTATTCTTCTTCCAATTCTTTCAGCTCTTCCAGACTTTGCTGAATGGATGCGATGTTTTTGTAAATCTTTTTGCATGTAAAATACGTTAAACCAATGCTGACAATGAGCATGCATATAAGAAATGACCACCAGATAATATTGGCATGGAGGCTTGCATAAAGATAGATTCCGAAAAAACTGCAAATCGCTATAATAAATATTGATGCAATTTTTTCTTTCTTGATTAATTCATTGTATTTGTTGATATACAATGAATTATGACTTACAGGTTTTGCAAAATCAATCTTCATAAGATACTTAATATGTATCCATTCTAAAATAAGAGTGATTGCAATAAGAACAAACATTGTACCAAGAAATAACTTGGTCGATAATAATTTATTCCACGGCGAAGTATAACACAACCAGACTAATACAGGTATAGCAAGCACAGACAATGTAACGCTAAATACATCATAATTCAATAAGCGACTGACAGATTTATTCGATTTGGAATAAATCATCTCTTTAATAATACTCTCCTTCATTTTTTCCTGTTTGCTCAAACGTTCGTCCAATGAAGTCCACAAATTTTTTAATTCATCTAATTCCATAATTGTAATTTTTACTGATTTAACATTGTTTTTAGTTTCTCTTTGATTCGTTTCAGTTTTGTGGCCACATTACTTAACGATAATCCAGTGATATCCGCAATTTCCTGATAAGATTTCTCTTCCAGCCAGAGCAGAATAATGGCGCGTTCCAAGGTTTTCAACTGGCGAATCAGCGTATACAGTTCACGGATATCGTCTTCCATGTTATCCGGTTCGAAAACGATATTTTCCGACCAGGAAAGCGGCACATTTTGGTGATGCCGACTTTCTTTTCGCAGATCCGAAATACAACTGTTCAATGCGATTCTGTAAATCCATGTCGAATAGCTGCTTTCATTTCTGAACTTGGGATAACTTCGCCAAAGATTGAGAACGGTTTCCTGATAAAGGTCTTCCATCCTAAAACTCTCGGAAACATAAAAGGAACAGACTTTATAAATGATTCTTTCATTTTCTTGAATCATCCGGATAAAATCGGTCTCTAATTCTGTTCGATTATTCTTGCTCATTGTCTTGCATATTGTCTTGCTTTTATATAGTTAGTCGCAAAAAAAACAAAAAAATGGCAATAACGCAAATTTTTATTTGGATTCCGGCCAATTAGATAGGTTTTGAGGATAACTAATGTTTGACATTCCAAACAAAGTCATTATCTTTGTGCGCAATATTAAACATTATGAAGCGAACAAAATATACTTTATTGCCCCGTCTGACCAAGATTCTGGAAGAATTGGGCGAAGACATTAAACTGGCTCGGCTCCGGCGGAAATTAAGCGCCGAACAAATTGCTGAGCAAGCGGGTATTTCGCGCTCCACGCTTTGGCAGATTGAAAAAGGACTGCCGAATGTGTCGATGGGATGAACAGTAACAAGGATATATATTGGTTTATGCCGATTGGGAAGACTTGGAAACGCCTCAATTCATCGGTACGCTGTTTTCTTCGTATTCACGTGGATATTAAAAACAATAACGAAATCCGATGAAATTATTTTTTATATCCATATTCATTTTCCTTTTTATTATCTATATCTATCCATCTATAAGTTTCCTTAAAAAAGGGCTGCCGAAAAAATTCCGGGCATTAAGAGGAGAATATATGCTCAGCATAAATGAAATGCGGCATATTGAGAATCTGAGCAAGCTATATAAAAATCAATTTTATACGATTGCGCTTTGGGAAGAAACAGTAAAACTGTATATCGAAGTGAGACGGGAACTCCAAAGGCAAAACAAATGGAATAAGCAACAGTCGTTTATCAAACCGCTTCTCGAAAGATGCCGGAAAGTCGTTTTGCAAAAATTAGGATTCATCGATGAAAACAAAAAAGTTACCGTCCCGGAAGAAAGTATCATTCGCTTGATAAACGAAAAAAGCAGTATTGTAGAAGCCTTTTCGAAAGAAGAAAATGAAAACCTGTATTCCGTTAATGCCAATTTATGGGAAGCGCGGTATGCCTATCTTACTCATAATTTTGACCAAAATAAAACGAAAGAATTTTACAACGACATCTGCGAATTGGACGAAATAAGCAATTCACGTGTTATGGTGGCTCGCAAAATCTATTTTCAAGCCTATCAATTCCTTGCAGACTACAACAGGGTTTATTCGCTGATTTGCTACCTGCACTACCTGAATGTTAAAACCGAAGTGAATAGTAAACATCGGATAATCAATAAAAATTTCAGCAAAATACTGTTTCCCAACGAACTCATGGAAAAAAAGTTCTTAGAGATAGGCGACCGCTTGCTCGAAGATGAAGATTTGGATAGCGCCATCGAAAATGTAAAAACCCTTTATGTTCCTACGAGAAAAAAGATACAATTGGATATTTTGGCGATAAAAGAAGCTGATAACAAACAAATACATGTAGCAGAATTACTTGAAAAATACCTGAATGATGAAAAAGAAACAGTTCCGCTAAAAACAAGCTCGGCGACACAACCGCCTGTACAACCGTCTGTACAAGTCGATTACACTGTCAGCGAGAACGAGTTTGCCTTGTTTAAATTATTTGAAAACAAAAATTATAGTGTAAATAAAAAAGAAATTGATATATTTGCACGGAAAAAAGGTGCTTTTCGCGACAGTTTAATTCAGACTATCAATGAAAAATATTATGAAGAATTAGACGATTTACTTATTGAGGAAGAAGAGGATGATTACCTTTTGAACGAAGTATATTATGAACAAATAAAAAGAAGATGGTAAAAATAAAACCCAAAGAAGCGACAGCTATAATTAATTCGCTGATTAGCGGAGTAGTACCTAAAATAGGCGTACAGCATATCACCGTAGGACGTTTGAAAGAAGTCGCCATGATTTTATCGGCATTGGAGGAGGTGAAAGACGGACACAGCAAGATGAAGTGCTGGATTGGTGATTTCGGTTCCGGCAAATCGTTTATGCTCTATCTGTTAAATACGGTTGCCATGAAGCAGAAATTTGTTGTCACACAGGCTGATTTCACCCCACATATACGGCTTTACTCCAACGATGGGAAAGGTCAGGCGCTTTATATGGCATTAATGGACAATATTGCGATTCAAACGAAACCCGAAGGAGGAGCCTTGTCTGTTTTACTCGAAAAATGGATTGAGAAAATTATCCTCAACACGGCGGAAACGCATAAAATAAGTCCGACTGAAATTCGTAATCCCGAATATACCGACCTGATACAAAGCGAGATTATGAAAACGGTGAACCAAATTACGGAAACAGGCAGTTTCGACTTTGGTTTGGCAATCATTCGCTATTACGAAGCATATATCAACAATGATGATACTTTGCGGAAAAATGCGCTCAGATGGATGAAAGGCGAATACACTACGAGAACGGAAGCAAGGAAAAATTTAGGTGTGAGCAACATCGTAAACGACCGAAACTATTATGACATGCTGAAAAACTTCTGCCAACTATTCGTAAATATCGGTTACAGCGGTTTGGTAGTTAATTTAGATGAAGCAGTAAATCTTTACAATATTCCCCATCCCGCTATGCGTCAGCGGAATTACGAAAAGATATTGAACATGTATAACGATTGTTTCCAAGGAAAAATAGAGCATCTTTTCATCAATATTGCCGGCACAACCGATGTACTGGAAGACCAGTTAAAAGGTTTTTACTGCTATGATGCCCTGAGAACCCGCTTGAAACCCAATTTGTTCGAAACGGCGAAACTGCGCGATTACGCCCAACCGGTAATTCGCCTGATGCCCTTGAACAATAATGAGATATTTGTCCTGTTGCACAATTTGAAAGAGATATTCGACTTCAATTACAATGTGGAAATAGATTTTTCGGACACGGATATACAGACATTTATGGAAGAAATATTCAATAAGCCGGGCGCTGCCGAATTTCTTACGCCGAGAGAGGTCATTCGCGACTTCCTGAATATACTGAATATTATTCGACAAAATCCCGAAGCAGAAAAAGAAAAATTGTTCAACGAAATTGCTATCACAGACGAAAGGGAACCCCAATATATTGATTCGGAAGAAGAAACAAAACAAAAACGAATAAAAAAACTTGAAAAACAATACCGGAATATGCTGTTGTCTCCTGAAGTATTGGAAGCCTTGGCAGGTACTTTAATGGACGATGAAAATGTCCTGAAGACGGTAACCGCTTCATTCAAGAACGAATCCGGCATCCTGATGGCAACGGAACGGCGTCTGCTATTTTTCGGCAAGCAAAAAAGCAACGTCTCTTTCCCCTACAGTCAAATCAACGAGATGACTTACACGAGCGGCTACCAATACAGCGTGTTGCATATCTTGTTGAACAACGAAAAGTTAGCTATTGATTTTATCCCCAACAGCCAAGTTAAACCCTTGCTTAACCTTTTGCAAGCCCAAATAGAAATCCTTGAGCGGAAAACGCTGTCCGCAGAATTGCAGTACTGGGAAAAAGAAATCGCCAATGAATCTATTCGTCTGCTTCTGAATCGGATGAGCCGGATTGCCCATGTCATACAGGAAAAAGACCATACCGCCGGAGAAATATTTTCCATGCGTCATACCGATACCGTTTCAAAACTCTTGAAACAGTACCAAGCATTGGAATCTTCAGAAATTGATTCGCCGGAAATAAACGCATCCAAGGAAAGGATTGAAGAAGCGATTGCTACGACTCATGCCGCTTTCGAGCAGGAACTGAAAAACATTTTCCAATCGGACATGCTGGATATTGATGCGGAATCGGCAGCTTATTTACAGAGTTTGAAAAACAGAGGATTAATTCATTCATAAAACAAATACAACATGGAACAACAAAATATGCCGGATATAATCGCCGAAAAAACAAATGAAAAAATTGTATTAACGCCGGAAGAACAGGATAAAGTGGCTCTTTACAAATCACGAATCAATTTGAACAGCAAAAACAGTATCATTGAATATGGAGCCGAATTGCAAACAAAAATGGTTTCTTTTTCGGAAACCGTTCTGAGTCAATTGCGGAACAAAGATATCGGCTCGGTTGGAGATATCCTTTCGGGACTTGTCGCCGATTTGAAATCTTTCGATAAATCAATTAATAAACCCCGGATATTGGGTTTTTTCCAAAGCCTGAAAAAGAAAATTCTTCGCATCAAAGCAGAATATTCCAAGATTGAGAAGAATGTAGTGCAAGTCGAAATGCAATTGGAAAAACATTACCGGACTTTGTCGAAAGATATTATCCTGTTCGACAAATTGTACGAGCAAAATGAGCAGTATTTCAGGGATTTGTCACTCTACGTCCATGCGGCGGAAGAGAAAATCGCCGAGATACGTGAAACGCTTCTTCCGTCTTTACAGGAAAAGAGGAAGGCAAACAATGATTTGCAGGCAGAACAGAATTATAAATTTATTGAACAACAGGCGCATCAGTTCGAGAAGAAGATTCACGACCTGAAACTAAGCCGGATAATATCCTTGCAATTAGCTCCGCAACTGCGCTTAGTTCAGGACAACAGCGCCGTATTGATGGAAAGGATACAGTCGAGCATTGTCAATACCTTGCCTTTGTGGCGTAACCAAATGGTCTTGGCATTGGGACTTGTTCATTCTCAGCAGGCATTGGAAGCGCAACGCGCTGTAAATGATGCAACAAACCGCATGTTACAACGCAACAGCGAAATGTTGCGGACATCGACCAAACAAATTGCAGAAGAGAACGAACGGAGCATCGTCGATATTGAAACGCTACGCAAAGTGAACGACGACCTCTTTGCCACCATTGACAGTGTGTTGAGTGTTCAGGAAGATGGTCGCCGGAAACGACTGGCAGCCGAACAGGAATTGCTGAATGTGGAGACAGAACTGAAAAAGAAATTGTTCAGCCCGGTACCGTAGAAAAACTAAAAGTTAGGAACTAAAAGTTAGGAACTAAAATGTGGATTATCAAATAATCATAAAAGGTATAGATAAAACCAATAGCGTAAAAAGTTGGCGACAAATAGGGGACAAAATCGAAATTACATTTTGCAATGACGAAAAAAATTATTTGTACAAGAAACAAAATGTGGAAATAATTTCCTCCGCGTTGTTGAATAAAAATGCAAAACAACGGTTTGAATATCTGAAACGCATTGCAACAGCCATAGGTTTGGAAAATGAAATAGGTGGCAATATTCTTGCAAATCAATACAATAAAATTGATTTTGTAAGTTCTGACAGTATTTTAAACACTTTTTTAACAGAAAAATTAGGACAAGATAACTCAAAAATAATTTCAGATACATTTACCTTATATCCGTTCGGTTTTAATGAAAGCCAGAAAAATGCAGTAAAAAAGGCACAGACAAACCATTTGAGCATTATTGAAGGACCACCGGGAACGGGTAAAACGCAAACAATTTTGAATATAATTGCAAATGCCGTTATGCGTGGCGAGAGTGTGGCTGTTGTATCGAACAACAATTCGGCAACAAAAAATGTACTTGAAAAACTGGAAAAATACGAGATTGATTTTATTGCAGCCTATCTTGGAAGCGCTGAAAACAAAAAAAAATTTATCGAACAGCAGAAAACAAAATTACCCGATTTAAGCAAATGGAAATTACCTGCTGAAAAGTGTGTTGAAATTAATAAAAGATTAAATGACCTTTTTCAGCGACTGAACGAAAAGTTAAAGAAAAAGAATGAATTATCTCGTTTAAAACAGGAATTTGATGCTTATGGGATTGAATATCAATATTACAAGCAAAATTTTCAGAATACGGGTTGGGAAGCGAATTTTTTTGAAAATAAAAACGCGCATACTGTTTTAGAAGTTTGGTTATTTGTAGAGAATTACATATTTATCGAAAAACATTGCAAAACAAATCGCTTGCAAAAATGGATTAAGCGGTTGAAGTTCTATTTTAAATACGGTAAAGTTGATAAATCTGTATTTGATGAGGAATCGAAATCCGTAAATTTTATTTCTGTTGCCCAAAACCAATATTATAACAAAAAAATAGCAGAAATTAAAATAGCAATCAATATTATTGAAAAGGAATTAAACAATTTTGATTTTGACGGGAAAATGAAAGAATATTCCGAATTGTCGTTGCAGATTTTTAGAGATAAACTCACACAAAAATATCCAAACAGGGAACGAAAAATTTTTGATATGGATGAACTTAGGAAAGATTCCAAAGGTTTTATTAAGGAGTATCCTGTAATTTTAAGTACAACTTATTCATTACGAAATAGTTTGTCTAACAAGGAAATGTATGATTATGTGATAATTGACGAGGCTTCGCAGGTAAATCTTGCTACAGGTGCATTGGCATTGTCTTGTGCGAGAAAAGCCGTTATCGTAGGTGATTTGAAACAATTACCCAATGTGGTTGATAAAAAAGATGCAGAAAAAACCGATACTATTTTTGTGGAATATAATTTTCCCCAATATTACCGCTATAAAAATCACAGTATTTTGCTTTCTTTAACAGAAATGTTTCCTGATGTGCAAAAAACATTATTGCGGGAACATTATCGTTGCCACCCGAAAATTATTGAATTTTGTAATCAAAAATTTTACAATAATCAACTTATAATTTTAAGTGAATCAAAATCGACACGCAAACCTTTAATTGTGTATAAAACGGTAGAAGGCAATCACGAAAGAGAACACATAAATCAGCGGCAAATTGATGTTATAAAAAAAGAAATTATTCCGCAACAACAGCTTGAAAACGGTATTTCACTTGGAATCGTTACACCGTATCGTAATCAAACAAATGCGCTGCAACAGGCATTTGCAGGCACAAATATTCAAGCGGATACTGTTGATAAGTTTCAGGGAAGGGAAACCGATGTGATTATTCTTTCAACTGTTGATAATAAGATTTCAGAATTTGCCGACAATGCCAATCGTTTGAATGTGGCGGTTTCAAGAGCAAAAGACCAACTTATTGTTGTTGTCAGCGGCAATGATATGAAACAGGACAGCAATATTGGCGACCTTGTACAGTATGTTAGATACAATAATTTGGAGATTGTTCAAAGCGAAATTTCTTCTGTTTTTGATTTGCTGTTTAAATGTTATGAAGCCAAACGCATTGAATATCTTAAAAATAAAAAAATAGTTTCCAATTACGATAGTGAAAATCTATTTTTTAGTGCAATAGAAGAAGTTTTGCAAGAGGTTGATTTTCAAAGATTCGATGTAAAAGTTCACATTCCGATGCGAGCAATTTTACATAATACTGAATATTTAACTGATGAAGAAGCAAAATATGCGATGAACCAACTGACTCATTTTGATTTCTTGATTTTTGACAAAATAAGTAAATTGCCGCAATTGGTAGTAGAAGTAGATGGAGAGGCATTTCATAAAAAAGGCACGCCACAATCAAGACGGGATGATTTAAAAAATTCAATCCTCGAAAAGATAAATTTGCCGTATATCAGGTTTAACACAAACGGTAGCGAAGAGAAAGAGAAATTAAGAATAAAACTAAAAAATATATCGTAAAATTTTAAGCGGATTTTTTGGCTGTTCGTTTGTGCATTTTGCCATTTGAAAATAAAATCATACTTTTACCGAAAATTTAATCAAAATCATTTATGGAATTGGATAAAAAAAGAATAGAACTTCCACAAGGAACGACAAGAGAAGAAATGAATATTCGCAAAAAATTTATTAAGGACTTTTATGCAATATGGAACGCTACTCATCCAACAAAACATATTTATAATGCAGATTTACAAGATTTTATAAATGTTCGTTTTATCTATTCAGGAAACTTCACTGCTTGCCGCGCTTTCGTATAAATCAACTTTGGCAGTAATGTATTTGACGGAAATTTTGGAAAAAGCAAAAGTAAAAACAAAGGTTATGCCCAAACCAAACAATGAAAATCAAAAGCGTTTTTCTGAAATGATTTTAATGGAGTATAACAAAAAAGATTTTGGAAGAATAAAGTTAACTGTTGGAGTTTTGAAAGTGAGCCGACAAAATATTCAATATTGCATTACCTCAATAGAAAATGAAAACGGCTAAAAACCCTCAACATACATGAAATAGTTATTAGCCGTTATAAAAATCTTAACTATCACCGGTATTCTTACAAATCCTTAATCAGTATATCCCTGTTATTCGCAAATATATCTATTCTGGATTGAAGTATTACTTCCCATTCGGAATGAAATCTTTCGTGATTATCCACCTTGAAATTTTCAGAACCATAACGATCTGTTTTGGTAAAAAGATATTCAAGTGTAATTTGATTTATATCTATGGCAGGCTGAAAGTTAGGATAGTTTTTTTCATCTTTTACTTCAATTATAATTCCCAAATCTACCAAATGATATAAAATTTTCTTCGTCAAACCGATGGGAATTTTATTTTCCAAAGAAATTTCGTCTGCCATATATGCTTTTCCTCCTGTTTCAAAACGCTTAACTATCAAAGTAAGAATGGTTAAGATTAGAAAATCTAAATATCTTTGAGAAATATTTTTACTGTCGGTTTCGAATTCAAAATTCTGAACATTCTGGCCGGCATAAGCAATTTCCGCTCCAATCAGACAGATTACCCAGGAAAGTTGCATCCACAACAATAATAAAGGGAGGAATGCGAAACTACCGTATATGGCATTGTATTTCGAAACCCATATCTGACCGTTAATATATACATACTGAAAAACCTGAAACCCAATGGCGGCGAAAATTCCGGCCGGGAGTGCATACCTGAATTTCACTTTTGTATTGGGCATAAACATGTACAGGGCAGTAAAAATAATCATGGCAATTACCCATGGGCCAATAGCGATGGCCGTTTCATAAAAAGGCGCTAAAAGTTTATTTGCTTTGATGGTTTCAAAAGCGGTTGCCATAAAAATAGAAATTCCGGAAGAGCAAAGCAAAAAGGGCGGCAACAGCAGAAAGACGGAAAAATAGTCTGTTACTCGTCTTCCGACCGTTCTGCCTTTGGGTACTTGCCAAATCATGTTAAAAGCGTTTTCAATACTGGAAATCAGATTGAAAACCGTGTACAATAGCAATAGCAAGCCCAAACCCAAAAAAATCCCATCTTTGGAATGTTGCATATAAGAATCTACAAAAGTCAGCGCTTCTCCGAGTATTTCTTTTTTCCCCGGAAAATATTCAAACAATTGGCTTTCTATAATATTCTGAAAACCAAATCCTTTTGCAATAGCCAACAAAACTGCCAATAGCGGAATGATAGACAGAAAAGTATTGTAGGTGAGGGCAGAGGCGCTTCGTTGCAGATTGTCGGCCTGATAACGACGAATGGCCAAAGATATTATTTTCAGAAGATTAACCCCTTTTCTTTCCAAAGAGTTCAACTCTGACGGCACCACACGCCAGATATCTTCGGTGATAAATTTCCAAAGCCTGAGTATTTTTTTCGGAATATCTTTTATTTGCATATAGAATAAAAAAAAGTAGTCAACCTGTAAGCCGGATTCTGTACCTGTTAAAACAGGCGTCTGTCATTTATCTGGGTTTAACGTCTCCATTAAACTCAAGCAGTCTACCCCCCGGCATCGAACGAGCAGTTCTACATGCGCCGGTATACATGACCTTGCAACCCTTAGGCAGTACGGCTTCCCATATTGCTATGGGAACCGGTGAGCTTTTACCTCACCTTCTCACCCTTACCTTCCGAAAAAGGCGGTTATTTTCTTCTACTTGACCCTGCCTTCACAAACAGCTATCCGTTAGATAGTAAGGTGCTCTGTGTTGTCCGGACTTTCCTCTTTCATATAAAAGCGACAGACCGGTTGACTACGAATATTATAAAACCCCTCACTGTATCAAACCAATGAGGAGTTTTGATTGTTATTTCACTGTAACTTATTCTACAGGAATGTTTTTGTTCACATTTTTACAGCCTATTAAAGCATAATAGAGCAAATAAGCCAGACTGGCGAAAATTACCCAGTAGCTTATCTGATAGCCTGCGAGGTCTGCAATCCAGCCTTGAATAGCGGGAAGGATACCACCACCGCAAACCAGTACCATAAACAATCCGGAAGCAGCAGCCAGATATTTACCTAAACCTTCGACTGCAAGGTTGAAGATGCCACCCCACATGATAGAGGTGCAGAAACCTACGAGCAACAGATAGAGAGCATAGACAGGCACTTCGGTCAGTCCGAAAGAGAGAGCGCCGGTAGCTGATGTCTGGAGTACAGGAATACTGACAGGCGTTGCTGGTGAGAACATTGCTAAAGCTACTAATATAAGTCCTACAACCGAAGTAACCGTAAGCATCGACTTACTTGATACCTTGCCGCCAATCGAAGCTCCGATCAGACGTCCGATAAGCATCAGGAACCAGTACG
>JAITNQ010000238.1 GCA_031290435.1 Candidatus Symbiothrix sp. | reverse complement strand
CCCGGATGCTGGGCCGTGATATAGGCGGTGCCGACTGCTTTCGGCGTAACCAATCCGCCTGCTGTCACTTCGGCCACGGTAATATCATCAATACTGTATGACAATGCTAAACCTGCTCTCGATTGAGCCTCCAGATAGAAAGGAGAATTGCCGACATATTGAACCGGTATTGCCGGAAAATCTATCACTTGCTCAGCTCTCTCAATAACTATCCGGATTGTAAATATTCGGCTTTCATATATTGCATTTCCGTCAATTTCGATCGTTTCAGTATAGTTACCCGCATCTACAGGCGGTACGGAAGTAAACGGATAAAAATCGCCAAGGTAAAGATACCCTTCATAGAAATAGCGAATTTCCAAATCTTGCGGCAAATCTGTCGGATCGAATGTCGGAAGTCCGTCATACGGTTTTCGTATATCGTCCAGTACCGGGTTCGGAACAAGTTTGAGAATTACGAATGTTGTAGCGGCTACTGCCGATTCATGATTACTGTCTCCCGGCACGGAAACAGTTACCTTGTAGTTCCCCGGTAAGACCGGTGCAGTTGCAGAAGAAGCGTATTTCGTACCTTCAATGCCTTCGTATTGAGAGGATAATCCGCTTAATAGAGAATTGACCGTCAGGCTACCGCTCAATACCGGCTCAATGCCTATCGGAAAACCTGTATAAACAGTGCTTTGACTTTCAGGCAGCGTAATCGTTACCGGCGCTTTCTGAATCACAAATGCAAAGGTTTTTGTCCCGGTATAATTGCCTTTTCCGCTCAACACAATGCTTCCGCCATCCGATACATTGATATTATTACCAAAACTGTAATCATAATCAGCCGAGGTCAGATCAAACGAGCCATCCTTGGTATCCGTAAAGGCAGGCGTCAGCTGTTGGCCGGTATAAACCAAATAAATGTCCGTTATGCTGATTGTTACCGCTTCATTGTCGATGTTTCGCGGATTAATGGTCAGACTTACCGACTGCGTGAGTTCAATATCTGTATAATCGTATTGGCTGAAAGTTGCCGGATTGGGTGTGAAGACCACATTATAACTGTAACTGCCTGCGTTCAGCGCCGTAGTCGGATTTTCCCAAGCATACGTTCCATCGCCTGTTCCCATATCTGCCAAACTGATATTCGCCAAACTCATTCCGGGCACATAATAGATATTATTTATTTCGTCGAAGTCCGGGAATTCCAAATCAGGGATTATCAGCGCTTTTCGATTGATTGTTATCTCATACGTCTGACTTGTCTTATTTTCAGCGGTTACGGTAAAGGTAACCACATTGGCGCCTACATTCAAGGCTTTGAACCATGGTCCGGAAACGCCGGATTTTTCATCATTCGCCACCGGTTCAAATTCAATCAAGGATACCACATTTTCTACTTCCAAGGCATAGGTATAGGTAGTCGGCGAAAACGAAATATTTCCTTCACTTACAGCCAAACTTGCCAAAGAAGCATCGGTAGAGAGAAATTGATTGGTTACCTGAGAAGATGAAGAAGCAAAATAGCTTTTCAACCATGTCATGGCCGCTCTTTCTGTTCCGTCAGCATTCACGAGACCGGTATTGACCAACCATGTCGAACCGAATATATATCCCCAAGCTGTAATGCCTGCGACTCCATTGTGTTGCCACAAAGCAGGAAATACTGTTTGATAGCGCGCACTTTGTGTGTTCTGGTTATCGGTACCTGTGCCGCTGTATATATCTAATTCGGAAACATAAACCGGAAGCCCTGTGTTTGCCAAAACGTTCAAACAATTATTTATTTGTGCAGCAGTAAGGGTGCTTACAGTGGCTGCATGACATTGTACCCCGATACCATCAATAAGATTGCTTGCTTTTAGAATATTGACTATCCCTGCATAAGTAGTTGCAAGTGTAGTACTGTTTGCAACAATGTTATAGTCGTTGATAAGCAATTTGGCTTTTGGGAAATACTGTTTTGCCGTTTGGAACGACCAAACTACCCAATCCCATCCGGTAGAACCGTTTCCGCCAAATGCATTTCTGATGGTAGAAGGAGCATGTCCGTTAGTCGGTTCATTCACGACATCAATCAAATCAATATCGGGGTAACGTTCAGCTGCTAATCTCATATATTCGTGCACTTCGGCCTTGAATTCATCCGCAGTTATATCAGCACGGGTGAACCATCCCGGTTCCTGGCTTCCCCAAATAAAGGTGTGGAATTTAAAAGGATAACCCATCTTTTTGGCATGTGCATAAGCTACATCTACATCAGCCCAGCGCATATAACCACGCACCGGTTCTACAGAACCCCACTTTGAGGCATTTTCAGGTGTTATCTGATTCCAATAAATATCATAATTGCCGGGGATGCTACCGCCGGTGACATTTCCAAAGAATTTGGAATGATTGCCTGCCAAAGGTGTTGAATGAGCGGCAAATTGGTTGTATACTTGACTTGCCGGAAGGGCGAAATATTGATTGATCCAATCCGGAGCTACCGTACCTTCGCTGAGGGTAAGTCCCGCTACCGACGGATGTTTCCACAAAAGTTTGATTTTATCCGCATTTTCCGCTGTAGCATTAATGTCCGATATATAAACAGGAAGATTTGTTGAACCGTAGGTATTCAACACGGCTTCTATCTGCGCTACATTGGCTGTAGACAAGTCGTTTACCTTTATGCTGATACCGTCAAGAAAACCTTTGTCAATCAACAAATAGATAATCTCTGCATATTTGGCGGCCGCACTCACATCGTTCAGTAAGCCGGATTCGTTGAGAAGCAGTTTGGCCGTTGGAAATTGGCTTCTTGCTTTTTCGTAGGCGTTCACAATCCAATCATAACCGCTTACTCCTTCGCCACCCAAGGCTTCACGAATGGCCGAAGGACTACTCAAGGGTGCATCTACTACTGTTATTGCTTGTAGAGCTGGATAAGTAGTTGCTACATCGGCTATATATGTTTCCCAAGCCGCTTTTTGTTCGTCTGCACCCAATTCGCCAAGCCATGCCGGTTCGTCTCCGTTGAGCAAAGCATTGTATATAAACGGGAAATTGTGGGTTGTGGCAAAATTGTAAGCTATATTCGGTTTCGACCAATCTTTTGTTCCCTGTACCGCTTCGACCGAACCCCATGCGCCGACATTCGAAGTAAGCTGATTCCAAGAGGTTTCAAAACCGCCGGGAATATTGTCTCCGACAACTTCGCCCAAGAATTTTGCATGATTCACGGCCAAAGGAGAGGGGATGTTTGTCGTATACTTGCTGCCTTCGATAAGCGTCATGTCTTCTATCAGCACATCGTCGATGTAATAGGTCTTACCGGCAGTCGCTCCGAAATCAATATTAAAACGGAGTTTATCGCCTGCTGCAACAATTTTCAATAATTCGTCTCCGGAGAGTACGATGTCGTAAAAATAAGACTCCCATCCAGTGGTCATGGTTTTGTTTGGTAAATTTGTCAGAGGGGCGCCTTTCTCCAATACCAATTGCCCGCCATCTATTGAGATAGCGATGTTTCCACCTGCTGTAGTAGCTTTCGCCCAGAAACTGAGCCGGTAGTCATGTCCCGGTACAAGCGTGATTTCCGGTGTTTTCATTTGTACGGACGTAGCGCTTCCTCCGGTTCCGGTAGTGATTTTAGTAGCATATTTGCCGACATGTTTGTCTTCGGATGTAATGGCTATGGTGGCGCCGCTTTCTTGGGTCAAATCCCATTCAGCCAAACTTGCCGATTCAAAATCGAAAGATTTAACGCCCGGAGCGTCGATAGGGTCTTCGTCTTCGCCGCTACCCACTACAATTACGCCGATATAGAAATTTTTTGTGGTTGTGGCATTATCCACAAAGAAATAAATTCTGCCGCTACTGTAATATTTTACGGTCTTTTTAAATAAGGTAGCAGCGCTTTCCGAGACGTCTAATGAACCCAATATATAGTTTCCGTCCGAAATATTCAAGATAGAACGACTATTGCTTCCTGCCATACCGTAAACGGTGATAGTCGATTCCCCGGGGACGTCAATATAGGCATAACAACGCGTAGGCATCGCATCACCGGTTGTATTCCCTGATGTTTGGAAACGAAGCAAATTCTTCATGCCTCGGTCTGTACCGATAGCGCAGTCGTCAGGTAAATTAGGTCCATAAGCGCCGTCTTCTGTTGTTTTGGCTCCATTGGCTCTCAAAACAGCCATTTGGCTTGAGCCGGAACTTACGAAGTACAATCCGCCGCTATTTTGATTGGTTGAATAAGTGGTAGTCGCCGTGACGGGGAAAAGTTTCTGTATAATGTATTCTGTTTTGGCTGAAGGAATTGTACGAATAACGGTTAAAGTATATTCTTTCGTCGTAACACCGTCTTCGCCCGTTACGGTAAATGTGATTGTATTTGTACCGGGAGTAAGTGTACGTGTGTCGCCTCCGGAAACGGTAGCCAAGCGGTTAGCAGTGAGCATAGCTATATTGATGCTTGTTACATCTGCGCCCACATTCAGGGTATAGGCGCTTGCCATTGAGTCGAACGTACCTTGCAGAGTGCCGGCTTGTCCTAATCTATATTCATCGAGGGTAACATCTACTATAAATTTGTTTTCTACTTGGCTGGCTGCGGATACTGTATATAATTTCAGCCATTTCATAGCCTCGCGTTCGGTAGCGGTTAGTGCTGCACTCGAAACAATTCCTGTGTTATCTCTCCATGTTTGTCCGGTTACATATCCCCAAAGTGTAATTCCTGCTACGGATGGATGTTCCCATAAGATAGGAAATTTTTCGGCATATCTTTTACGTTGTACTTTTTCGGATGCATCGGCTATATCTAATTCTGAAACATAAATTGGTAATCCTGCCGTACCTAATAAATCCAAAGAAGCTTTTATTGATGCAGCAGATGCTCCATCAATATTAAAGGTATGGCATTGAATACCTATTCCATCAATAAGATGTCTTTCTTTTAATATATTAATAATTTGTAAATAGTTGGCAGCAGCAGTTAAATCGCTGATGATGCCATATTCATTGATAAGCAATTTGCTTTTTGGAAAACGCTCTCTGGCTTGTTCAAATACCCATATTACCCAATCCCAGCCTGTTTCTCCTGCTCCGCCAATAGCCTCTGCCATGCTGAAATTTTCATGGAAAGGTTCGTTAACGACATCTATTAATTCTATATCTGTATATCTGGCTTTTACAGCATCCATATATGCCAGAAATTTTGTTCTTTGAACTTCGGCGGTTTGAGTTCCAAGATTTGTTGGTTCTTGGCTTCCCCATGCAAATGTATGCCATTTGAAATAAAGTCCGTTATTTTTCGCATAATTATAAGATAAATCTGCCTGTGTCCAATTATAGGTGCTACTTGTTATGTTGGATTGGATTGTTCCCCATTTTCCTCCATTTTCGGGAGTTACCTGATCCCAATATTTTCCGAAATTGGCATTTGTAGTACTTCCCATAGCGCTTCCCAAAAATTTCTTGTGATTTTGAGCCAGCGGTTGTGTAGCGGCATCTCCGGGAGTCCAATCAATAGGGTCTTCTGTTAAATCTACCAAATAAATATCGTCTATATAATAGGTTTTATTGGCAATGTAGCCCATATCAAAATTCAGTTTAAGGCTTGTGCCTACTCCACTGAGAATGGTTGTGCCTGAACTAAATTCATAAACATATTGCGCCCAATCTCCGGAAATATCTTTATCTGCAAGATACTGCGTATTCAATTGTCCTGCTTCGGAAGTTGAAATGCGTAACTTGCCACTGCCGCCTACTGCTTTTGCCCAAAAGAATATTTTGTATTGATGGGCGGGTTTGATAGTTATTTCAGGTGTTTGCAGTTGTAAACTCCATGCATCTGTTCCTGTTCCATTTACAGCTTTGACAGATTTGTCGCCACCGTGTTTATCTTCGGTGGTAATCTCAATACCTTCGCCCGGATTTAGAATACTCCAACCATTGGTTAAACCGCCCACTTCAAAATCATAAGCAGCAGCGTTGGTATAATCCTCATTGTAATTAAGCGGGTCAACTACCGCATGCCCCAAATCTTCTATCACAACATCGTCTAACCACATTATAGCATTGGCTGTTGTACCTACATCGAATGTAAAATTAAGTGCTGTAGTTCCTGTAATTAACCGTTCGCCATATACTATATCATACGTGTATTTAGTCCATTCCGGTGTAATTGTGAGAGTGGGTAAATACTGCCGGTCGGCTCTTGTTTCTTCCGACATCAATTGTGCAGTTGCGGTTGAAACGCGAATTGCGGCTGATGATACTGTTGAAGTAGTTGACATGCGCATCCAAAAACTAAGTCGGATTACATGGTCGGGAGATACGGTCAACTGACGAGCGTTCAAGACGTAATTCCATGGATTTCCCGGTGTACTTGCAGGTATCGATATTTGCATATACCGACTACCTGTGTGCGCATTGGTAGCATTGGTCGGTCTTGTCATTGGGTTGTTCGTAGTCGTTCCTGTCCAACCTGTTATGAAGACTGTTGAGCCTGATTGTTCGAAACTCTCATCCATTAATACGGTTTGAGCGTTTAAATTAACAATAGAAATGATTGCCAAATAAGTAAATAGTAAAAAAATCTTTTTCATGATAACTTAGATTGTATTATTGTTTAAGTTTTAAAATAAAATTGTAAGTATGAAATTGCTTACAAATTTAAATGATATACTTCAATAAAGGACAATAAAAGTGTATCAGAAGTTTAAGGTGTGGTTACAAAAGTTTTTTTATTGTTACAAGTGTTTTAATTTTGGTTACATCATTCGTATTTAGTTTCTTTTCAGTTATGATTGTCGGCTGTTAATTCATTTTCTATTTTACACAACATATCGTACCATTCTTCTCCGAATTTGCGGATAAGCGGTTCTTTCAAGAAGCGGTAAACTTTCATATTATTTTTTTTACCAAGGGCGACTGCTGCTTGGCAAACATTCCAGCGGTGATAGTTAACCGCCCGGAATCCTTTGTAACGAGCTACCCGGACAGGATATAAATGGCAAGAAACCGGTTTGTAGAAATCAGTTTTTCCTTCACGGAATGCTTTTTCTATCGCACATTTACAGTATCCTTTTTCGTCGTAACAGGTAAAAATACAGTCTTCGCCATTGACGATGGAAGTGACGTATTCGCCGTCTTCATCCATATATACAACGCCTTGTTCATTGATAACTTTTTGCGCTTCAGGAGACAAATCATCCCAGACGACCGGAAGTACTTTTTCCAATTCAGCCACTTCATCTTCTTCAACAGGCGCTCCGGATTCGCCTTCCACACAGCATATTCCTTTACAGGCCGACAAGTCGCAAATGAAATTTTCTTCTAAAATAGCCAAACTAACAATCGTATCATATATTTGTATCATCCTTAGTTTATAGTTTATAGTTTTTAGTTTCTATACTTCCAACTCCTTTCCTCTGAAATTTTCATCGAATTTTCCATCGTCATAAACCAAACGTCCGTTGACAAAGGTTTTTTCCACTTTATGCGAGAAAGTACTTCCTTCCATGGGCGACCAGCCGCATTTGTAAAGCAGGTTTTCTTTGGATACCGTCCATGAATGTTGGGGATTGACCAATACCAAATCGGCATAATATCCTTCGCGGATGAATCCACGGTCTTTGATTCCAAACAGTTCGGCGGGGGCATGCGCCATTTTTTCCACTATTAATTCTTCCGTAAAAATACCCTGCCGACAAAGTTCCAGCATCGCTGTCAGAGAATGTTGAACCATAGGGCATCCCGAGGCTGCTTTCAGGCAGGAGCCTTCTTTCTCTTCCAAGGTATGTGGGGCATGGTCGGTTGCCAGCACATCAATTTTCCCGTCAATCAGCGCTTGTCGCAGGGCATCCCGGTCGGTACGGGATTTGATTGCAGGATTCCATTTGATGAAATTGCCTTTTATGGCATAATCTTCATCTGTGAACCAGAGGTGATGCACGCAGACTTCGGCCGTTATTTGTTTATTCTTTAATGGTTTGGATTCCAAAAGAGACAACTCTTTTTCGGTGGATAAATGGAAAAGGTGCAGGCGGGAACCGTGTTTTTTGGCCAATCGTACGGCTTCGGTGGAAGACCGGAAACAAGCTTCGGCATCCCGTATTTTCGAATGAAAAACGATGTCTAAATTTTCACCGAATTGCCGGATGTAACGGGCTTTGTTGGCGGCAATAACAGCTTCCGATTCGCAATGAGCGGCAATAATCATGTCCGTTTCGGCGAAAATCCGGTCTAAAGCGCTCTCATCGTCAACCAACATATTGCCGGTCGAAGAACCCATGAAAACCTTAATGGCGGCAGCCCTGTGCACCCCGGCTTTTTTCAGTTCATCCGAATTATTATTGGTAGCGCCGATGAAAAATGTGTAATTAGCCAAAGATTCTTTGGCTGCGCGGTCGAATTTCTCGTTCAAAGCTTCCACTGTGACGGTTTGAGGAAGTGTGTTTGGCATATCCATGAACGAGGTGACGCCTCCGGCAATGGCAGCCCGCGATTCGCTATGGATATCGCCTTTATGGGTCAGGCCGGGTTCACGGAAATGAACCTGGTCGTCGATGATGCCGGGGAGGAGCAGAAGGCCGGAAGCATCTATTTTTCCCTCCCCTGTGGAGAGGGGGCTGGGAGGAGAGGTTATTTTTGCGATTCGCTCCCCATCAATCAAAACATCTGCCGCATAGCGTTTTCCTTCATTGATTATCGTCGCATTTTGAATCAGTATCATTGCTTTTTAGCGGTTTTTTTGAATAAACTATTCCATTTCAAATAGATAACGCCAAATAGGGCTTCCTCAAATATGCCGCCGTTCATTTTGGAGATGCCTTCCACACGATTGATAAAAATGATGGGAACTTCTTTTAATTGAAAACCTTGTATATATGCCGTGAATTTCATTTCTATCTGAAAAGCATAACCCTTGAATCGAATTTTATCCAATTCAATAGATTCCAGTACTTTGCGACTATAACATTTGAATCCGGCTGTGGTGTCTTTGATGCGCATTCCGGTAATCATGCGCACGTAAATCGATGCAAAATAAGACATCAGCACCCTTGATATCGGCCAGTTTACCACGTTTACACCGGAGATATACCGTGAACCGATGGCTACATCAGCTCCTTCAATAGCGCAAGCGTTGTACAGGCGCAACAAATCCTTGGGGTTATGGGAAAAATCGGCATCCATTTCAAAAATATACGCATATTCCCTTTCCAAAGCCCATTTGAAACCGGCGATATAGGCGGTTCCCAAACCTAATTTACCCGCACGTTCCAAAATGAAAAGCCGTTCGGGAAATTCGTTTTGCAAATGTTTGACTATCAAAGCCGTTCCGTCTGGGGAACCGTCGTCGATAATCAACAGATCAAAAGATTTTTCGAGAGAAAATACCGCTCGAATAATTTTCTCAATGTTTTCTTTTTCATTATAAGTCGGAATGATAACAACGCTGTCATTCATGAGTACGGAATTTCGTTTAAAGGATTAATTATGTGCAAAGATAGTATTTTTATAGGAAAAACAAAAAAGATTGATAAAAAGGATAAAATTTTTTTTGAGGCGCTGTTGTATTACCGGTAGGTGCACTGTTGCCCCACAACTCCGACCCACAAGGGAGGGAGAGCAGGAGAACAATCTTTGAAGATGTCATTTAAAGAGTTCCTTTAATTGTTCGGCATCAAGATCATTTGTCTCCAATGCTTCAATATCCGTTAACGGATTGATATCAGAAAAATCTCAAGTCTTTGACACCATCTCGCGGATTTGTGCAAGGCGTTCGGAAAAGGATTTATCTTGATTTACCAAGTGTATGTTGTAATTGGTTTGCATACCCATCAATGTAAATGCCGATATTCCCAAGGCGGCTTCAAACTGCATTGCCGTTTGGATTGTAAGCGGGCGACGTTCGTTCAATATGTGATTCAGCATTGTGTACGGCATCTCCATTTGCTTGGCAAGTTTGACTTGCGATATGCCGCGGTATTCAATTTCTCCTTTCAGGATTTCGCCCGGATGAATAGGGCGGACAGTAGCGTATTTATTCATATTCTTTTTATTTATAATGATTTGACAATTCTTCGAAATTAATAGTCAATTGACCTTCGTTTTTTTTCTTTTTTGGAGGAGCAGCCAAGGCTTTTCGTATATACTCCGGCCCTGCTTCTTGTACGGTAAATGTCGGCAGTTCGTTGCAGGTAATGAAATAAGCGGCGCGTTTCATCACCACACCCATTTTTTTCAGGTTGTCGGAGGTAAGCCGTCCGAAGCGGCGGGAAGAAACGATCAGTTTTGCCGATTTCACACCGATACCCGGTACTCTCAGGATGGTTTCGTAATCGGCAGTATTCACATTCACCGGAAAAGTTTCGGGATGACGCAAAGCCCAAGCCAATTTCGGGTCAATCTCCAAATCAAGATCAGGATGGGATTCATCGACAATTTCATCTACTTTAAAATGATAAAAACGCATCAGCCAATCAGCCTGATACAGTCGGTTTTCACGAACCAAAGGCGGAGCAGTCAATGCCGGCAAACGGGTATCGTAAGTATTGACATGAATATAGCCCGAATAATACACCCTTTTCATCGCCGGCCGCTGATACAAGTCATTCGCCAAATGCAAAATCCGGTTGTCATCGTCGGGACTTGCTCCGATAATCATCTGGGTACTTTGTCCTGCCGGAGCAAAACGCGGTGCGTGACGGTATTTTCTTTTATCTTCCACGCCTTGCAAAAAACCTTGTTGGATGTAGTGCATCGGCCGGTAAACGCTCTGATAATCTTTATCGGGAGCAATAATCCGAAGACTTTCTTCCGAAGGCATCTCGATATTACAACTCAAACGGTCGGCATACAAACCGGCTTCGGCAACCAATTCCCGGCCTGCTCCCGGAATGCTTTTCAAATGAATGTAACCGTTATATTTATGGATTAACCGCAAATCTTTCGCGACCTGCACCATACGCTCCATCGTATAATCGGCGTTGCGAACAATTCCCGAACTAAGGAAAAGTCCTTCAATATAGTTCCTGCGATAAAATTCGATGGTCAACTCAACCAATTCCGACACGGAAAAAGTACAGCGCGGAACATCATTGCTCCGGCGGTTCATGCAATACGCACAATCGTAAAT
The DNA here is from genome assembly GCA_031290435.1 of Candidatus Symbiothrix sp. Classification (GTDB taxonomy): domain Bacteria; phylum Bacteroidota; class Bacteroidia; order Bacteroidales; family Azobacteroidaceae; genus Azobacteroides. The sequence continues at coordinate 3,328 of JAITNQ010000238.1, read as the reverse complement.
ACAATGATTGGTGAGCATGATTTTCAGCAAAGAAACGCAACGTCCGTCTTCCGTAAAACTGTGACAGATGCCCCAACCGGCCGCTGAGCCGAGATTTTTTCCCGGATTATCGCGCGTAGTACCGCTCGATGCACAGGATACATCAAATTTTGCAGCTTCCGCAAGCGTTTTCAGTTTATCGAATATTTTGGGGTTCATTTTATTGTTGCCGGAAATTAATTGCGCATTCTATTCTTTTCTTAAAATACAAAATTAGTAATAATCCTGATTAAAACAAAATATAATCATACACAGAATCAATATTTTTTTGTATTTTTGCAAAAAATTCAACTCATAAAAAATGGCACATTTTTTTTCTGATAAAGCAATAGAAAATTTCAAAACGGTTCAAACGCCGTTTTATTACTACAATACGGAGTTATTGAAAAAGACTTTGCAAGTGGCAACAAGCGAAGCTAAAAAATATGACTACCATATTCATTATGCCGTTAAAGCCAATGCCAATCAGCAAATACTCTCTATTATCAGGGAAGCGGGCGTTGGAGCGGATTGTGTAAGCGGCGGAGAAATCCAAGCTGCCCTGAAAGCCGGTTTTTCTGCGGAAAAAATCGTTTTTGCAGGCGTTGGAAAAGCCGATTGGGAAATTAATCTCGGATTGGACGAAAATATTTTTTGCTTCAACGCCGAATCAATCCCCGAATTGGAAGTTATCAACGAATTGGCGGCAAAGAAGAGCAAAACAGCTCAAATCGCCCTGCGAATAAATCCCGAAGTGGATGCACATACACATCACCACATTACTACCGGTACAAAAGAAAATAAATTCGGTATCAATTTAGACCAATTGGACGGCGTTTTGAATAAACTGCAAACGCTCGCTTCGCTGAAATTGATAGGCATACATTTCCATATCGGTTCGCAACTTCTTGAAACGGAGCCGTTTTTTATGCTTTGCAAACGAACTTTGGAAATTCAGGAACAATTGGCGAAACGCGGAATTTCTTTAGAGAACATCAATTTCGGCGGCGGTTTGGGTATAGATTACAATGACCCGGACAATCATCTTATTCCCGATTTTAAGACCTATTTCGAAATTTTCCACAAACATTTTCCGGTAAAATCCGGTCAGCAGGTTCATTTCGAACCCGGACGTTCTATTGTCGGACAATGCGGCGCCCTGATTTCGAAAGTCTTATATGTCAAGGAAGGTTCTTTCAAAAAATTTGCCGTCTTGGATGCCGGATTTACAGAATTAATTCGTCCTGCCCTCTACGACGCTTATCATAAAATCGAAAACCTCACATCCGACGAAGCAGAAGAAACTTACGATGTGGTAGGGCCTATCTGCGAATCGTCCGATTGTTTCGGCAAAGCGCTTACATTGAATAAAGCGCACAGAGGAGATATTTTCGCTCTGCGTTCGGCAGGCGCTTACGGTGAAATCATGGCATCGCAGTATAATTGTCGGAAATTGCCTGAAGCGTATTTTATTTAAATAAATATGACAGAATAATTTAAGAAACAAAATATGTTTACTACAACAGAAATAGTATTGCTTTCGGCTTTAATGCTTTTCTTCATTACCCAATTGTTTTTTTATTGGTTTGTGTTGGCAAAACCCTATTATCGTTTTCGGCGGGGGAAAAAATCAGCAAGACATTCAAGCGCCTCCGGTTTCAAAGGTAATGAGCCTCCGGTTTCCGTCATCATCTGCATCCGGAATAAATTTTACGACCTGAAAGATTTCCTTCCGGCAATAATGGAACAAGATTACCTCAAATTTGAAGTAATCGTCGTCAACGACGGACAATCCGATATAAACGAAGAAACGATGACGATAATGAAGGAAAAATACGACAATCTGTATGTTACCAATATTCCGGAACATACCTTGAACGTCAGTCGGAAAAAATTAGGCTTGACACTCGGTATCAAAGCTGCGCAATACGATTATCTCCTGTTTATTGAAGCCGACAGTATTCCGGTTTCAAAAGACTGGATAAAGTTGATGACAAAACATTTTCTCCGTAATAAGTCTATCGTTTTGGGATTTTCCGCAAGGGACGGTAAAAAAGGATTTTCCTCAAAATTCATCACTTATGATTATTTTTTCTCCAACCTGCAAGAGATATCGCTCGCTTTGTTTCACCGTCCTTATGCTGCTAACGGGCGAAATTTGGCTTATGCCAAACAATATTTTACCGAACATAAAGGCTTCAGCAAATACCGGATATTACAGCAAGGAGAAGATGATTTGTTTGTCAATGAAATTGCGGATAAGCACAACACAGCCGTCGAGCTATCTCATGATAGCCTTGTACATACGGAATTGAGCAGTGCCGGATGGATGCAATTAAAGCGCAATAAAGCCATCACAAAACGGTTTTACAAAAGAGGTCCCGTTGCTTTATGGAGACTTGAATGGTGGTCGAGAGCCGGTTTCTTCCTCAGCCTGACAGCTTGTATGTTACACGGAGATCCATTCTTCTCGTTATCCGATTTCATATTTCCGGTTGTTGCTGTTTTTTGTTTTTCCACAAGACTTTTTTCCCAAATTTTTGTCATTAATAAAATAGCCAAATGTTTGCGTACGGAGAAGTTTTATGTTACCTTACTTTTTTTCGATATCATTCAACTGTTTGTAAATATATATTTTTATACATATTATATTGGACATAAAAAAGAAAATTATACGACGAATTATGAAAAACGATAAAAATACATTTTTCAATGAACTCTATCAGTCATTGGGAAGCCATAAAGCTCACCTGCAAGTATTGGAAACCAAAGTTCCGGTCGAAAAACAGATGGAGTTTTTCCGTTTCTCGGAAAACATAAAAAGTGACGAAAGTCTGGATTCCGTTGAACGCCGGATAGAAATATTAAATTCTCCCGATACGTCCGAAAAGGAGATAAAATACACCTTGGCTTCACTCGCTGTTTCGGGAGATATAAAAGCATACAGGGCATTGGAAACGTACAATAAAACGCATCAGGACGATTGGGCAATCATGTCGTTTATTCAGGCGAAAATCATGATGGAAACGACTTTTTCCGATGAAAAACTGATTTTTATATCAACCGGTTTGGGTGGAAAAGGCGATAAACTGCGATTTGCCGCTTTGTTTAAATCCAATCATCTGAAGGTTTTTTCCGATTATCAGCGAGATTTAATTGAAAAAGAAATCGCTTTCTACATAAACCGGAACGGCGGTGAAACAGAAGATATAAACGTTGCCGAAAACTATTTTACAATCTTGTTTTTAATTGATTATAGCGTAAATGTGAAAACCTTGCTCGAAAATGCAATAATCGAATGTAACCAATA
>JAITNQ010000155.1 GCA_031290435.1 Candidatus Symbiothrix sp. | reverse complement strand
GTACAACCGGGTGTTTCCGGATTTAAATCCGGACTTGTCAATATATGGTCTGTGCAAGGTAAACTGTTGGCTTCAAAAAAATTCAATGCCAATACAATCGTAGTAATTCGCATATCCGGATTTCCGGTAGGGCCTTATATAATCCGAGTGGAAAACGAGGATACAGCGCAATCATGGGTGCAGAAAATAAAATAATTAACAAAGTAAAAAGTAAACAATATGAAAAAATATATTTTGTTGTGTATAATGTTTTTTCTGATCACAGGAAATAGTTATTCGCAGTTAAAACATTTCTTGCCTCATTCAAATGCGTATCTGTCAATCCTTGATAAAAAATACTGGTTTGAGGGTGATACGATTATTAATGAGAAGCGATATACGAAAGTATATCAACAGTTTTGTTATTCAGAAACAGACTGGGACCCAAATCGCTATTATTACGCTGCGGTCAGGGAAGATACTATCGCCGGAAAAATCTATGCATTATTTCCGTGTGATAATACACTGTTAGTATTTTATCCTGATTATTGTAGCCCATCTTCATCCGGGTGTCTATTTTATTGCATTTTATAATGATAAAAAAGGCTGGATAGCTACCAAAAAATTTATTAAACACTAAATAAAAAGCTTATGAAACATTTTTTATTACTTACCGTATTTACGTTTACGTGCATAACTGTTTTCGGGCAGGATATTTATTACGGCAGATTATTAACACTCCCGAATCCTTGTACCGAAACTCCTTGCTTGCCGGGGAGTCTACTATGCGTGAAAATTAATTCTGATGATTGCGTAATTTCTATTGATTCACATTGGGTTGCCGAGAATGTAGTCGTTATTGATAATAATTCCTATTCCGCCGGTGATAGCGTAAAAATAGTCGGAATTATATCTGCTAAAGAAGATGTGCTCTCAAATATATTTTTTGAAATAGTAATTGAATCTATTGAAAAGATAGAAACTTCCGACATTAAATCTGTTCATCAAAAACGTTCATTTAGTATCCGGCAATCTAAAGAAAGTATTGATATTTCATTTGATACGCCCACCAATGGAAAGATACTATTGTCCAATTTATTGGGAAATATACTGGTTACAAGAAGAATAACAGGTGAAAGAAACGCAAGTATTTTCATAAATAAACTATACGCCGGCGTTTATATTTTGCAATTTGAAGATGTCGCTGGAATATCAGAAGGGAAAAAAGTAATTATCTCAGCACATTGAGTGAATACTTAATAGTTAATACGGACATTTGTGAAAACAAAAATATCCGTAGCAGAAAAGATTTTTACCGCAAAGAGAAGAAGGTACGCAAAGCAGATTATGTACCTTTCCTTTGCGGTTAAAAAAATTGAACAAAGAAAACACAGAGATAAAAAAATAATTATCTTTGTCAAAAATACGACTAATCAGAAATAATCAAATAAAACTGAATTTGCAACAGTTGTCTTTGGAAATGAAGTACAAACAATTAAAATTTTGAAAAGATGAAGAAGATATTATTTTTAATTTTAATTAGCCTTTCCTGTTTTTTTTCCTGTTTTGAGTTAGATTTATTCAAAAATGATGCGGTAAATAGTATTACGGTTACAGGAAAAGTTGTTGATGTCAATACAGTTCCAATTATAGGATGCGAAATTAGAGTGAATGAAGATGAGGTGTTTATGTTTACGCCTTTAGTGATTGACAGAACAAGTACCAATGAGCAAGGAGAGTTCATTATAGAATTTTCACCAAGTCAAGATAAGAATTTTGTATCATACTCTTTTGATATTCAGAAATTCGGTTATCTTGATAAAAATATCTCTATAGATAAACGCAATCCAAAGCAACACTTTGATATAGTATTGGAAACAGCACAAGGTAGATGAGGAAAATTAATACAGTAAAAATGGAATTTACTACTATTGGTCTAAAAGAAAAGACACAAACTATTAAAATGATAAAACATATAAATTAATGAAACCGATAAGATTATTTTTAATTACATTCCTGCTGTTAATAGTTTCAAATACTATCATTTTTTCTCAAGTTAAGCCTTCCGTTTACGCAGGCGTAGGGACAGGGACTAATTTAGGCGGTATAGTAGGAATTGGCGGAGAAGTAAAATATAATTTTCTTTCGTTGAATGTAGCGGTGGGCAATGCACTTGGAGAGCAACTTCCCGAACATCACACGGGCGCTAAATCGGGATTTAGTTATGATTTCGGATGTAAATTATACGCAAAATTTGGCGTTTTCGGCGGAATTAATTATGGACTTATAGGAGCGTCTCTTTCCACAAAAAGCGGGCAAGAAGAGTTGCATTTTGAAAAAAATTATGGTTTTTCTTTTACAGTAGGTTACAGGCGTGTGATTTATCAACACATTTATGGATTGGCTTATGCCGGATTGACATCTGATAAAGACCAAAATTATCTACTTCCTGCCTTTTTTGATAAAAGGGGATTTTTGCCACGCATGGGATTGATTGTCGGTTATGAATTTTGATGTTTCCTGCCTCCTGTCTTTTCTCAGACCTCTCCCCTACCCCAGAAATGTGACAATGAAAAAACAAATGCCAAAAGAAAGAATATCGTAGCGGAAAAGATTTTTACCGCAAAGAGAAGAAGGTACGCAAAGTAGATTATGTCCCATCCTTTGCGGTTCTTTGCGTTCTTTGCGGTTAAAAAGCAAGGCTACAGCCTTACAAAACGCCGATTTTGTACTTCCGAACATCAATTTTTAATACTTCCGAACACCGATTGAGGACTTCAGAACATCAAATTCGAGGTTAAAAAAGCCGTTTCCGACGTTATGAGCATCTAAAACGGCTTTCTAAGCATCTCGCACGACGTTTTTAGAAACGGTTTCCTATTCCGTTACCTCTGTTTTGTTGGTTTTATCTTTGCCGCCTGGGAAACGTTTATTCAATTCCTTCTGTTTATCATGTTTCAAGAAAAATAAGGTTAAATAAATTTGAATATATAGTTGGTTTTTCAATAAATATATTTATATTTGTGTCTTGAATATTTTAGAAATATTCAAGCTTTTATTTGTTTTTGATCTATTTTAATAACCTATATAAATTTGAATTATGTTCGGACATCGAAGTTTTTTAATCATTGGCGGCGGAGCCGCAGACATTACAAGCCTAATCAAAGGCGGACA
>JAITNQ010000143.1 GCA_031290435.1 Candidatus Symbiothrix sp. | reverse complement strand
CCTCCAAGTCCGGCAAATCGGCCAAGTCATATTCCCAAATCAAATGATTACGGTTTTTGTCACAGGCAGACAAAGTTGCTGCAAGCCGCTCCCGGTCACGACCGGCAAGGATTACACCGTAATCGGCCGAAAGCCGGATAGCCGTTTCCCTGCCAATACCCGACGATGCACCCGTCACTAATATATATGTCGCTTGTTCCATTGCTTATACTCGACTTTTTTTCTTATGTTCAAAAAGACCTATCACGCCGCCGATTGTTTGGGCGTCCCTGAGTTCCGCAGCAGAAACCGTTATGCCGTAATTTTCTTCTGCCAGCGCAATAATTGATAACTGTGTGAGCGAATCCCACATGTCCAAATCTACCAGATTATCGTTCGAATCTAAACTTTCTACTTCGAATAGCTCGACTAATTGTCCAAAAAGTTCATCCATTTTTCAATAATATATTATTTGATTAAACTTTAATTTTCCTAATTCTTGTTGTATGGCCGCCCAGGTCAAGCCTACGCCAAACCCGGCAAAACAAACTTCATAAGTTGAAGCAAGCGCATCGGCGCCTAAATTAAAACTGACGGCAACCGGTATGGTAGCGCCGCTCGCATTGCCAAAATTTTCCACAATGTTTGCCGGCATCTTTTCTCGGGGCACCCCAATCTTATCCGCCAATTTATGGAGCATAAATTTGTTGGGCTGATGGAAAAAATAAAAATCAATGTCTCCGGCCTTTTTACCGGAAATTTCCAGCAAGTCCTCAATCATCGGGGGCACTTCTTTCTGGGCAAAATTAAACACTTCATCGCCCTTCATCACCAAATTATCCAAACTTCTGAAATTGCCGTTTTCATCTTCTTTCATTTCAGCCGTTTCCGGACCGGACGGCAATTTAAATCCACCGGCAGGAATTTGCAACACATACGCTCTTTTTCCATCCATATTCAGAACAGACTGAATAACAGTTGCCTCCAAACTTCTCTCAACAACAGTTACCGTGGCGGCATCGCCTGCAAGCGGATTACTATTCCGGTCTCTTTTGCTGATCTTTTGGCTGAGAACATCCGCATTCAGCAACAGCACCTTTTTAATACTTTCCTGCTCAAGCAACATATAAGCCTGTAGCAAGCCAATGATAAAACCGGCGCAACCCTGATTGATATCCATGCACAAAACATCTGTATGCAGACCCAGCTTCCCTTGGATAATATTGCTTGTCGGCGGCAAAAAATGCTCAGGGGACTGAGTTACCAATACCAATGCACTGATATCGTCTTTTTCCAATAAACCTTCATCCAACAGATAATTGATTCCATACACACATAAATCCGAGACATTGGTTCCGGCCTCTACAATGCGATGTTTGTTATATCCCATGGCTAATTTCAACTTCAATGACTTAGCCGGAGGAAAATTATAATGAGCCATTTCGTCCTCAAACGGTATTTCCCGCTTGGGAAGTACAGTCAGTATGCCGCTGATGCGTTTATTTCGAAAAGTGAATTTGAGACTCATTTATTTAACGCCATTTTTCGTTAATAAGTTTTCTATTTGTTCTATGGATGAAAAATTTTCCGGCAAGACATCCATGCCGTCAATTGATATGCCGAATTTCTCATCCAATGCCGTTACCAGCATCACCACATCAAAGGAATCAAGCATTCCGGCCTCAATAAAATCCACATCTTGCTGAAAATCAAATTCAGGCCTCAATTCCGTGAGAATTTCTATTATTGATTGTCTCATTTTTATTGTTGTTTTATAAATGTATAATCTTTCAGTCCATCCGGTTTATAACCAAGTATTTGATATATCTTTTTCATTTTTTGATTATTGATATTCACCCATATAGCGGATTGCGCAACATGATTTTCGCCCATATAATCAAACATTTTCAGTAACAAAAATAAACCATTGCTGCTTTCGGTTGTATCTATTAAATGATTGAAATTGCAGACTGCCTTTTTTAAGGTAAAAGTCAGTATACCGGTAACCTTATTTTCGCCGTCACGATTTACCAATATTTCTTTTTTGTCTACCATTTCCATTAATTCCTGCCGCGAAGGAAGTCGATCCGTAAATGGGTTAAATTTTAAATAAAGGATATCATATATCGTTGATACATCTTCCTGCTCGGCAAAATAGCCTGCAAATTCTCCCCGCGACTCAACATGATTATTAACTTGCCGCTCGTAAGTCGCATACAAAGCGTAGCCTCCGGATAACAACAGATCAGTCAAACCAACAGATAATTCAGCTTTTGAAGGTATATTGATAATATCCTTACCGGACAAGTATCCCAACAAACCGACAAGTTGAGCTGCATTTGACGACAAATAATAAATCCGGGAAAAATTATCGTACGATTTTCTCAAAAGCAGGGTTTCGGAACATTCAATATAGTCGACATTCTCAAAATCTATGCCGAAATAATTTGAATATGGGGGTTTTCGGGAAATAAATTCCGCTATTTTCCCTTTCAACACTGCACTATCGCCTACAATAAACCGACACATATATATTTCTATTATTTCTATCTATTAGATTGTTTGCTCCAATTTATACTTTTTTTTCACAAATGCTATGTAGCATTTCGTCTATATTTTTCCAAGACAGAATTTCTTTAGAGGTGAATTTAATCTTAAAATGCTGCTCAATGGCCACAATTATTTGGATATGAGTCAAAGAATCCCATCCTTCTATATCATTTGATACGGTTTCTTCGCTCAAAACGATATTTTCATCATCCAACACCTCTCTAAAAATAGCCTGCAATACCAATAAAATTTCTTTCTTTTCCATAACATTTTTATTTTATTCAACTTAATTGTTTACTTTTCCAGCAATTCTATCAAACCGGTAGCGATGTGATATAAAAAACAGATTTTGCGGTTATTAAAAGCGATAGCCGGCACAGGTTCCTGCAATAACCGGAAATCTTTGCTTTCAAGCGCTGTAATACAATCCTGTATAGACACCACTTCATAACAAAAATGATAAGCCGAAACGCCTACTTTCTTCAAAATATTATAAACCGGGGATGTTTTATCTACCGGCTCTACAAGTTCCAGTAAAGGACTGCCGTTTTTTTCCAAAAAGGAAATATTTACATTCTGTATCGGATCATAAACAACGGGCGTCGTCCTGTAACCGGCTTCCGTATATAGCAAAGCCGTATCGGCTATTGATTTGACAGCGATCCCGACATGGTGAAATATAGCGTTCTCAAGCATCTTGTTTCCTATTTTTTAAGTATATAATTACTGTTTCTTTCATATTGGTCTATGTCAAGTTTCCATAAATCACCCTTGGGCTGGAAACCAAGACTTTTATAATGATCTTTCACTATTTCATTTTTGGGCGTTGCAATATATTCGCCTAAAAGTGTAGTAAACCCGTTTTTTTTCGCCAAATCGACAATCGCATTCAACACGTATGATTCCATGCCTCTTTTTAATACACGGCAACTCATAAACCAAGTATCAATAAACAGGCTCTTTTCATCCTGTTTTTCAAGAATAACGGCGCAAATCAAGCCGTTATCTCCAAATTTATCTTCCAATGTAAACGAAAGGGTCAAATACTTATCCGACTGGGCTATCCGTTTAATATCATCTTCCGTATACCTGACTGTCCGCAAATTGAATTGATTGGAACGTTGGGACAACTGGGCTATCCGTGGAACCGTAAAGCTATCAAATGACTTTGTATCCGAACGCATGTCCAAACCTTGCAAAAAATCGGACTCATTCGTGAATGATTCCTGAAAGACAAGCCGTTCCGCCTCTTTCTGGTATTGTTGCGTCCGTTGTGAATCTTCATTCGAATAAGAAATGGTTTCGAAAAGATTCAAACCATAAAGATAATCCAAATACAGCGCAGGGTCTTCCGGCAATTCCGGCACGGTTATCTGCGGAATATTTTCCCTGACAATACTCCTTTCAAATGGATTATCATCTAAAAAAACCATTGAGTCGAAGCCAATATTCAGTACTTGCTGTATTTTTCGGATATTATCCGCCTTATTATCCCAGTCGGCTATAAAAACCGCTATATCGGACAATTTCAGCACCATGTCCGGATGTTTTTCAAAAGGTTCTTTTGCGATTGATGCTGTATTCTTACTGCACACGGCAATAATAATTCCCCGCTGTTGTAACTTTTTGATCCAATATTGAAATTCCGTAAAAACCTTTCCTATACCCAATTGCCCTATCTGAATATTTTCAATGCCGTCGTCCCCGATAACGCCTCCCCACACCGTATTATCCAGATCAAGGATGAGGCATTTTTTTAACTGTCCCTGAAAAGATTGCACAATCCGGACTACCGACAAAGCAAAATCAGGCAAGGCATCAATACTTACAACCATCTCTGTATGGGTATAAATAGATGCAGACCAGAAACGTTCACGACCTATCGTGTTCTGAATTGCACTCAAATCGCAGATATAAAGATTTGTCGTTTGAACGGCCGATTCCTGTAGTAGAAAATTCAATTTTCTGAGCTGAAAAATAAATGATGCTGCTACTTTATTGGCATATTGACCAAAGGCACGATCATCTTCTTCCGTGTAATTACAGAAAATAATTTTCGATTTCGTTCTTTCCTGTAAAACCGAAACCTTTTCCCGCACAGATAAAATAGTGCTTTCGGCAAACTGTCTGCGGGTATCCGGAGCGGTCTTGTTGTACTTTTGGAGCAATTTATGGCTTGATTCAAAAATCAAAACTACTTCCGGATCAAAATGATACAATTCCGAACCCGGATCAAAAATTTGTCGGTCAATCTGATTAAAATCCGCTTCAAACAAATCAATATCAAGATGGTATTCCACACCCATCCCTTTTATTGCCTGTGCAATAAATTGGGTGGCCGTGTCGCCTAAAAAAGCCAAACGTAACTTTTTCAGTTTCGATAAATCTTTCTTTAAATTCTTCTTTAAATCGTTAAATACCAACATTGTATATCATTATTACCATTTCGTTTTTAATCGTTATTTGTTCGCTATATTTATCAAAATAGGCTTCAAGAAGATCATGTATTTGTTCTGCATTTTTTGCCCTTATAGCAATCATTGCATTGGCTATATATTTGTAATCAGTGATTGTTTGCATTACAATATATTTGTTGCTTTCTCTATCAATTCTTCTTTTATCTCTCCCAGTTTGGGCGCCGACACCAAATATTCAACTTCTTCTGTGTAATCTATATCCTCAAAATAGGCTAATTGCGCCCTAAATAGTTTGGCGGAAAATAATTCTCCATATATCTCTCCTGCTCTTTGGGATATTTCATCTATGGAAAAATGATCTCTTAAAAGAAAATATAAATCAACATAATCTTTCCATTTCGACCTCCGACCTAAAGCATAAGACTTCATGGCTGCCAAATCCAATAATGAAGGTAGTTTTATATACTTTTCAAATGGCATTTCGGCTGCGAGATCAAAAGGATATTCAAAAAAAGTCACTTTAACGTCGTTTATCGTTAAATTCATTTGTTCTGCTACACGTCTTGTTACAGTAAACGACACATTATAATTTGCTATTTTATCCAAATTCTTCTTGTGATTAATTGCCGAGTGTTTGAATAAGTCGAAATCAATAGACCGGCGATGACCGATATATAATGCTATTGCCGTACCTCCAACCAAATAATATTCTCTTTTAAAAGAACGTATCAGCGGTAATAAATCTATTTGTTGTTGACTAAGAATTTCCTTGTGCATATCTTTTAAAAACAAGATTAAAAAAATTATATATTTCCGGATAATAATTATTCTTCCGTCTTTCGCTTTGATTGATGCTATCAAAAAAAATTTTAGCCGCATTTTTAATACCCATCCATTGAAACAAGCGTGTTACAGCTTCCATATCTCCATAATTCAAAATGGTTTCCACCAATAAGCTGTCACTTATTTCTTCTTTCTTGCTTTCCGGCGTGTACCAAAACAAGTTTTTATATTTAGCTATATATTGTTTTCGTTCGTCACTCATTTTTCAATACATTCACTTATAATGTTTCATTTATTTGCTGCTGCAATTTCAATCTATCTATTTTCCCATTCGCAGTCAGCGGCATTTCATCCAAACGCCGATACTTGGTAGGTACCATGTATTTAGGGACAAATTGCAACATTTCTTTGCGAAGCAACCCAACATTCATCTCAGTTTTCGCTTGGTAAAACAAGACAATTTCCTTATTCTCTCTGTCGTATACCACGCAACCCGTTTCTACAAGTCCGGTTCCCAAGACCGCATTTTCAATTTCGCCCAATTCGATCCGGTAACCATTGTGTTTTATCTGGAAATCTTTCCGACCCACATAAATGATTTCATCCCTGTCGTTCCGGAAAACAATGTCTCCCGTTCGGTAAATAAGCTCCGGATAATGCTTGTTGAGCGGATTTTGCACAAAAACTTTCGCCGTTTTCTCCGGGTCATTGTAATAACCCAATGCAAGTGATGAACCCCTCACACACAGTTCACCCGACTCATTTGCCAACGCTTCCTTGCCCTCATCGGTCAAAATCAAGATACCGCTGTTACGGCAAGCTTTCCCGATAGGCAATGATTCATCATCCGAAAATTCCCTGTCCACAATATAATAAGTACAGTCCACCGTGATTTCGGTCGGTCCGTAGAGATTGGCATACAAACAATCCGGCAAATGCCGACGCCAGTAGTTAAGGTGCTTGTTCGGCATCACTTCTCCTGCAAAAAGCACTTTTTGCAGATACTCCGGCTTCTTTTGTTCCAGCAATTTGTAATTGGCTATATTGATCAGCACAAAAGGCACCCAAAACACAAAATTCACTTGCGATTGATTCAGTAAATCCATCAAACGCGCAGGAAATGCATAATACTCTTCGGGCACAATCAGCAGTTTGGCGCCCGTTGCGAACATCAGGTACAAATCCAAAGTCGAATTATCAAAGTAAAACGGCGCCTGATTGGCAATGACGGTATGCTCGTCCACCGAAAAGGCGGCAATCGCCCAGTCGATATAATCAATCACCCCCCGGTGAGAAATAACGACGCCTTTAGGGTTGCCGGTTGAGCCTGAAGTAAAAATCGAATAAGCAGGGTCTGTATCTATTACCTCACCCAATACATCCGCTATCAATTGTAATGAGCCGGAAAATTCAGACGCTTCTTCTATACAAATTATTTTCCCCGTATAAAAAGCGTTCAATTTATCCTGATGCTCCTTATTCGTCAGAATCACTTCAGAACCCAGCGAATCGAAGATACTTTTCAAGCGACTTTCCGGCGATTTGGTATCTATCGGCACATAAAAATTACCCGAATAGCCGATAGCAGCAAAACTTTCCACCATATCACAACCTTTCTGCATAAAAACAGGCACCGGTTTATTTTTCAAACCCAAGGCAATAAGACAGGTAGCGATATTTTGTGCATGTCGTTTCAATTGACCGAAAGTCAAAACTTTCTTGGTATCATCGACCGCTATTTTATGTGGAAACAAGGCTGCTGTCCGATCAAGATATTGTGTAAGGTTTATCTGCATGCCAAAACCGCTTTATAGTGTAGGAACTCGTCATAATCTCGTATGTAATCGTTTGTATCGTATGGATGAGAAGCCAATACCAAACAGATAGCGCCCGACGAAAAATTACTCAAATCTCGCCAGATTCCGGGGATAACATGCAAACCGAAATTAGGTTGATTCAGGGATACGGTTTTCTTGTTGTGTCCGTCGTCAATAGTAACATCAAAACTGCCGCTCACAGCGACAATCAGTTGCTGCAAAGCCTTATGGGCATGACCGCCTCTGATTTCTCCGGAAGGAATATCATACAAATAATAAACCCGATTCGTATCAAACGGCAAATCCAAAGAATTATTCAAAGCGGTAATATTCCCTGCTCTGTTGTGGATCTTAGGTAAAGTAAGCACATTACAATTATAAATCGTAGCATTCATCCTTTTTTCATTTTTAGAAACAATTCAAAATCTTTGATATAATCGTCTTCCCTGTAAAATGTGGAAGCCATAACCAAGCATACGGAATTAGTTGAAAAATTCTCCATCCTTCGCCAATACATACTGGGAATATACAAACCTTTATAAGAACGGTTCAAGGAAAAGCAATTTTCTTCTTTTCCATCATGCAAAACCACGTCAAAACTTCCCGACAAGGCAATAATTATCTCTTCCTGTTCAATAAAAGCATGACTGCCCCGAATCTCACCGCCCGGCACATCGTATATCCAGTAAACCCTTTTCATATCAAACCTCAATCCGACGCCTTTTTCTATAAAGGAAAGATTACCTCTTACATCTAATATCCGAGGAATATCGAACAATGCGACCTTATTTTCTTCCATATCATTTAGGTATTGGTATTTACGCCATCCGTACTACTTTTCATAAATAGGATTTTGACCGTTTGCAACATAATTAACAAGTCTCTAAGCACAGAATAGTTATTGATGTAAATCAAATCATACCGCAATTTGTTTTCAACGGTTGAATTGTATTTACCTTCTACCTGAGCTAATCCTGTCAAACCGGCTTTAACCCGGAGACGATAGCTGTATTCCGGAATCTTTTTCTCGAATTGTAGGGTAAAAAAAGGTCTTTCCGGTCTCGGACCGACAATACTCATATCCCCTTTCAGAATATTTATCAATTGGGGAATTTCATCTAACCTTACAATCCTTAAAAACCGGCCTACCTTCGTTATACGGTCGTCATTATCTCCGGCCAAAACAGGACCGGACAATTTTTCCGCATCCGGTATCATTGTCCTGAATTTATAGATTTTGAATGTCTTACCGTCTTTGGTCAAACGTTCTTGATGATAAAAAACCGGACCACCGTCTAATTTTATAAACATAGCAATGATAACGGCAAACGGCAAAAAGAAAATAGAAGCTAAAAGACCCAAAAATATATCCGACAATCGTTTCACAAAATTTTCTTCAGGAGAAAGTCCGTATATAGGAATCCGAAATGTAGGAATATCATCTATTTTCAGCAAAGTAGAAGATTTTATGCTCAAATCAAAATACTTGGGAATATAAAAAAATTCTTTTCTATACTTAATACAAAGCGGTAATAACTCCTGCCTGATTTTTTGCAAGACGTCAGCGCAGACAAATATCCCGTCTATTGATTGAATCTTTTCTTTAATACTCGGTTCTACCGAATTATAAATCCCTTCTATTTTGTAAAAATGAGCGTACCTGTTTGTGATAGTGTCTACCAAGCGGCTGTTATCTTCTCCGAAAATAATAACCCGCTTCACACCATGGAACTTAATATCAAGAAACCATAGCAAAAAACGCCATGCCGACAATAAGACAAAGTAAAATAGCGCACTCAGAAGAATTACACTTCTGGGAAAAGCCAAAGCAATATCTCTCACAAAGAAACAAATACCCATAATCCCTATCGTAAGAGAAATTGAAACAAGAAAGACCGTATAAAACAATTCGAACAGTTCTTTACGCATCAAATCGTATAAGCCAAATGCATACATCAAAATTAGATAGAATAACCCAATAAATGGGTATATTATTTTAAAAGCCTCAAAATTTCGTTGGAATTCGGTTAATACTTGATTTCTATCTAACAAGAAAAAAGTAAAAAGTATGCATCCATAAATAATTATAATGTCAACTAAAATATATAAAATTCTTTTCATAGGACAGATAAAAAGACCGAAAAGTTTATAAATCCGTATTTTTTCAATACAGATTTATAAACTTTTATTAAAAATATCTTCAATATACTTATTTCCTTTCAACCATTATTACAACTCTATTCCAATCATTTTGTGAAAACGGTTGTTCTTTATCTCCTTTCCAATCAATAACTAAATTATTTGGATTTATACCAAGACTTTCCAATTCGGCAGCGACCACTTCAACTCGCTTCTGGCTTAATCCTAAGTTATACTTTGAATTACCTGTATTTTTATCGGCATAACCGATCAAAAGCAATTTGCTGTCAGGCACCCCTTTCAAGTATTCCACAACATCAATTAATTTTTGTTGTTCGGAATCTTCTATAATATAGGAATCCAATACAAAGCGAATATATCCCGGTAAAGATGTTTTATCGACAATCTGTGTTACAACAACTTCTTTTTCATCACAACACTTCTGCAATCTATCCAATAAATCTTGCTGTCTTTCCAAAATATCTTGGTGATTTTCTATTAAATAGCGATTTTCATTCACTTTTTTATTCAAGCGATTGATTTCGTCTTGCGTTAGTTTTGGCAATGAGGGGAATCCTTTGTTGAATGTATACTGTACGCCTAATCCGAAGTTGGATATAGCATCAAACACAGCGGTTCCTTTGTAACCGTCAAATTCAGGATCGGTCACATTGCCTTGCGCCTCCACGAAGACACCTATACTGGGGGTCACATTATAATTGGCGCGAAAACCCAATTTAAGCACAGCAGAATAAAAATAGGGCGTGGTATATTTATTATTATATGCATTGATAAAACCTACACCGGCAAAGGGTATAAAATCAAACTTATTGAGTTCCTCATAATGTCCCCTTAATAGATTTGTCAGATTAAACATCAAATCTATAGTCGCAGTTCCATAATTAAATTCCTGCAAGAAACCCTCTTCAAAATTGTATGCCTTCTTACTATCAACAAACGTGTAGCCATTGCCGGGTATAAGAAAGCCACCCATCGGATGTTCGAGATGACCGTCATCTTTAGAGGTAAAATAAGAGGGCGCTCTACGCAATACAAAATTGAACCCACGTAATACACCTCCATTCGCTTGAATACGCATACCAAAATCAGGCGTAAACCATTTACCCACTGTAAAAGCACCTCCATAGGAAATCCTTTTTACGAGATCGTAACCCTTGTCTTGTTCTGCCATTAGCAAATTGGCATTCCCCCCAAGCGAAATGAACCAATTATTCCCATACTGATTCTTATTCAGTGTCTCTACAATAGTACCCCTTGTGCTCTCCGATTGAGCCTCAACAGAGTTTGCGTAGGCTAACGCAATCAAAGCAACTAAAAAAACTGCTACTTTTCTCATAATTATTTATCTTTAATTTATTATTACTTTCTTTTTAATTTATTATTCACTCATTTTAAAGGAGCAATCTGCTACTTATTTATAAATTAGTATCAGATCCATAACCATAACCATAACCATACCCGTAACCATATCCATATCCGTAACCCGAGCCGGATCCAAAGCCATAACCATAACGGCCTCTCTGATTTGTATTGAAACCATTTAATACAAGATTCAAACTGTTTAATCTTTTATTGGCATAAATACTATTTGCAAGAGAAATCGCTGATTTTGGCGTTAAATCATTTCTAACAACAAAAAGAGAAACATCTGTAACCCGATTTAATAAGAAGGCATCGGATACACTGCCGACAGGAGAACTATCAATTATTATATAATCATATTTTTGACGCAATATTCTGAATAAATCATCAAGCGTTTTTTCAATCAAAAGTTCATTCGGATTCAAAGGAACAATACCTGAAATCAGCACATCCAATTTTGAATCATTAATGTTTTTATAGATCAAATTATCTACGTTCGTTTCTTCACCGGTCAAAAATGAAATAAGGCCTACTTGTTTTGGAAGATTCAGATAACTATTAATTTTAGGGCGTCTAACATCCAAGCCTACCAATATTGTTTTATACTGCAAAGAAAAAATCATTGCCGTATTGATAGCCACAAAAGTCTTCCCTTCTCCACTTATCGTAGAAGTAACCAAAATTGATTTCTTTTCAGGTGTATCCAATATAAACTGAATATTAGTACGCAATAGCCTAAACTGTTCGACAATACTTGTTGTTCCGTATTTTGAAACAATCAAAGGCGTTTTTGTCTTTACAATAGGCAAAGATATAATGATGGGTAAATCCGAGAATCTTCTGATTTCATCTTCGCGACTCAACTTATAATTCAGCATTTCACGGACGCCTATTATCAGGTAAGGCAATACCACACTTGCTAATAAACAAATCAAATAGATATACAACTTTCGGGGAGAAACCGGAACAGGAGATGATAAAGCATACTCAAGTACCTTTGCATTAGGTACTGCAAGCGCAAGCGTCAATTCGATCTGCTGCTGTCTTCTAAGTAAATCATCAAAAATACCCGATTTGATCACCCTGTCTCTTTCCAAGTTCATCAGACCTCGTTCGAGTCTCGGTACATCCTCTATATTAGCGCTATAGTAATCGGCCAAATTGCCATATTCTTCTTTTTGCTTTTCCAAGGACTGCCTAAGCCCTTTGGTGCTATTTCGAATATCTTCTTTTAAAGCGCTGATTTTCTCATCTATCCTTTTAACAGTGGCTATCGGTTTTTTCAGAAAAGAGGTCATCAAACGTTCTTTCTCAGAAACCAAAACATTGTAAGATTCAATACTACGCGCTAAAAATGGATTTAACATACCCGCTAATGAAGCCGGCAATGTAGCATCTCCTTTTGCAATTTCTTTTTCCAGAATGGATAGCAAAATAAACTCCGTCTCTATACCAATTAACTTCTTTACATATTCATCATCGTTGGTTAAAAGTATCTGGGATTCCATGTCCAAACTAGAGGCAATATGATTTGCCCGCTTGAAATCTTCAATATTCTGCTCAGATAAAACCACATCAACTTTTAAGTCATCAATTCGCTCTCTGATGAAGTCCGCAACATTGGAAGCAGCTTGCGTCGTCTCCGATTTTGTATCTTCATTATACAATTCAATTAACTTTGAAAGAAAATCTTCTCCACGTTGACGATGCGTCTCTTTCACGGATAATTTCACTACAGAAGTTTTCTCATTGACAAGCTCAAGATTCAATAATGCGACATAATATTTTGCAATCGTCAAGGGTGGAATAATCTCAATATGCAATGGAGCTTCCTTTTGCAATACGGATAAATCATCTGCATAAAGAAATAAATCACCGATAGGAGTAGACAAAACGGCCGGCATACTGGTATATTCATCAGAAAATAAGGTATTTTCGTAAGTCCCATCTACACGAATTGCATTATCATTTGTAAGGGAAACTTTCAGCGATAAAGAGGAGGAGGTCAGTGAATTGATAATTGTATGATCCGTAAAAACCTTTATCGGAACTGATCGGTAGAAATTCCGGTTATTATTCCCATACAATTCCGTATCTTTAAACCTTCCTTTAACAGAATAACGGATAAAAATTCCTTGCTCAACAACAACTTTTTCTATCAAGTCACGAGATCTGAGTGTCAGCATCTCATTATCCACATTACTGTTGCTGGGATTGAGAACACCCATTTCTTCCAGCATCGAAAACTCAGTATTGCTAATTCCTCCCTGTCTACTATTTCTAAGGATGATACTAGATTCAACATGATAAACGGGCGCTGAATAACGCAAATAAATATAACCTCCTAACAGGCAAAAGGCAACAGAAAATAGAAACCATTTCCAATGAACTATAAAACTAACAAAAAACCATTGAAAATTCACTTCTTTTTCTTTGTCTCTTACACTATGTTTACTTTCTTCGTTTTCCATTGATTACTTATAATATAACTTTATCTACTAATCGCTAATACAAATGATGTTATACCTAACACAAAAGTTGTCAGGGATATAACAAAATTAAAGCGCGGACTGATATCTACTTCATGGGTTTTCGCCTTAACCGGTTCCACATAAATCATGTCTCCTTGTTGGAGATAAAAATCAGGAGAAGAAACTACATCCATATGGCCTACATCCAAAACTTTCATCACATAAGATCCATCCGGTAAGCGCCTGGTAACCTTTACTGCATCCCGCCTTCCATATAAGGTGATATCACCGGCTAAAGATAAAGCTTCCAAGATATTTATATGATTCATCTCCGACGGTACAGTTTTCCAACCCGGAGAACCAACCTCTCCCATAAAATACAACCTGAAACTCAACAAACGTACGGTTATTAAAGGCGCATTTTCGCCTTGTAACAAATCCTTAACAAGCAATGCTTTAAGATGTCGCTCCAACTCCGTCTGGGTGTAACCGCCGACTTTTACTCTTCCCAATTCGGGAAAGTCAATTTCCCCGTTTTCATCAATCAAAAATGATTGCCGCCCCATTCCCTGATCAACAGAACTACTTTCAGAGCTATTCTCCGTTGTTGCAAGCGGTATAAGCGGCAAGTTGAAATTTGCACCGACTTTCGGTTCACCCAATACATTAACAGAAATACCTAAAACATCTCCCGGTTTTAAGCGAATGGGATTCTTTTCGTAGTAAGAAATCCAGGCATTGTCACTTTTCTCATCGTCTCCTAATTGAAACAAAGGTATTCTCTTGGATGTACCGCAAGAGGTAACCAAAATCAGGATGGCAAAAAAGAAAAAAATATTCGTTTTAATTTTCATGCGATTTCCGTACATTTCTTTTAAGAATAACATATCCTCCTGCCAAGATAATCAAGATAGTCAGCCCTTCACCTATAGGTGTGTTTTCATCTGATCCCGGGTCAGGTTGTGAACCGCCGGGATTAGAAGGTGCACGGAGTCCTCCTCCTAACGTATTCGTAACATCTCCTCGCGTAGATGTTGTTGACGAAGAACTTTCATCAGTCTTCTTACTGAATATACCTTGTGCACTCGTTGACCCTGAGATCAAAAATAAAAGAGTTAAAATTAATATGATTGATTTTAGTTTCATTTTTTAAAAAATTTTATATATAGTATTTTGTTTATACAATTGATTTGTTAATTTATATTCCAAGCCCGAATAAATGCATCGTTATCTAAGATTTATTTATTCAAAACTTTCAACACCGTCGCTTTTTCACCTATAACGTTGACAATATAAACACCTTTCTGCACCAATAGAACTGAAAATTCACTTCCAGTAGTAACACCTGTTGCAATAGAACGCCCTGTCAAGTCGGATACCTGAACCTTATTCCCTACAAGTAAGTTTTTAACTGTTAAAACATTATTGTTGGTATAAGCATAAACCGCAGTCTCAGGAATGCCCGGTTGATCAATAGCCGTAGATACCTTGTTTATATACAAAACGAAACGATTTTCTAACAATGCCGATCCGCTTGTCCGGAAAGAATACGGTGAAGCCAACAACTCTGTTTGTTTATTGGTTTCTTTGTCCAACAAGAGCGCCGAGCGGACTTTATTATTCACCAAGTCTCTCAAATCAAAAGTATATTCACCGGCAGCAGGAACGGATAATCCCAATTTGAGTTCACGCGTACCGTTAACACGCGGCAAACTATTTAGCACCAAAGGCGTAATTTTCCCGTTTTCGGTATGCAAGCTCCATAATACAGGTGAAAGAGGATGGGTCGTAGCTAATTTTAATGCATCTTCTCCCGGTTTGAAATTTTCATCATAAGTATCCGAAAGCATTAAATATATCCGTCCAAAATTATTCTTATTGTCTGAAACGGCAAGATATAAAACATCACTTGTGGCGTCTTCCACTTGTTCTATAGAACGGAAACCGGTAGTTCCATTATCCAAAGTTAAACCGGTCGTCTTGAACTCAAAAAATTTACCTAAGCCATCAGTCTGAACATAAAAAGGAACATAAGGAGAAAGTATAGCGAATTCTGTTGAAATAGGATTAATCAGAATATCTTCATAGTGATTAGCTACAGTATTCCAATAGTAAATAATGCCTGTGTACGCTCCTACATTATCTTTATCCAGTAGAAAAGAAGAAGCATTAAGCCCTCCTATAATATTCCAGCCTCTATTACCTATCCATTCGTCTAATCCTCCTTTTCCATCTGCATAAGAAAGTTTCTTAGACTTAAAAGCAACAGTGTTATTAAATAATGTATCCACATCAGCAGTTTTAATAACAAAATCTAATTCCTGATCCACAGCGCCGCCATACAATACGTCTCTTGTAATTCTGTATCCAATGCCCTTGTTCAGTTTTGCTGTAGTATTAGGAAGCCATATCCAATTTTCGGTAGTTAGGCCTTCATTAGCCCTGTTCACCGTATCGAATTCAGAAACCCAATAGTGGGCAGTAGTTGGGTAGTCACGGCCAAGGTAGGCTGGATCCCCATTCGGCTGATAAACGTTATTAAACTCTACATCGAAAGGAAAAGAAACAGGATGCCATCCACCGTCATCATACCCGGTAAAAAGTTTACGGACAAGAACGGGCCCCCCTATTGTAATTGCGGTTTTGGCTCCTTTATTCAAGAGAAGACCATCCCGATCATTATTAGAATACAAGATAAGACTGTCTTTAAAAGACAAAGTAGCACTTGCCTCATTATTTATCCTCCCATTTGCTGTCGCTGTAGCACGAACATGAACAGGACCTTCGGATAACATTTTGCCACCACCGGCAACATACACATCTCCTAATACTGCTACAGGAACTTGTCCCAGCAAATTCGTGATAAACAGCGATGATAATAAAATAGTAAACAATTTTTTCATATTCATCTTTTTTATTTAATTATTTATTTGTTCCAATATTATTTTAGCTCTTATATTAGCTCTCTGTATTTCTGCACTATCTCTAACATCAACGCCAAATTCTACTAAATCAGGAATACTTATCACCACATTTTTAGGTATGTTTACCGGTGATATAAGTTTATTTTTATTCGCTTCAAAAATATACACCCAAAAAGCACGATTACCATAATGCTGCTCTGAAATAGCAGGCAAATTTACATACTCCGACTGCGAGGTTAAAATAGGCTGCAGTTCATCAGAAGATTTACTTCTGCCTAATAGAATAAATATAAATGCAAAAACAAGAATAGCACCAATCGACCAGCCTGCTATATTATTATTTTTCCGGTTTGAGACAGGCGTTTCTTCCTGCGGAACAATAACATCTCCTACTTTGGCCGGTCCACGTTGCGGCGCTTTAGAAGGCGTTTCTTTATGCGCAGGTTTTTCCGAATTTTCACCCGTTTGTATTTCTACCTTTTTTTCGCTTGTCTTCGTAAGCGGTTTTGCAGAATCTGCACTTACAACCTTATCCTTATCTGCCACCGGAGGAGATGAAACTTCTACATTTTTAGCAGCAGGAAGAATTCCCGCTACAACAGGCCGATTCACCACTTCTCCTCCATTCAATTGTTGCCGAAGGAAAGTTGAGGGCGTAAAGGCAATCTTTACATCTTCATCCCCTTTTTTTACCGGACGAAAAACACCAACTTTCGATAAAGAAACAACTTTACCCTCTTTTAAGGGCGCTGAAATAAATTTAGATATTGCCGTAAAGAAACTTTTCTGCTCACTTTCTGTAGTTCCAAATGCCTGTTTATCAGAAGAATCCGTCAAATTTTCCGATTTAAATAAAACAGTACGTCTACCGGATAATAATCTTGATTCCAAATATCCAAAATCCGGAATTACCACCTTTTCCCCTTTTAACAGGGCATCAACAATCGTGATCTCTATTTCAGGGAAGAGACCCGCTCCTATTTGACTTTCTTTTAACATTCAGAAAAATTTATCAAAAACGTGAACACTAACGCGAAGAAATAAAATCTATTTCTTTTTCTACAAAAGGAATATCTTCTTCTTGTATTCTTGTAAGTAACTCTGATAAAGAAGCTTTCATCGTGAGCAAATACGCTTCTCGGTAGTCTTCATAAACTTCCGTCATCAAACCTTCTTCTTCATACAAAGACTCTATACCTTGCTCATACCTGCTAACCAGCCCTTTGAGTTCATTTTCAAAACCGGAAAGCACTGATAGAAACTGTTCCAAAACGCTCTTTTGATGAGCAAATGATGTCTGTTTTACCATAATTTTATTATTAATGAAAAATAAAAAATAAAATAACTACGAATGTTCTTTCAGAAACGCTACAAAGATAAGTGTATTTATGCAACATTCATTCATAAAATATTACCTGTATGACATATATTTTTACCTTGTCAAATATTGATAGGCCGAATTAGTAATTTTTTTCCTTATTTCCATTTTTTTGAAAGCTCTGTTGGCGGAAACCCAAATTGTTTTTTGCAAAATTCGGAAAAATGCTGATACGAGGAAAATTTATATTCGCTTGCAATCTCCTGCAAAGATTTTATCCCTTGACCAATCTCTACTAAAATATGCTTAGCTTTCTGTTTCTGAATCCATTGATAAGGTGGCTCATTGAAATATTTTGTGAATTTCTTGATAAAACCGGATGTAGAATAATTCGCTACAATGGCCAATTCTTGAACATTTTTGACAGCTAAATAATTATCCATCACAAATTTTACAAATTGAAGATTTTTAGACAAAATATGACTGAAAAAAGAAGACAAATCCTCATTTTTGTAGTAAAAAAACAAAAGAACAAACAATTCTTGTCTCTTTAGTCCGAAAAAATAATCAGAATTACAATCTTCTTTGATACAGGTATCTAATAATGATAAAAAATGTAAAATAGTCTTTTTTACTGTTAATTTTTCGAACGCTTCTTGGCCGCTTTCAAATTGACGCACTAATTTGCTAATCAAATTTTGCACTGAAAACAAAAATTCAAGAGGAATCAGACAAATCATCAACTGAGTGGGTTCGGAGGTAATTATTTTAAATGAAGCGCTATCCGGAACCAAAAACATCTCTTTCGAATGCATGGTACATTTAGTCACATCATTGATAAAAACATTGATTTTACCTTCTATTACAAAGAAAATGAAAGGGTCATGATTGTTTGCATTCTCAAAACAATATTCCGCTGGGAAATAAAAACTTTCCCAAACAGTATCGGAATTCATTTGAGGCCTTGTTTGTCCGGAAACAACAGCATCTTCTCTATTCATTATTGATTCGATTTAATAGCTAATTCATACGTTTTATTCTGCAAAAACTGTGAAAACAACTTTACATTTTGCATTTTTTGTTGTTCTTGCGGGAAAATAGGATCTCCAAATATCAAATTTATTGTTTTTCCTCTTTTTGTGTCCAATTCATGACACAAACGGATGGTTCGGATGCGCCAGTCTATCTTGTCCAAAAAATTGAAAAACCAAGAATTTTGACCTGATATATAGACGGGAATTACCGGCACATTGGCTTTCTGAATTAGTTTAATCACGCCATCCTGCCATTCTCTATCCTTGATTTTGTTACCGCCTATATTCTTGGAAACGGCTCCTGCCGGAAAAAATCCCAAGGGATGATTCGATTGCAAGTGCGCTAAACATTCTTTCACACCGGAAAGGCTCGACTTCTTCGAAGTATCCGAACGATACGGATTGACTCCTACGAAATGATCGGCCATAACATCAATCAAACCCAACATCCAATTCACCATTACCTTAAAGTCCGGCCTGATCTTGGCCACTTCACCAATCAACATGATTCCGTCTATATGTCCATAAGGGTGATTGGATACCGTGATGAAAGGTTTTCCTTCGAATTGCCTGAGTACGTCTATATTATGAACTATTTTCGTGATGCCCAGACCATCAATCATGGCATCTTCAATAGCGGTTCCGGTCTTATATTTACCGGAATCATACACCCGGTTTACCTTGTCAAAAGCGGCGATTTTCGTGATACACTTAGCCAAAAACGGGCCATAAGGCTTTTTAAAAATAGAGGAGGCGTTCTGAAACACCTCCAAATCTATTAATTTTTCCTTCACTTTTCAATCAATGAAATCAATGGTTTCTTCTCCAATTATCTGACGCAAGGTATTTTTCAGTTTAATGTACTGGATAAACAAATCGTGTTCCGCAATATGTTCATCATCGTGCATAGGACTCTTGAAATAGAAAGACAACCAGGATTGGATGCCACTGAAACCGGCGCGTTTAGACAAATCAGTGAACAAAACCAAATCCAAGCAAAGCGGAGCTGCCAGAATGGAGTCCCGGCAAAGAAAGTCTAGTTTCAACTGCATTGGATAACCCAACCAACCGAAGATATCAATATTGTCCCAGCCTTCCTTATTGTCTTTGCGCGGCGGGTAATAATTGATGCGCACTTTATGGAAGATATTGCCATAAAGCTGCGGATAAAGATCCGGCTGCAAAATATTGTCGATAACCGAAAGTTTGGATTCTTCCTTTGTCTTGAACGATCCGGGATCGTCTAAAACTTCTCCATCGCGGTTACCCAAAATATTGGTAGAGAACCAGCCGCTCAAACCAAGCATACGGGTTTTCAACATGGGAGAGATAACCGTCTTCATCATGGTTTGCCCTGTTTTAAAGTCTTTTCCGCAGATAGGAACTTGTTGCTGTGCTGCAAAATCCCAAATAGCAGGCATATCCACCGTCAGATTCGGGGCGCCATTGATATAAGGAACGCCTTCTTCCAAAGCTGCATAGGCATAAATCATAGATGGCGCTATTTCCGGATTGTTTTCTTGCAAGGCTTGTTGCAAAGCCGGAAGCGTTTTATGTACATCGCTGATTTTAGTAAAGACTTCCGTACTTCCACACCAGATACAAACTACTCTATCAAGCCGGTTATTGACTTTGAAATCGCGAATATCTTTACGCACCGCTTCTTTCAAATCCCATTTAGTGGGCGCTTCTTTTACCCAAGTTCCGTGCAGTCTTTTTACAAAATCCTGGTCGAAGACGGCCTTCATCGGTTTGATTACCTGCAATTCGTCTTTCACTTTGTCCAAATCCTCGACAGTTAAAACTTCCGCATGACGCGCCGCAGCATAAGCGTCATCTTCAAAAATGTCCCATCCTCCGAAAACGATATCGTTAAGATCCGCCAAAGGCACAACGTCCTTTATTTTAGGGAAACGATTTTCCTCTCTTTTCCCCAAACGGATCGTAGCTAATTGAGATATAGAACCAACCGGCACACCTGCACCCTTCCGGGAAATCATTGTTCCGGCTATAAATGTAGTAGCGACAGCGCCACCAACGCCAATAACAAGGACGCCAAGTTTACCTTTAGCTTCCTTCACTTGTACTTTTTCCATAAACAATTTATTTATATATTACTTATATTTTAGCGGCTGAAAAACAACATCAGTCGTTTTTTTAATTCACTCCTTATAGTATACTAAGCAAAAATCTCCCACAGTGTTCCGAAATCATCTATCACCGCACTCGCACTTTCGCCCGGAGAGTTATCCGACTCCCAGCCGACTCCCCGAAGCCAGATTGTCTGGCAACCTATACTCGCTGCCGGAAGAATATCTTTCTTATAAGAGTCGCCGATGACGACTATTTCCTCCGGATTCAATTTCAAAACTTTCGCACCCAAGGCAAATATTGCAGGATCCGGTTTACGAATCCCGACCGCTGCGGATTCGATTATATCTGTAAAATAAACACTTAGGTCAAAATCCTTCAGAACGGTCTCTATATTCCCGTAAAAATTGGAAACCAATGCCAGAGGATAAAGTGAAGCCAGTTTTTTTAAAACAGGCCTTGCTTTTTCAAGCACAACGGTGGCAAAGTTATAACATTGATTTGAAATAGCAAGCGAATATGCCAAAGAATCTGTATCTTTTGGCAAAAAAAATTGTTCAACAAGCCATTTTAACTGTATTTCCGTTTTCGACAGCAGAACATCTTTAAAAGTAAACCATGGGCGGATGACCGGATGAAGCGCCAGGTAACGCTCAGCATATACGTATGCCTCTCTGAACTGAGACTTATCTACCGGTACGCCGTTTTTGACGTATGCATCCCATAACACTTCCGCCCAATGCATCCCATTGGTATCTATGGTTGCACCGTAATCAAAAATTATACCTTTAATTTTATATCTGTATAGCATCGTTTCAATTTCAAATCAGCGAGCAAATTTAGCTTATTTTATTTAATTTTCTCAACAAAATCGGAACAAATTCGTTCATACTTCACAAGCATATAAACCAGCATCAAGTTTAAAACCGTCAGTTCGAAAACAAAATAAACCCATGGAAATCCGGAGAGTACACTTCCGAACAGCACAATAGACCGCAGGTTAAACGAGAGCATGTTGGTATACTTCAACAATGGAAAACTCTTTTTCCTGTATGCCAAACAGAACCATTCCGGCGCATTCCCCTTGTATTTTTCATTGATGACAGACAGCATCCGTTGTAGATTTTTTGTCCATAACTCCTGTCCGGCAGTATAAAAAAGATACATCCGGTCGAAAAACTTCTGAAGCGGTTTTTCTTTCCATTGATAAGACCGGTATTTTTCCGTTAATGCGTACGAATTATCCAATTCACTACCTTTCTTCCCTTTTAGAAAAAGGAGGTGTACATTCCGGTAATAATCGGCCATGGCCGCCTGTTTGCTGTGAAAATACCCGGCTATCAAAGCCAAGGGCAGCATCCAGAAACCCCATTGCGACCACATGCGACAAATAAGGGCTATATAAATCGCGCCAAACCAGAAATCGCCGCAGGCCCCATCAAGTATGCGCCCCAATTCCGATTTTTGACCGGTCATCCGGGCTAATTGCCCATCGGCGCTATCGAAAGAATTAGCCCATATCAACAGGAATATGCCTGAGAGATTTATCCAAAATTCTGTATAATAGAAACATACACCTGCTGCCATCCCGATAAAAATAGAAGCAATGGTAATCTGATTGGGTGTTACACCCAATTTATTGAAAAACAAGGCCCAACGGTAACCGATAGGTCGGTAGAAATACAAATCTATCAATTCTTCGGTATCTACTGACTTTAAACTTGACTCAAGGGTCGGGTTATTTTGTTGCAAATTCATAAATACATTGTGCTATATGAGGCGCCGCCTGCATTCTACAGGGAGCGAAACTCGGCCAGTCGTTAAAATCAATGATGCGGATGATTCCCGTTTTGTCTACTACGCAATCTCCGCCGTATATGTAAATATTTAAAACACGGGCGGCTCTGCTGCATATATTTCTGAGTTTTCCCTCATCGAAAGGTATTCCTTTGGCTTTCCCATTGATGGCTTCTAATCCAAATTTACTATGATTCAAATCATTAGGATAAAACCAATAGAAGAAACCGGTATTTTCTACCCCATAGAATTTTATCAGGTCGCCTTCTAAATGTTCATTCAGGACAGCATTGGGAATTCCACGTAAAGCGTATTCATTCAGCAAACCTTCCGTTTCTTTACCATTCCTTGCATATGTAACATCCTCATAATGAATGGCATGAAAATCACCTCGCTTCACCCAGCAATAGGCGCCTAATTCGCTGGCTTCAGGCGGCAAACTATCATAAGTCGATACAATCAGGCTTCTTGGATGAGGTATTTCGTTGGCAATAAGTATATTCGTCATTTTTGCCCGGGTACAGTTTTCTATACCGTATCCGGAATTGATAATTTTTTTTCCTTGATTTTCCATCAACTGAAGTTTTTGGATAGTCGCAGTATCTCTTGCCATATTGAAGATAATATCCGCATCAATCTCCTGCTCCTGAAATTCCTGTTCGGAGTATTCCCGCACTTTGCAAGTCATTTTTTTCAGTTGTTCGACAGTCAGGTTAAAGATGGCGGCATCATTTCCTATGTGGTTGGGCGAATATTTATTTCCCCTGCGAACACCGGCAATTTTCAGTTCG
Source organism: Candidatus Symbiothrix sp. (assembly GCA_031290435.1). Taxonomy (GTDB): domain Bacteria; phylum Bacteroidota; class Bacteroidia; order Bacteroidales; family Azobacteroidaceae; genus Azobacteroides. The sequence goes on along the minus strand of JAITNQ010000143.1, from coordinate 16,300 downwards.
ATCGGGAGGGATGCTTTCTCTACCAAGCATGAGCCGTTGTGCGAAACTTTCCCATTGTGTGAAATAGCGCCGTTTTGCAACCATTTTTCAGCTTTGACGATATCCGAGGCATGGTCTATATCAATAATTTTTTGAAAAGGATAAGCTTTCAATTTGAATCCTTCCCGAACCAATTGGCGTTGAAAATTCCGCATCCGCAACATGCCGGTTTCTAAACAGTTGTTCAAAATATGAATCGCAGCCGGTGTAAGACAATAAATTCCTCCGGAAATATATTTTTCCCGGCCATCCGGCTTATCAAGAAAATCATTTATCGACATATCATTTTCGTTGACGGAAACATAGAGCGGTTTTTCATCGTCGATATAATCGGTAACTGCCATTATCCCGTCATTTTCCTCATCGGTTTCGAATTTTCGGATAAATTCGGTGAATTCATCCTCATTAAATACGGTGTCAACCGTTGTCAGGCAAAATTTCCCCCCTTTTAGATAAGGACTCAATTCAAAAAAACTATGCATGGAACTGGGTGTAGAACGAACCACTAAATGAATGGGGAAGTCGGCTTTTAGCTGTTCAATATGCTGCCTGACTTCTTTCATCTCTTCATTCACTATTACCGAAACCGAGACTGCATTGTTTTTTGAAAAAACAGCAATCAGCCTGTCAATTAGGGGTACGCCATTGAGTTCAACCAAAGGCTTCGGAAAGGCAATGCCTTCCTCAACCAAACGGGATCCCACTCCTGCCGCTATTATCGCATAATTCATTGTTCTTTTTTAAAATTCAAACGTGCAAAAGTGCAAAAAAACTTTAACCCCGGCAAATATTTACGCCACTTTTTTATTATTCTTCTTTTGTCAAATCTAATTTTTCATTATCCGAACCTCTTTCAAAATACTGTTTTTTCAAGGGGTTAGCATATATTTCCTTGTCAAGAATCCGTGCGTTAAATATATCTATCGCCAAAAATATCGCTTCACGGAACAAACTTTCCGTACTCTCATTTTTCCCTGCCCTTTCATAACAGGGGCCTTGATCCGGAGTTGTTCTGACAAACGGCAGGTTAGCCGCATAGCAAACGCCCCTTCCCACGGAAAGTGAACGAAAAGGCGTCAAGCCTTGATCATAATACATGGCGAGAATCGCATCGAATTTCTGATAATTGTCTGTTGCGAAAAAACTATCGGAAGAATAAGGGCCAAAACAAATGACACCTGCATTGTTTGCTTCTTTTATAGCCGGGATAATGATTTCATTTTCTTCTTTGCCGAATTGATGTTCGCTGACACTCGCACCCGGGTTCAACGACAATACAGCAATTCTGGGAAGTGTAATCATAAAATCATGAATCAAGGTATCGCGAAGAATCTGTAGTTGTACTTTCAGCAAATCCACCGTTATCCCTGAAGGCACTTCGGCGAGCGGTATTTTATTCGTTGCCAAGGCAATTCTGAAACTATCGCTTATCAGCATATTCAGGACTTTTTCCCCGGACTGTTCTTCAATATAGGTAATTTCATCCTGATTGGAGGGAGCGCTTACCAATACATCAATCTTGCCGGTTTTCAAATCGTCCACAGCTCTGCTGAAAGCTGATTCGGCGAATTTTTCGGATTCGGGCGTAGCTTGTGAAAACGCCACAGCGATGTCCTCATTTCCACAGTTGATTACATTCAGACGGTTAAAGCCTGCATCTTTGGCCTGTGCTATGTTATTGATATTAATCGGCGGAAGGTCTAATGCTTTCCGGTGATATCCCAAGACTTTCGAAGAGCCATAGACAACAGGTATACAAGATTCATACATCCTTATATCATCAAAAGTCTTGAGTATTAATTCATAAGATATGCCGTTGATGTCGCCTTGGCTAATCCCGACTTTTATCATTTTTTCGCTCATGTGATTCTTTAATTATTACATCATTTTTCAGAAAGCAATCAATCAATAAAATGCAAACTATTGAAAATCATACATTTATATAAAACCAACCGCTTTACACGTTTTTTTATCCGCATACAAAAGTAGTAATATTTCCTTTAACGTCAAAAAGCAGGCTAAATATTAACTGAATTTTGAAAATAATTTTGTAATTTTGCAGGCTAATAATTTTTGACTTAAAATTATGATTGAAGAAAATATAGCTCCGGAAGAAAATAAAAAAAACTTGAATTTTATTGAGCTGATTGTAGAAAAAGATTTGGAAGAAGGCGCCAATAGCGGAAAAATACAAACGCGTTTTCCGCCCGAACCGAACGGATATCTGCACATTGGCCATGCAAAAGCAATTTGTATGGACTTTGGTATTGCGCAGAAATACGGTGGCGTATGCAACCTGCGATTTGATGATACCAACCCTGTCAAGGAAGATATGGAGTATGTTGATTCCATTATGGAAGATATTCAATGGTTAGGTTATCGTTGGGGAGCTGTCTATTATGCTTCCGATTATTTTCAGCAATTATGGGATTTTGCCGTTCAGTTGATCAAAGCAGGTAAAGCGTATATCGACGAACAAACTTCGGAGCAAATCGCCCAACAGAAAGGAACTCCTACAAGAGCCGGCGCCGACAGTCCGTTCCGGAACCGTCCGGTTGAGGAAAGTCTTGCGTTGTTCAATAAGATGAACACCGGTGAAATTCCCGAAGGTGCAATGGTTTTACGCGCTAAAATCAATATGGCCAGTCCCAATATGCACTTCCGTGATCCGCTCATTTACAGGGTGATTCATACCCCGCACCACCGGACGGGTAATACTTGGAAAGCCTATCCGATGTATGATTTCGCTCATGGACAATCGGATTATTTCGAAGGCGTGACACACTCCATCTGTACCTTGGAATTTGAGGTACACCGACCCTTATACGACTGGTTTGTCGATGAATTGAAGAAAGAACGCCCCCAAGACGGAGATTACCGCCCCAAACAGTTTGAATTCAACCGATTGAACCTTACCTATACGGTGATGAGCAAACGCAAACTATTGCAATTGGTCAAAGAAGGGCTGGTTTCCGGATGGGACGACCCGCGTATGCCAACCATCTGCGGTTTTCGCAGAAGAGGCTATACCACTGCCGCTATCCATCATTTCATAGATAAAATCGGCTACACGAAATTCGATGGCATCATTGATTATGCCCTCTTGGAACATTCTATCCGGGAAGACTTGAATACCAAGGCCAAGCGAGTATCGGTCGTATTGGATCCCGTAAAGTTGATTCTCACTAATTATCCCGAAAATAAAACCGAAATGATGGAAGCGCTCAACAACCCGGAAGACGCGTCTATGGGTAGCCATGAAATTGCTTTTACAAGGGAATTGTATATTGAGCGGGAAGACTTTATGGAAAATGCCCCGAAGAAATTCTTCCGGATGACTCCGGGACAAGAAGTCAGACTGAAAAATGCCTACATCATCAAGTGCACGGATTGCAAAAAGGATGAAGCCGGTTTAGTAAAGGAAATTTATGCGGAGTACGACCCGCTTACAAAAAGCGGTATGCCGGAAAGTAATCGCAAGGTGAAAGGCACGCTACACTGGGTTTCCGTAGTGCATAGTATTCCATCTGAAGTACGTCTGTACGACAGACTTTTCAAAATTGAAAATCCGAATGAAGAAAAAGAGTTGGATTTCCGTGATTTGATAAATCCCGATTCGTTGAAAATTTTAACCGGTTGCCGCGTTGAAAAAGAATTGGAAAATGCCCAAATTTTGGAAAATTTTCAGTTTCAGCGTATAGGCTATTTCAATGTAGACCCGGATACAAAAGAAGGGAAATTGGTATTCAACCGTACAGTTGCTTTAAAGGATTCATGGCAAAAAATAAAAGATAAATAATAATAGACAAAAGATGTTTGATGACATTTTCAATAATGATTTTTTCAAAGAAGAAGAAGAGGAAGAACTTTATCCTGATTTCTTTTATAAATGGGATGAGGCTGTTAAATCAGGTAAAAATCCCGGTTATTACGAACAGGAAGAGCTAACCGACATCATTGATATCTATATAGCGAACAATGATATCGGACGGGCTAAGCATGCCATTGACTATGCGATGAATATTTATTCGGAAGACGAAGAACTGATATATGAAATTCTTTTACTGCTGAACGATTATGAGCGATGGAACGAACTCCTGTATATCTGCGAGAAATACAAAGAGGAAGCCTATATATATGGTGACGGACATAAATTGGCTGCTTTGCTTCACTTAGGAATGGAAGACGAAGCCTTTTTGTATTTCCGGAAGTTAAAAGTAAAATATGCCAAAGATAAAGAAGAATTATCCATCATTTACCAGTCGATGGGAGAAGCCTTGCATGATGTAGACCTTTTTGATTCGGCATTAGCGCTTGTCCGGGAAGGACTGGAGTTATTCGGAGAGAACGTTGACCTCTATTGGATTCAAATACAATGTTATTTGTCATTAGACGAAAAAGACAAAGTGATAGCTTTGGCTGAACGGATTCAAAAATTGAAACCCCTTGACGCTGAAAGTTGGCATAGGCAAGGCATTATTTTCGAAGAAATAGAAGATTATGAGAAATCAATTGATGCATTGGAAAATGCACAATCACTTGGATACGAATCTCCAAATAATTTGTTACATTTGATTCATGCTTACGGAAACAATAATAATTATACAAAAGCTTTGGAAAAAGTAAAAGAATTTATAAATTTGTATCCGGATAATTATTTAATTAATTTGATTGCAGCAAAGTTATGCTCGCATATTGAAGATTGGAAAGAGGCTTTAAAATATATAGATGAAGCAATTAAGTTAATGCCGGATGTTGATTCTCTGTACATTTACAAAAGTAAATTCCTGATGAATATGGATGATTTAAAAAAAGCAAAATTAGCGTTGATAGAAGGAATCGGCGCTACAGACGACCCAGGTGGTGAACTAAAGAAGGAATTAGGCCGGTTAGACGACCTGTTTCTTGGTTCACGCTGAGGAATAAACAAGTAAGTATTATTACCTTGAATTAATTTAAAATAAAATAGACCAATTTATGGCGAAAATAAAAGGAGCAGTGGTTGTCAATACGGAACGGTGTAAAGGTTGTGACCTATGTGTTGTGGCTTGTCCAACGGATGTTCTGGAATTGGCAAAAGAAGTGAATGGCAAAGGATATAATTACGCCCGGATGAAAAATCCGGACGAATGTATCGGATGTGCCAATTGTGGATATGTCTGTCCTGACGGATGTATCACTATTTATAAGATTAAAATATAAAGAATTATGGCAGAAGAAGTAAAGTTAATGAAAGGAAATGAGGCGATTGCCCATGCGGCGATTCGCTATGGCGTTGACGGATATTTTGGGTATCCTATTACTCCTCAGTCAGAAATTATGGAGACGCTTATGGATGAAAAACCATGGGAAACGACCGGAATGGTAGTCCTTCAAGCCGAAAGTGAAGTTTCGGCCATCAACATGGTTTACGGAGGAGCCGCCTGTGGAAAGCGGGTGATGACCTCTTCTTCCAGTCCGGGAATCAGCCTGAAACAGGAAGGTATTTCCTATATGGCGGGTGCAGAATTGCCTGCTTTAATCGTAAACGTTATGCGCGGAGGACCCGGATTAGGAACTATCCAGCCGAGCCAAGCCGATTATTTTCAAACGGTTAAGGGTGGTGGTCACGGCGATTACCGCTTAATTACCTTAGCCCCGGCATCGGTACAGGAAATGGCCGACCACGTAGCATTGGGATTTGATTTGGCTTTCAAATACAACAATCCGTCCATGATTTTGGCCGATGGTATAATTGGTCAAATGATGGAAAAGGTAGTATTACCCGAACAAAAACCAAGAAAAACCGAAGAAGAAATCCGGAAAGAACAGCCTTGGGCTACGCTTGGAAAACTCCGTGGCCACAAACCGAATATTATCACTTCTCTCGAATTAGACGCGGCTGTGATGGAACAGAACAATATCCGCTTCCAGCAGAAATACAATCAAATAGAGGAGAATGAGGTGATTTATGAAGAACTGCTTTGCGACGATGCCGAATACCTGATCGTTGCATTCGGTTCTACTGCCCGTATCAGCCAGGCAACGGTGGAAATGGCGCGGAAAGAAGGTATAAAAGTAGGCCTTTTCCGTCCGGTTACGCTTTGGCCTTTTCCAAAAAAGAAACTGAAAGCATACAGCGAAAAAATAAAGGGAATTTTGACCGTCGAACTGAATGCCGGCCAGATGGTGGAAGATGTAAAATTAGCCGTGGAATGTAAAATTCCGGTCAATTTCTACGGGCGTTTGGGTGGTATTGTCCCTACGCCGGATGAAGTACTGAATGAATTAAAGAAATTATTATGAATATATTAGAAATAATTAAACCGGAAAATTTAGTTTACGAGAAGCCCCGTTTGATGAATGATAATCCGATGCACTATTGCCCCGGATGCAGTCACGGTGTTGTCCACAAACTGATTGTAGAAGTTATTGAAGAAATGGGAATGGAAGAGAAAACCATCGGAGTAGCTCCGGTCGGATGCGCCGTTTTTGCTTATAACTATTTGGATATAGATTGGCAAGAAGCCGCCCACGGTCGTGCACCGGCGCTGGCAACAGCCATAAAACGCCTGAATCCGGACAAAATGGTTTTTACCTACCAAGGCGATGGTGATTTGGCCGCTATCGGAACGGCTGAAACAATTCATGCCTGCAACCGTGGCGAAAACATCGTAATCGTTTTTGTCAATAACGCTATTTACGGAATGACCGGAGGCCAAATGGCCCCCACTACCCTGCTCAACATGGCGACAGCTACCTGTCCGCTCGGACGAAACGTCGAACTGAACGGTTATCCTTTAAAAATATCCGATTTATTGGCACAATTAGAAGGAACGTGTTTGGTAACCCGACAAGCGGTTCATACGGCGGCGGCCGTCAAAAAGGCGAAGAAGATGCTCCGCAAAGCTTTCGAAAATTCCATGGCACGCAAAGGGACTTCGATTGTGGAATTTGTATCTACCTGTGCATCAGGATGGAAAATGACGCCTGACCAGTCAAATAAATGGATGGTTGAAAACATGTTTCCGAAGTATCCTTTAGGAGATTTGAAAGACATTTAATTAAATTATGTACATATGAAACACGAAATAATTATTGCCGGATTCGGCGGACAAGGCGTCCTTTCCATGGGAAAAATCCTGGCCTATTCCGGATTAATGGAAGATAAAGAAGTTGCATGGTTTCCTTCTTACGGACCGGAACAACGAGGTGGAACCGCTAATGTGACGGTTATTCTGAGTGATGACAAAATTTCTTCACCGATATTACTCCAGTTCGATATTGCCATTATCCTCAATCAACCGTCTTTGGAAAAATTCGAAAGTCGCGTCAAATCCGGAGGTATTTTGATTTACGACGGGAATGGTATCACGACCCCTCCTACCCGAAAAGATATTCGGATTTTTCATATTGACGCGATGAACACAGCCGTTAATGAAGGAAATGCAAAAGCATTCAATATGATTGTACTGGGAGGAATGTTGAAAATAGAGCCGATGGTCACAATAGAAAGCGTGATGAAAGGATTGAAAAAATCGCTTCCGGAACGTCATCATAAACTATTGCCAATGAATGAAAAAGCGATTTTAAGAGGGATGGAGATAATCAAAGAAATCTGATTATTTCATTTGAAAAAGAAGGTATACATATTGCTCTTATCCCTGTTTTTTCCAATAATTGGTTTTGGACAGGATACCATTCCGGCTATCAAAGACAATCAGCCGGAAATACGCGAAAAGGAGGTTATTCCGATTGATTCCCTTGCCGGTAAGCCGGATATTACACAAGATTTACCTGTAATGTCCGGCTCTGTTATGACTGTTGATTCAAGCAAAGCTGTTAATTATTGGCGTATTACCGAACGAACCGGTGAGGTATTTCCTGTCAGACCGGATACTTTTCTAACAGATTATTTCAATCGCACCAATGTGGAAGGGCAAGGCTTATCTGTCGCTTATCCCGGTAATTTGGGCTTGCCTTCCGAATCCCGGATTTTTTTCGACAGAGAAGACCGGTCGGAATTTATGTTTGGGGATGCTTTCTGGGCATATGCTAAACGACCGGACAATTTCCATTTCATTAACACTAAAATTCCCTATTCGAACATTTCCTATCAAACAGCCGGAAGTCGCCGGAACAAAGAAGAAAGACTGCAAGCGCTACTGGCTTTAAATTTTAATAAGCAACTGAATATGGGTTTCAATGTGGATTACCTTTATGCCAGAGGATTCTATAATTCACAAGCATCTAAACACTTAGAATGGGTTCTATTTGGAAACTATATTTCCGGTAAACATCAGGCGCACTTGTTTATCAATCCGGCAGATTATATAAACGGGGAAAACGGCGGATTGGCCGATGACCGCTGGATTACCCATCCGGAAGAAGTAGACAACCGGAATGCCGGAAGCAAAGATTATCCGACAAAGATTGACAAGACATGGAACCAGATAAAAGGAACCCGGTATTATCTAAATTACCACTACAACTTAGGGTTTGACCGGAAAACAGGGGAAAAAGACGAAGAAGGAAATGAAATCGAACAGTTTATTCCGGTTTCCGGCATCATCTATACTTTTGATTATACGAACCGGAACCGGTTGTTTTATACCGATGATTCCGCCAGTGTAAATAAATTTTATAATAATGTCGATTTTTTGAGTCCTAATCAACTCCGGGAAAGAAGGATGCTTCGTGATTCTACATCTTATAGTTCGATGCGAAATACCGTCGGACTTTCGCTTAGAGAAGGATTCAGTCAATGGGCAAAATTCGATTTGACCGCTTTTATTACCCAGGATATCCGGAATTTTACACTGATGGATACGAACCTGAGAAATATTCCGGATACAATTGTTTTCGATTCTTTTAAAAGCAAGCAATACGCAACTTATATTGGCGGAGAATTAATAAAACGGACAGGTAAAATTCTGACATACAATGCACAAGGAAGCCTTGGCATCTTGGGCTATAATCTGGGAGATTTCGATATATCCGGAAATATAGAAACCCGTATTCCATTCTTACACGATACAGCTTCTATTATTGCCGACGGATACATAAAAAATCTCTCGCCTACTTTCTATGAAAACAATTATCACAGTCAGTATTTCTGGTGGAACAATCATTTCGGCAAAGTCAAAAAAATCTTTTTCGGAGGCGCCGTTGCGATACCGCATACCCATTCGCGATTCACCCTCGGCGTGGAAAACGTAAGCAATTATATTTATTTCGATGAAACAGGCTATCCCAAGCAAGATGGGGGAAATATTCAAATTCTATCCGCCGGTTTAGAACAGGATTTTCACTTGCGCGCCCTGCATTGGCACAACCGCCTTGTTTACCAAACATCGTCCGCACAAAATATTATTCCTTTGCCGGATTTGGCCGTTTATTCAAGCTTATTCTTACAAATTGTTGTAGCAAAAGTTTTGACGATTCAAATGGGCGTCAATGCGCATTATTGGACAAAATATTATTCGCCCGTCTATGAACCTGCCACCCAACAATTCCGCTTGCAACATGACACGAAAGTCGGAGAATACCCCTTGATGAATGGCTTTATTAATGCCCACTTAAAACAAACCCGGTTCTTTATCGAATACTACAATGCCGGTTCTATGTTTCTCTCTCCTGCGGAATATTTTTCAATTCCACACTATCCGGTCAATCCTACCATACTCAAATTAGGCCTTTCGGTAGATTTTCATAATTAATACAAAGAGAGAGCCGGAGCGATGAAAACAAATAAACTATTGGTACTACTCATCAGTCTGCTTACGCTTTGTTTGCTGATTATGTTGTTCTTACGGCTGCGTATAAAAAATAATCCGATAGAAAACCGTGATTTGCCGGAAATCAAGAAAGAAAACACATTAAATGTTGTAACAGAATATAATTCGGTAGATTATTATGTTTCAGGAGATACAATTTCCGGTATGCAATATGAGCTGTGCAAGTACATTGGCAAGCGTTCCGGCTTGACCGTCCGGATTTACTTGGAAAACAACATGGATATTTCCATAAAAGGGTTGGAAGATAAAACCTTCGATATCATTGCGCGTAATATACCGATAACCAATGACAACAAACATTTTTTGGTTTTCACAATTCCGGTCACCCAAAATAAACAAGTACTGGTACAACGAAAACCACTGGAAAACGAACCTACTGATTTTGTCGATAATCAGATTGCATTGGCCAATAAAACCGTCTATGTAACACAAAATTCCCCGGCTATCCTCCGGTTAAAAAATTTGTCGGAAGAAATAGCAGAAGCTATTTTTATTGAAGAAATCACAGCGTATACTTCCGAGCAATTGATTTATATGGTTGCCCAAAAAGAGATTGATTATGCTGTTGTGGATAAAGAAATTGCCTTGAAAAACACCGGACTATTCCCTGAATTGGATTTTGATACCGATATCAGCTTTACGCAGCTTCAGGCTTGGGCTGTACGAAAAACTTCTCCTGTCCTGTTGGACAGCCTGAATGGCTGGATAAAAGACTTTAAATTAGATAAATCAAAAAGAATAAAAAATACCTAATCTTTTTGGCCATTTTCCTTGTTTATATCCAAAACAAATGTTAAATTTGCATCGAAAAAAATCACTTTGATTATGACAAAAAAAACAATTAATTTTAGCTTAGTTTACCGGGATATGTGGCAATCTTCCGGAAAATATCAGCCACGTGTTGACCAATTAAAACAAATTGCTCCGGCAATTGTTGACATGGGATGCTTTTCAAGAGTAGAAACCAACGGCGGCGCTTTTGAACAAGTAAATTTACTTTATGGTGAAAATCCCAATTTGGCCGTAAGAGAATTTACGGCGCCGTTTAATAAAGCAGGTATACAAACGCATATGCTTGACCGCGGATTGAACGGGCTACGGATGAATCCGGTTCCGTCCGATGTAAGAAAGCTGATGTACAGGGTGAAACATGCGCAAGGCGTTGATATCACCCGGATATTCTGTGGTCTAAACGATGTAAGGAACATTATCCCATCCATCGGCTACGCCAAAGAAGGAGGTATGATACCTCAGGCTTCCCTCTGCATCACCTATTCACCCATTCACACAGCGGATTATTATGTAAACTTAGCCAACCGGCTTATTGAAGCCGGCGCTGAAGAAATTTGCCTGAAAGACATGGCAGGTATCGGCCGACCATACAGCAACGGACAGATTATCAAAGGAATCAAAAAACTTCATCCGGATATTCCCATACAATACCACGGACATTCCGGCCCCGGGTTTTCCGTCGCATCTATGCTGGAAGCTGCCGAAAATGGCGTTGACTACATTGATGTAGCCATGGAACCCTTGTCTTGGGGTATGGTGCATCCCGATGTAATCACCATCCGCGCGATGCTGAAAGACGCCGGATTTTTGGTTCCGGATATCAATATGGAAGCCTATATGGAAGCACGCCGTTTGACCCAATCTTTCATTGACGATTTCTTGGGCTATTTTATCGACCCAAGCAATAAGATAATGACTTCTTTATTAGTAGGATGCGGTTTACCCGGCGGTATGATGGGTTCCATGATGGCCGACCTGAAAGGGATGCACAATGCCATCAATCTGGCGCTCAAACAAAAAGGGAAAAAGGAGGTGACGCTCAATAACTTGGTCATTCAGTTGTTCGAGGAAGTAGCGTCTATCTGGCCGATGTTGGGCTACCCGCCTTTGGTAACTCCTTTCAGCCAGTATGTGAAGAACATAGCGCTGATGAATATTTTTGCCGTGGCAAAAGATGAACCTCGTTTCTCTTTGATTGACAAGGATTCATGGAATATGATTCTGGGGAAAACGGGTAAATTGCCCGGCCCATTGGCGCCTGAAATTATTGAATTGGCCAAGGCCAATAATTTAGAATTTTACGACGGCGACCCACAATCCGCTTTTCCTGACGAATTAGAGCGTTTCGAGCAGGAAATGAAAACCAATGAATGGGACGAAGGTCCCGACCGGGAAGAATTATTCGAATTTGCCATGCATGAACGTCAATACCGCGACATGAAGTCAGGCGCGGCCAAGAACCGGTTTGAGCAGGAACTTGAACAGGCCAAAGAAAAAGCCGGAACGCCGATTATCGTCAAACGCCCGGTAGTCGAAATACCCATGTTCAGTTTCGAAGAAATCAGTTCGGAATATCCGCATGCCAAACCTATCCATGCACCCTGCAAGGGTCAGGTTATTTGGCAATACGACCTGATGGACGCATCGACGGCTCCTTTTGAAGGGGCTACGATTGAAAAAGGAGATAATCTTTGTTATATTCAAAGTTATTATGGTATTGAACCGGTAAAAGCAGGCTACAGCGGAACAATTGTAGGAACTTATGTAGGCCAAGGAAAAGAAATTCAAAAAGGAGAAATCTTGGCTTTTATCAACTGATTTTGATTTTTTAAGTATATCCTACCCTAACCCCTGAGGGGGGGTAGGATATACTAATTGACAATTTGGTTTTATTTCACTTCCCAAACATCACCTGCCATCAGGAATTCACGCAAAGTCCTGGCCGGTTTTTTGGCTTTCACACTTTCGATTTGTTTTTCTACTTCCTCATCGTAAGCGGGAGCGGCTACGTCTCTTATCACACCTAAAGCAACAGGTAATGCACCACCATCCATCAAAGCCAGTTTCAAGTGCAAAGTGGGGTCAGCTATAGTGGCGTCGTGCACCAGCACATCGTCAAGTGTATAGCCGCCTTCACCGACTGTTATCGCTTTGAGATTGAATCCGTCCTGTACGAGACCCTTGCTGTTGTCTTTTCCAAACAACATTTTTTCTCCGTGTTGCAGGAAAATTGTTCTTTCCGTACGGAATTCCTTTGCGACAATAGGGTCGTTAACACCATCGTTGAAAATCACGCAATTCAGGATAACTTCCACTACCGAAGTACCTTTGTGCTCGGCAGCAGCCATCAGAATCGTCGGAGAGTTTTTGATATCCGTATCTATCGTACGGGCAAAAAACCGGCCTCTGGCGCCAATAGAAAGTTCCGCCGGAGAGAAAGGGTCTTCTACCGTACCAAATGGAGAAGATTTGGAAACAAATCCACGATCGGAAGTAGGAGAATACTGCCCCTTGGTCAGACCGTATATTTTATTGTTCATCAACAAGATGTTGATATCCACATTGCGCCTTACGGCGTGGATAAAATGGTTGCCTCCGATGGCTAAGCAGTCGCCGTCGCCGGTGGACAGCCATACCGACAATTTTGGATTTGCTACCTTAACGCCTGTGGCAATAGCTGCGCCACGACCGTGAATGGTATGAAAACCATAAGTATTCATATAATAGGGCAAACGGGACGAACAGCCGATACCGGAAATGACCGCCGTATTGTGGGGTGCAATCCCCAGACCGGCCATAGCTTTATGCAAACTGTTTAACACTCCGTAATCACCGCAACCCGGGCACCAACGCACCAATTGCGAACTTTTGAAATCTTTGGCTTGATATATTTGTTGTGTCATGATTCTATAATTTTACTGATTTCTTCAACTAAGCGGGCAACGATAAAGGGTTGTCCTTTCACACGATTAAATTGGTAAGGATTAAATCCACCGATTTTTGAACGCAAATAACCGGCAAATTGCCCCAGATTTTGCTCAATAACTATCACCTTTTTATACCTTTTCAGTATTTCTTCCGCATTTTCGGGTAAAGGATTGATAAAGCGGAAATGGGTGAATGCTACTTTTTTCCCTGATTTCAGTATTGTTTCAACGGCTTCATACAAGTGGCCGAAAGTGCCTCCCCATCCTACCACCAAAACATCTGCATCCGGGTCGCCTATGACTTCCTGCTTAGGCAAATAAGCGGCAATCTTATCAATTTTGGATTGACGAATCTCTCCCATTTTCTGGTGATTATCAGGATCAGTACTTATCGTACTTGTATTGAAATCCTTTTCCAAACCGCCGATACGGTGCATAAAATCTTCCGTTCCAGGTACTGCCCAATAACGTACATCAGTCTTTGCATTGCGCAGGTAAGGCGTCCAGCCTTCCCTGAGTTCCGGGCTAACATAAGGCGGCTTGATTTCGGGATAATCTGCCAAATCAGGAATTAGCCAAGCAGAAGAACCATTGGCTATATAACCGTCAGTCAATAAAATAACCGGCGTCATGTGCTCTAATGCAATTTTAGACGCCCAAAAAGCAGTATCGAAACAATCGGTCGGGGAAGTAGCGGCCATCACCACAGCCGGACTTTCGCCGTTTCTTCCGTAAAGCGCTTGCAATAAATCGGTTTGCTCACTCTTGGTAGGTAAACCGGTGGATGGACCTCCACGCTGTACATCAACGATTACCAAGGGAATTTCAGCCATCACAGCCAAGCCGATAGCTTCACTCTTCAGCGCGAGGCCGGGACCGGAAGTACTCGTAGCAGCTAAATTTCCTGCAAAAGAAGCGCCAATAGCCGTGCAAATACCGGCGATTTCATCTTCTGTCTGCATAACTTTTACACCTAATTCTTTGCGGATTGTCAATTCCTGCATGACATCCGTAGCCGGTGTAATAGGATAAGAGCCTAAGAATAAAGGAATTCCAGCTTTTTCAGAGGCAGCGATTAATCCGTATGCCGTTGCTTTGTTCCCATTTACATCGGTGTAAAAACCCTTTTTTTGGCTGATGGTTTCGATGCGATAGGTAGAAACCGAAGCGTGAATGTTATGTCCGTAATTGAATCCGGCTTGTAACACCAATAAATTGGCCTGCAATACGTCCGGTTTCTTTTTGAATTTGTCGGACAACAATTTTTCTACAATTTCTAAAGGTCTGTTAAACAGCCAGCAAACCAAACCAAGTGCAAAAATATTACGACTTTTGATCGCCTGTTTGTTATCATACAAGCCATCTAAGGCATCTTTACACATTTGTGTAATAGCCGCAGAAACAACTTGCAACGAATTCAAACCTAATTCTTTGAATGGATCGTCCGTTTTAAACAAAGCCTTTTCCAAATCGGATTGTTGAAAAGAATCCGTATCAATTATCACCACCGAATTGTGTTTCAGAAATTGTGCATTCACTTTCAAAGCAGCCGGATTCATGGCAATCAACACATCGGCCTTATCGCCCGGCGTGTACACTTTTTTGGAGCCGACCTGCATCTGAAAACCCGAAACACCGCTGAGCGTTCCGTGTGGAGAACGTATTTCAGCCGGATAGTCGGGGAAAGTAATTATTTCATTTCCTAATTCTGCCGAAAGATTAGAGAATAGCGTGCCTACCAATTGCATTCCATCACCGGAATCTCCTGAAAACCGGATGACAACGCTCTCTAAGTCTTTAATTTTTGTTTTCTCTGTCATAATGTATATTTATATAGTTAAACTTTTCTATATTATAATCGCACGACACGGATTTTATAAAATCCATTGAAAATTCAATTTCATTTCATGCGGCGGGCAAAGATACAACTTTTTTAATAAATAATATTCTTTTTAACGGTAAAAAATACATATACTCGCAATTTTATTTCTAATTCACTTTTTTCAAATACAAGTCGCAAAGGGAAGATACCCTGAATTTAAAAAGGCATGAAGGCATGAAAAATAAATAATTTTGTGCACTTTGTGAAAACTTTGTGTGTTCTTTGTGGTAAAAAATTTAACCGAAAAAAACACACAAAGGACACAATAAAAACAGGATATATTACAATTTGTTTATTTTACGTTCCTAAAATCACATTTCAGGCAATCAAAGCAGACCGGAAAGTTTCGCCAGCACCTCGTTTAATCCGCATATTTCTACATTTTCATGTATCGGATAACTTTTCTTGACGGGGGCTACTACAAATGATTTTTGCGGTTTCACAAATTCTATTGCCCGCCAAAATCCTTTTGTGAGCTGCGGTGCGGCAGACGCTTTACATTCTATGGCGATGGTTGCATCCGCTTTTTGGATTACCAAATCCAGTTCGTCGCCCGTAGCGCTTCGGTAAAACGAGAAACGGCAGTCGCTGAAAACCGAACATACGTTTTCAACCACCAGACTTTCCCACGAAGCGCCAAAAACGGGATTTCCCAATAGCGAATTATAATCCTCTATTCTAAGCAATTGATGCAGCATACCGGTGTCGCGCACATACAGTTTCGGCGACTTTATCAAACGTTTTTTTTCGTTGGTTTCAAAAGGCGGAAGCGTGCGGATCAAAAAAGTTTGTTCCAACAAATCGATGTATCTTCTTACGGTAGTATGCGCCACGCCCATCGATTCGCCGATTTTGGACGTGTTGAGCAATTGCCCCGACAAGTG
>JAITNQ010000111.1 GCA_031290435.1 Candidatus Symbiothrix sp. | reverse complement strand
TGATAATTGCTGTGATAGCAATTAATGCAATTGCGATCATTTTTAAAATTCTCTTTTTCATGATCTTTATTTATTACCGTTTAACAAATCTTTCGGTAGCTATCCGGACATTCCCATCTTTACAAAATGTAATAAAATAGACGCCCGGATGAAGATTGGATACATTTATTGTGTTGCCGGATAATTTTCCGTTACGGTAAAGTATCCCGTTACTGTTGTATATCTTATAGGAGTAAAGAGCATCCGTTTTTTCAATATAAAGATGATCGTCCGCAAGAGTGGGATAAATCTTAAAACCGGAATGATGAAATTCTTTTATTTCTCCCGTTCCCCCATCTTTTATATAACAGGTATTGTAATTGGCATTTTGATAAATAAGCATATCGTCAATATGCAAACACAAAAATTTTGGAGGATCTCCTAAATCAACCACAATCTCCGGACCCGGGAAAAATAAGCCGTACACAACGCTACCGAGACCTTCTACCCAAGAGTCGGGTGGCCAATTAAAGTTATTACCCATCCAATCTACCAAATTTACCCTTTTCCGGTATTCATTTTCTATCAGAACGGAATCCACATCCTTCACAGTTACTAACTGAGGAGTATAATATGCAGGCCAGAATGAATATACCGTTACTTCATCTCCTGCTTTAACCGAAAAATCGGCCATTAATTTTTCCTCACAATAATCAGGATACATGTATATTAACCAGCTACTACTATCGCAAGGAAATAGCGCATAAATTTTTTCGGCTATAGTGTCTTCCCTGACCGCAGCGTAATAATAGCGGTTTGCGCCCCATTCCGTTTCGGAATAACAAAACTGTTGGTACACTTTCGTATATCGCTTCTCATTAATAATCGTAATTATTTTATTTTCTGCACCCATGATTGCGCTGTATCCTCGTTTTCCACCCGGATTATATAAGGCCCTACCGGAAATCCGGATGTGCGAATTACTACGATTGTATTGGCATTGAATTTTTTTGAAGCCAACAGTTTACCTTGCACAGACCATATATTGACAAGTCCGGATTTAAATCCGGAAACACCCGGTTGTACTTCTATTTCTCCTTCCCTCCGAATCAGTTTGAAAGGAAAACCGGCTTCTATTTTGGGAATACCCAACCTTTGAAAAAAACATTCATCCAGGTAATAAGGACCATTTCCACTGTCCCATAATTCATTTATGTCTTTTTTCCATGATTCGCTTCCGTTTTCATAACAGACAAAACAAATGGGAAAACCGCCATCGCCAATAAGCGGACTAAAAGATATGTTAGGGCCGACTCCTTCGATAAACGTTAAAGGGATAGCAGGATATACAAACAAAACATAGTGCGCCTCAAACCGGATGTGCTTCCGTCCATCTTTGTAATAAACGGAATCGACTACCGTATACTTTCCCTTTTCGTCCGTCCGTACATCTTCGTATCGGTAAAAATCCAGCCCTTGATCGAAATAAAATTTATCTCCTTCTTCCAGATTCATACTGGAAACCAAAAAGTCGGAATCTCCATCCTTATTGATAAATAAAGAACCTGTTTCCTTTTCTTCCCGCATTCCGAACCGGTATAGATTATCGTCGCTTCTATAATATTTCAGATAGGCTTTTTTATAATTTACGCCATTGGTTAAAACCGTATCTTGATTCCCAACGCTGAATAAAGTGGTGAATGAAGGAACATCGTAAAATTCATGGAGTGTATACCAATCCGTAGATTCAGCCCCGAAATAGGAACGATAAGGCGCAGTTTGCGCTATGGAAAGCAGGGGTAATATCACCCCTGCACATACGAATAATAAATATTTTGTTTTCATATAAGTTTAATAAAGAAAATATACAATAAATATTTCATGTCTACCTAATTGAGAATAGATCCCCAGGTTCAATCGTTAATGTTGCGCCTAATTCGACAGAAAATTGAGCAGAATTTTTCAAAATTAAATTACCTCCGGACTTTACAGTAAAATTACTTCCAGATTTTACAGCTAATTCAGCATTACTATTTACTTCATACTTTGCACCATTTTCAACAAATAAGGAGCTTCCATTTTCAACAAACACTTTTGAATAGGTGCTTTGCTTAAAAAATGAGCTAGTCAGGCACTTAAATTCTGTTGGATTAATAAAGTCCCCAAGTGAAGTTTTTACTTTTTTATTTGGGGTACCGCTTTTATCTACATGTAAGGTAAAATTAGACATTATGTTAATATCCGGATTTGCATCACTGGTGATATCCGGTAAATATATTATTCCTGCATAGCGGGTATCATTGGTAATATCAACATCTTTATATTGCACCTTCACTCTCGCACTCCCATTTGCATCATAATTCAAAACAGAAACTGAAATTCCATTCAGATAATAAATACCCATTTTATCACCATTACTTTCGTATTTCGGACGGTTTATCAGACATGGATTTGAAGCCATAGAAAGTTTCCTACCGGCAGCAAAAGCACGCTCTCCGTTCAGAAAATCATAAGTGAAATTACCGTCTTTTTTGATGAGTACTTTATTATCTTCTTTTGCTGGAATTGGAGGATAACATTGAGACCCGGAATTAGCGTGATTACAAAAATCGATTAAATTATTGTTATTAAAATCAAATTTTATTTCCTGCGCTCCACATTGGCCTGAGATTGGATTAATAGCAGCTTGATGAAAATTATAAACATCATTATTGTACCAACAACTGATTTCAGGAGGGTTTTGATAAGTATAATCAAAATTTCCTGCTCCATGTAAATACTTTATTCCGCTTGGGTTTGTATAAAAAAGATTTCCGGGATTATTTTTGTCATCGCTGATTGATTCAATATATGCAACAATACCACGAGGCGATGCCGGAAAATTATTATCACAACCATCTTTGGCTATGAGTTGGTTATCAAAAATCGTTATCCCCTGATGGTTTTCTAACCAAAGATATTCATTTTTTCCGACACCGTTAGGTATTTTTATTCGCATAGCATCACCTGTGCTAACAAAATCTCTTAGTACATATTCTCCAGAAGTATTCATATCTGAAGCGGATTTTATATCGGCATTGGTCCCATTGGCTTTAATTCCATCAATCCAATCAAGATACCAACGCTCCCAAGCATTTGATGATACAAACGGCACATAATTTTGATCCATCTGGCTCCATCCTTTTTCAATGAAAACATAATCGCCCGTTACAGTATTTACACCTGATACATGTGGCGCATCATATAGAGTATGAGCAACTTCATGTATAAATAATGTTGAAAAATATCCTCCACCTGTAAATTGTGTATAACCACAACTGGGATTGAAAGTATATCCATTGTAATTAATAGAATTATCAAAGTCAATTCTAGCATAAGCATCCCCAGGAATAACCTGAGTAGGATAGGGAGAATTTATAAATGATTTTGAATATCTATAAATAATAATAACATAATCCGGCTTCATATCCGGTAATGAATTGCTGTTATCCGACTGATAAGCAGGGACATTTTGCCGATTATCATATATACTCCAATCAAAATTCGGATTTTCTGCTTTCATTTGATTAATCACTTTCTTTGCAGCCCCAGCCCATCCTTCTGTTTCTGGAGTTATATTTATGCGTTTAGGGTAAACATCTACAACAAGGCGAAACTGCCCCCGCGACATTGCGTGATAATAAGCAGAAATATTTCCGATTGCACTTGCTGGAGGATTAGAAGTAAATTGTGAAAAATTGGAATAAAATATATCTCCATTTTTCAAACTTATTGGTATTGAATCCGGGGCACTGTCCCATCCAGATACATATTGGGAATCATAGTTACTCCCAAAGCCTGCACAAATAACCAAAGCCCGCAAATCACCTTTTGGAGTAAATGGATATCCATTAGCCGAATAACCCACTGACGTAGATGATCTCAACATTGTTTCCGTTGTTCCACATTCAAAATCATAATATGTGTTGGTTTGTGCACCAACATTTGAAAAAAGAAACAAAAGAAACAAGAAACAAATAACTGATTTAGTCTTCATAGTTCCGTGTATTTTTACTTTGTTAATATCATCCTTTTCGTATCCACCTGTTTGCCGTCGACAACCAAAGTGTACAAATACATCCCCGCTTGTAAATCGGAACCTTTAATTTCTATGGAACCGGATTTATTTGCAGGTAACTTTTTTAACTGACGGCCTTGCATATCGAATACATAGATTTCAGCCGATTGCACTTCAGCCGGAAGCAAATAGCGGATTTCCGTTTTTTCTTTCTCTGTCATAGATGCTAACGAATAGACCCGACCGTTTGTTTCTACTTTGATCTGCGCATTCAAAGATAAAACAGTAGAAAAGAATAAAAAAAAGAATAAACTTGATAAGTACTTCATAACGTTAAAATTTTTTAAATTAATAAATATGTTAATCAAAAAATACAAAAAATTCAGTTTCATTTGATTACTTCTGTTTGGTCGTATTTTTGACAAAGATAATTGTTTGTTTTAATAAAGCAAGTAAAATGAACTATTATTTTTAGAAATATCAAAATATGTAATTATATTTTTATTTCATTGTCTTATTTGTATAATTATTAATTGCAATAAACCCAATTTCTGAAACAACTTTTTGTCCTTCAGTTGATAAAATATAAGCAAGGAAAGGCAATCAATTTGTTCATTTTTTTTAACCGCAAAGAACGCAAAGAAACGCAAAGGATGGGGGTACATAATCTACTTTGCGTACCTTCCTTCTCTTTGCGGTTAAAATCTTTTCCGCTACGATATTCTTTTCATCAGCACATTGTCACATCAACACAGGAAGAGAATAATTCAGTTTAAACGTTTATCTGTTCAAAAAGACATTATAAATCTTCAAATTTTTACTACTTTTGTACACAAAAATCCAGCAATATGAGTGACCAACGTTACATGCAACGCGGTGTTTCCGCCTCCAAAGAAGATGTTCACAATGCGATTAAAAACATTGATAAAGGCCTCTTTCCCAAATCTTTTTGTAAGATAATTCCGGATATGCTGGGCGGTGACCCGGACTATTGCAACATAATGCACGCCGACGGAGCGGGAACCAAGTCTTCTTTGGCTTACCTGTACTGGCGTGAAACCGGCGATTTATCCGTATGGAAAGGGATAGCGCAAGACGCTTTGATAATGAATGTAGATGATTTGCTGTGTGTAGGCGCCACTGACAATATTTTACTTTCTTCGACCATTGGGCGCAATAAACACCTGATTCCGGGTGAGGTGATTTCCGCTATTATTCAGGGAACTAATGAATTGTGTGAAGAATTGAGCCGCTTGGGCGTACATGTCTACCCGACAGGGGGCGAAACGGCCGATGTGGGTGATTTGGTCAGGACTATCATTGTGGACAGTACCGTTACCTGCCGGATGAAACGTTCGGATGTGATTGACAATGCGCATATTCAAGCTGGAGATGTCATTGTTGGTTTGAGTTCTTACGGACAAGCCGTTTACGAAAAAGACTACAACAGCGGAATGGGTAGCAATGGGCTTACCAGCGCCCGCCACGATGTTTTTGCCAAATACTTGGCGATTCGCTATCCCGAAAGTTTTGACCCGAATGTTCCGCAGGATTTAATTTATTCCGGACAAAAGCGGCTGACTGACAAAATAGCGGAATCAGGTTTGGATGTTGGAAAATTAATTCTTTCTCCCACCAGAACTTATGCTCCGGTTATCAAGCAGTTGTTGGATAAAATCCGTCCGCATATTCATGGCATGGTACATGTTTCGGGTGGTGCGCAGACCAAGGTGTTGCATTTTGTAGATAAACTGAAAATCACTAAAAACAATTTATTTCCGGTTCCTCCTTTATTCGGATTGATACAAGAACAGTCCGGAACCGATTGGGAAGAGATGTACAAGGTATTCAATATGGGTCACCGCATGGAAATTTATCTTCCCCCACAATATGCGGAAGACGCGATGGCAATTTCCAAGTCGTTTGGTATTGATGCGCAGATTGTCGGATTTGTGGAAGCTTCGGATACGAAAAAATTGATTATAGAAAGCGAGAACGGACGGTTTGAGTATTACTGAAAAAAAACCATCGGCCTGTCATTCATTCATCAAAAACAACAGGCCGTAGTTTAATTCAGTATCATCCCGTTTAATGCGGGGGGTAATTTTTTTTCTAAATGATAAGAACGCGCAAACTGTTTGACAAACGATAAAGTTTGTTTTTTAGGATTCAACCCTTGCACATTATCTTCTCCCGCAGAAAAATTTCTTTTCGTTATTTCAAGTGTAATTCTCTGAAACATAGGCAGCATTTTTTATTGAGTTACTTTAATTTTAAAAACGCACCTAATCCGAATATATTGTAATTGTCCGGAAAAAAATTAGTCTAATGTCAAAATCATGTTCTTTTCCTCTGCCATACGGCGCATATTAAGGATTGCATATCGCATGCGTCCTAAAGCCGTGTTAATGCTGGCGCCTGTAATATCGGCGATTTCCTTAAAACTTAAATCTTGGTAATAACGCAAAATCAGTACTTCCTTTTGATTATCGGGGAGGTAATTAATCAAACGTTTCACATCTGATAAAATTTGGGTTTTTATCATTTCATCCTCAATCGTTCCTTCGGAAAGTTTGGCATTGTTAAACAAATCCATCTCGCAATCATCATTGGAAATCGTCTGTTCGTTTTTCTCCTGACGATAATTATCAATAATCAGGTTATGCGCAATCCGGTTAATCCAAGCGCGGAATTTACCGTTTTCGGTATAGCGACCTTGTTTAATGGTCATAATGGCTTTGACAAAAGTTTCTTGAAAGATGTCTTCCGCCAACTCACGGTTTCTAACGATGAAATAAATATAAGAATAAACATTATTCTCATGCCGATTCAAAAGAATATCAAAGGCAGAATTATTGCCTTGGGCATATACAACGACCAATTCTTCGTCGGTCATCAATTTTAAACTTGTCATTACTATTATTTTTTTGATGTAAAAGTAATGTTTGGCTATAGGCGATTATTTTTTTAGATGAAACAATATTGTTGCAAAGTAAAGAATAAAAATTTAAATATGCAAAAAAAAAGATCAAAATCGGATAAAACCCGCGATTCATAAAACGAAATGCGGTATTTTAAGGACAAAACCATGAAATCCGCAGGCAAAAGTTGTGCAGGGGAGAACCCATCAACAACTTTGCAATAATCATAAATAATACTACCTTTGTGGCGGACAAACAGGTATCTCTTATTATACTGTGCCGAATGAGATACGAAAAGATTGCGCCGCATTATAGAATATGGAGAAATACGATATACGTTCCAATCAATTAAACGATAAAGAGCAAGAGTTTGAAAACGCTTTGCGCCCCTTGTCTTTCAAGAGTTTCAGCGGTCAGGACAAGATTATTGAAAACCTGAAGGTATTTGTTCAGGCAGCCGGCATGCGTAAAGAAGCCCTTGATCATGTCTTGTTGCACGGCCCTCCCGGTCTGGGGAAAACGACTTTATCCAACATCATCGCCAATGAATTGAATGTCGGATTTAAAATCACGTCCGGCCCGGTCTTGGATAAACCCGGAGACTTGGCCGGCGTATTGACTTCCTTGGAACGAAACGATGTCCTGTTTATCGACGAAATCCACCGTTTAAGTCCTGTGGTGGAGGAATATCTCTATTCGGCCATGGAAGATTATCGCATTGACATTATGATAGACAAAGGCCCCAGCGCCCGTTCTATACAAATTGAACTCGAACCGTTTACGCTTGTCGGAGCAACTACGCGAAGCGGACTGCTCACTTCTCCTTTGCGTGCCCGTTTTGGTATCAATCTGCACTTGGAATATTACGATGTCGGTACCTTGACGACGATTGCCAAGCGGTCGGCCAACATACTCAACGTTCCCTGCAATGACGATGCCGCCAAGGAAATTGCCTCCCGGAGTCGGGGAACGCCTCGTATCTGCAACGCCTTACTTCGCCGTGTCCGCGATTTCGCACAGGTAAAAGGCACCGGCGCTATCGATAAAGAAATCGCCTGCTTTGCACTCGAAGCCTTGAACATCGACAAATACGGCTTGGACGAAATAGACAACAAAATACTGCTGACTATTATTGATAAATTCGGAGGAGGCCCCGTGGGCATAACGACCATTGCTACGGCATTGGGCGAAGACCCGGGTACAATTGAAGAAGTATACGAACCCTTCCTTATCAAAGAAGGTTTTCTGAAACGGACGCCCCGCGGAAGGGAAGCCACTGCTTTGGCATATTTACATTTCGGAAGAAAAAGGGAAGAACAACAAGGATTTTTGTTTTAATCATTTATAAACTAAACTAAACATGAATATGAAACTAATTTTTAGCTGTTTGGCGCTATTTTTTGCATTGCATATCGCCAAAGCACAAGACAAAATTATTACGAACCAACAGGATACAATTTTGTGCCGGATTCTATCAATTTCGCAGACTTATATCAATTATGAGCAAAAAGAGGATAAGCAATACGTCATCGGTAAATTTATTCCGATCGAACAGGTATTGGAATATTACCGCAGTTCGCCATCACAGGAAATCAAGCCTTATTACAAGAATGCCCGGCGATTTCCAAAGTCGGCTAAGCCTTGGGTGATCGGGCTTCAAGCGGGCGGAACTTCTCTTTTAGCATCTTCTGCCGATGCGGAAAAAGAAATGCAAGACATAGGAATAGAAGGAAAAATTACCGATGCTTGGATAGACAAGCAAACCGATTTGTTGTACCTCGCAACTGCACAACCCAATCGTTTTGTGGCGTACGATACAAAATAAAAACAAACTATGGCAGAAACAAAATCACTGATAAAAGACAGTGCGATTTACGGCGGCAGCACCATAATCGTAAAGCTAATTAGTTGGCTTACAACGCCTCTTTTTACTTACACCTCCATGTCGAAGAGCGGTTTTGGGATGATAACGAATATTTATGCTTTTGCGGCATTAATTACGATCCTCTTGACTTTCAGCATGGAAACCGGACTATTTCGTTTTCTCAACCAACATGATAAATACAAACAAAATACCGTTTATTCGACCGTTATCATTATTGTGGCTTCGATTGTCCTGTTGTTTACCGGTTGTTTTTTCTGTTTCTTCGACCAGGTGCGCGGCTTATGGTCTGACCAGATTCCCAATAATTTTATCCGCTTAGCTGTTCTGATAACCTGTTTAGATGGCTTTATCGCTATCCCGTTTGCTTATTTAAGGTACAAGAAAAGACCCTTGAAATTTGGATTTATCAAGTTGCTTCAGGCTGTACTTTATATCCTGTTATGCACTTTCTTTTTGGTCGTTTGTCCTTGGATAAACAGCCATAATCCGGATTTGATTTCGTGGTTCTGGAGAGAAAATTTTTTCGTAGGATATGTCCT
>JAITNQ010000182.1 GCA_031290435.1 Candidatus Symbiothrix sp. | reverse complement strand
GTATTTCCTGATCTATTATAATTCAATTTTATCCCCACACAAGCCGCATCCTGTAAAGTTACATCCGCTTCCGGAATAAAACTGCCTTTATCTGAATCGGTTTGCTGTAATCTAAATTTCACATCCCTACTCCCCCTTCAGGGGGCTGGGAGTAAATAATGCCCCCGGTAAATCCGGGGGCATTACAGTGATGGTGATGTAGTTTGATAGAAATTACCTTCTTCCCGGTCGGTCGGGACGTTGAGGTCTTTCCGAGTATGGTCTGTCTTCCCTTTCCGGGCGTGGAGGCCTTTCCGAAAAAGACCGTTCTTCCCGTTCGGGACGCGGCATGAGCGCTTTGCGCGAAAGTTTGTATTTGCCTGTTTTAGGGTCTATGTCTATCAATTTCACTTCGATGGTATCGCCCTCTTTCAATCCGGCTTCTTCAACGGTTTCCAAGCGTTTCCAATCAATTTCGGAAATGTGGAGCAGGCCGTCTTTACCCGGAAGGAATTCTACGAAAGCGCCGTAAGGCATGATAGAACGCACTTTTCCTTCGTATACGTCATTGATTTCGGGGATGGCGACAATGCCTTTTATTTTGGCGACGGCTGCATCAATCGCAGCCTTGTTGTTGGCTGCCACTTCCACGCGGCCTATACCGTCGATTTCTTCAATGGTAATTGTTGCACCGGTTTCTTCCTGCATACCTTGTATGATTTTCCCGCCCGGACCGATTACAGCGCCGATAAATTCTTTCGCTATAACGATGACTTCGATTCTCGGAGCATGCGGTTTCAGGTCTTCGCGCGGTTCGGAAATTGTTTCGAGGATTTTCCCCAAGATATGTTCACGACCTTGTTTGGCTTGTGCCAAGGCGTTTTCGAGTATTTCGTAAGACAAGCCGTCCACTTTGATATCCATCTGGGTAGCGGTAATCCCGTCGCTGGTTCCGGTTACTTTGAAGTCCATATCTCCCAAGTGGTCTTCATCGCCGAGGATATCGGAGAGAACAGCGTAATTTTTGCCCTTGTTTTCTGAAATCAGCCCCATGGCAATACCCGAAACCGGTCTTTTGATTTGCACGCCGGCATCCATCAAAGCAAGCGTACCGGAACAAACGGTTGCCATCGACGATGAACCATTGGATTCCAAAATATCGGATATGATACGGATGCAATATGGATAATTTTCAGGTATCATTGGTTTCAAAGCCCTGTGTGCCAGATTTCCGTGGCCAATTTCGCGGCGGCCGACTCCCCGTTGCGGTCTGGCTTCGCCCGTTGCAAAAGGCGGAAAATTATAGTGTAACAGAAAACGTTCTCTTTCGTTATTCAGAACGTCGTCGATGATTTTCTCATCTAATTTGGTACCCAAGGTGACGGTTGCCAGGGCTTGCGTTTCTCCACGGGTAAAAACGGCTGAACCGTGAGGGCCGGGGAGATAATCAATTTCCGACCATATCGGACGAATGTCGGTGGTTTTGCGACCGTCGAGCCGGACTCCTTCGTCGAGGATGCAACGGCGCATGGCTTCTTTTTCCACATCGTGGTAATAGCGGGCAATCAAAGCCGCTTTATCCGTCGCCAATTCTTCTTCCGTAAATTGCGCTTTGTATTCTTTCACAATGGCTTCGAAGGCCTCAGTACGTTCTTGTTTGCTTTGGCCCGATTTGGCTACGGCATACACTTTGTCGTAGAGTTTGGCTTTGACATCCTGCCGTAATTCTTCGTCGTTCACTTCGTGCGAATATTCGCGTTTAGCGGTAGTTCCCAATTCCTCCATCAATTCGATTTGCGCTTTGCACATCACCTTGATGGTTTCGTGGGCGAACTTGATAGCGTCTAACAGTTCGGCTTCGGAAACTTCTTTCATTTCTCCTTCCACCATCATGATATTGTCAAGGGTAGCGCCCACCATGATGTCCATATCGGCTTTCTCCAATTCCGAAAAAGTAGGATTGATTTTGAATTGTCCGTCAATACGGGCGACACGTACTTCTGCCAGCGGCCCGTTGAACGGAACGCTCGAAACAGCCAAGGCTGCCGAAGCGGCCAAACCGGCTAAGGCATCGGGAATGTCTTCTCCGTCGGAGGAAAACATGACAACCGTTACAAAAACTTCTGCATGATAATCGTCCGGGAATAAGGGTCGTAAAGCCCTGTCAACCAAACGACAAATCAATATTTCATAATCGGAAACGCGTCCTTCCCGCCGGGTAAACCCACCGGGAAAACGTCCGAAAGCGGAATATTTTTCTTTGTATTCAACTTGTAGCGGCATAAAATCTACGCCCGGATTCGCATCTTTGGCAGCACAAACGGTTGCCAGTAACATTGTGTTATTAAAACGCAATTCAACCGCCCCATCAGCCTGTTTGGCCAACTTTCCGGTTTCAAGAGTGATGATTCTACCATCACCCAAATCAATCTTCTTGACAATAGGATTAATCATAAATAATCTTTAACTATAATAAATTTCTTCTTTAAAATTGCACAAAGGTAATTAAAAATGAAGGAAAAACCGTATATTTGCACCTAAATTTCTATAATTAAATAAAATGAGCAATAAAAACCTGGTAAAAACAGCTATTTTTATCCTGTTTATCGGGATATTCGTTTCCTGTTCGGATAAAAATCAGTTTACTGTAGAAGGATTTGTAAAAGACGGATACGGTAAACAGATTTATTTCGAGAATATTACTACGTCTTCCATCGTCACATTGGATTCTACAAAATTGGACAAGTTGGGCGGATTTAAATTCAAACAGGTAAGACCTTCCGCTCCGGATTTTTATCGGTTGCGCATGAATAACCGCTTTATCAATATTTCTGTTGACAGTACAGAAACAATTACAATACAAACAGATACTGTCGTTTTTGCGCACAATTACACGCTAACCGGTTCACCGGAAACGGAGAAAATCAAAGACCTGACTTTCCTGCAACAGCATACAAGCGATGCATACAACAAGTTGCAGAAACAGTACGATTCCCGGCAGATAACCGCCGACGAATATGTGGAAAAAATAAATGAAGTATTGGACGATTACAAGACAAAAGCCTTGGATTATATTTATCCCAATCCGGGTTCTGCGTCTGCTTATTTTGCTTTGTTCCAACAAATCAATGGTTTGTTGATATTTGACCCCTACGATAAAAAGGATATTAAAGCTTATGGCGCTGTGGCCAATGTTTGGAATCAGTATTTTCCGGATGCGATTCGTACCAAGCATCTGGTCGGCATATACGCCGAAGCGTTGAAAACTATCCGTGGAAAGCAAGCGTCCGAATTGGAAGCCAAAGAAATGAACGGAAAAGATTTTTTCGATATTTCGCTTCCTTCTCTTGATGACAAAGAAATCCGGCTGACTGAGGTAGGGGAGGGGCAGGTCATTCTCGTTGATTTTACCGCTTATGAATTGAAAGAGTCCCCTGCACATAACCGGTCCTTGCATACGGTTTACGACAAATACCGTTCGCAGGGCTTCTATATTTATCAGGTGTCTTTGGACAGAGACCGGCATTTTTGGAAAAATGCAGCTGCCAATTTACCTTGGACCTGTGTTATTGACCCAACATCCGTTTATTCGGATATTGCAAAAAAGTACAATATTACCACTATTCCGACGGCCTTTATCTTAGATCGGAACGGAGAGATTGCCGAGCGCATAGAAAATTTTGGCAATTTGGAACAACTTGTACTCAAATATATAAAATAAGACAGTGTAGCTGTCAGGAAAAATATGTTGTAAAACATCAGTTGAAATTTTGCGAAATAAAAAAAACCAATTAACTTTGTAGACGGATTAGTAATAATTCTCAAAATTTGGCGTTTAATTTTAATAATGTTTCATAAAAAGTAAGGGTTCCGGTCTTATTGGCCGGAATTCTTTTTATTTCTGTTATAAATAAATAAAAAAATGGCTGTACATTACATGACCAAAGAGGGATATAGCAAATTGCTTGAGGAAATAAATTTTCTTGAGTCGGAAAAACGTCCCGCTATATCAAAGCAAATTGCGGAAGCCCGCGATAAGGGTGATTTATCTGAAAATGCCGAATATGATGCTGCAAAGGAAGCGCAAGGTATTTTGGAAGCCAAGATAGCCCAGTTAAAAACCTTGATTTCCAATGCCCGCCTTATCGATGAAAGTCAGATAACGACCGATAGTGTGCAGATATTGAATAAAGTGACCATCCGGAATACGAAGAACAATCAAAAAATGATATATACTTTGGTTTCAGAGAGCGAGGCTGATTTAAAGCAAGGAAAAATTGCTGTAAATACGCCTATCGGAAAGGGCTTGATGGGGAAAAAAGTAGGTGAAGTTGCGGAGATTAAAGTTCCCAACGGGTTAATGACTTTTGAAATAGTAGATATATCAATATGACGATTTTCAGTAAAATTATAGCAGGCGAGATTCCAAGCTACAAGGTGGCGGAAGATGATGCTTATTATGCTTTTCTGGATATTAACCCGGTGGCAAAGGGGCATGTCTTAGTGGTGCCGAAAAAGGAAGAAGATTATCTTTTCGATTTGGATGACGGTACCTTGGCCGGTATAGCGCTATTTTCCAAGCGGGTAGCAACAGCGATACGGAAAGCGATACCTTGCAAACGTGTTGGCGTAACGGTAATCGGCTTGGAAGTTCCGCATGCCCATATTCACTTGATTCCCATTACGAAAGAGGCAGATATGCTTTTTACCCATGCCAAGAAAAAATTTGAACCGGAAGAATTCAAAGCAATTGCTGCTGCTATTGCCGAGAATTTCGAATGAAACCTTCCGGGACATAGTTGTCCATCGACATACAGACTGCTTCCGCAAACTTTTTCCCGGTATTTATCAATTTATCCCATTCTTTTTCAGGAAAGGTTTCCACTTCTCCCCGTCTTGTGTTTTGCTGCATTAAGCCGTAAATCAGGCCGGCGTTGAAGCTGTCTCCCGCTCCGATAGTACTCACGGGAGTGAGGGCTTCGACCGGATATATTTTTTCGAAAGCGGTCGTTTTCAGCAGGATTCCTTTTTCGCCTTTCGTTACGATAAAATTCCGGCAACGGGGGGCAATCTGTTTCCTGTAGATGGATGCGATGTTTTCTCCGGGAAACAATACTTCCAAATCTTCGTCCGAACAACGAACAATATCGGCAAACTCAAAGTTTTCGAAAAAATAAGGCATCAGTTGTATCCTTTCCGTAGCGTGGGCTTTTCTGAAGTTGATGTCGTAATAAATGAGGGCGCCCCGGCTTTTTGCATAACTTAGCAGGTCAGAGAGTGTTTTTCTCAATTTGGGGTTTACGGCAAAATAGGAGCCGAAAACAAGGATATCGTCGGCTGCGATTTCCGGAAATTCAATTTGGAGCCGTTTTTCCGGAAATTCGGTGTAGAATTGGTATTCGGCGTTTTGTTGTTCGTTCAAAAAAGCCAATGCAACCGGTGAACTACCGTCTTCGAAAAAGGCAATATAATCCGGTGACAACTTATTTTCCATCATAAAATCCTTGATGAATTTTCCGACTCTATCCTTACCCAATTCGCTGATAAACAAAGCCGGTACATGGCAGTGTCCCAAGGAAACCATGCAATTGAAGGTTGAGCCGCCCGGGACGGCTTTCTCCGGCCGGTTGCCTCGGAAAATGATGTCTAAAATTGTTTCCCCAATGCCGATAACTTTTCTCATTCCGGTAAATTTTCCCCAAAAATAGCAATATTTTCGCTAAGGTCAAAATATTATTCAGCCATTTTATCCTAATTTTGTAAATCACATAAAAAACAACTATCTTTGTCGTAGATTTAACGATAAAACATGCTTTTTTCTTCTCAAAATTTAATTAAGCATAAAACAAAAAATATAAATACAATGTTACGAATTGCAATACAAGCGAAAGGACGATTATTTGAAGAAAGTATGCGTCTTTTACAAGAAGCAGGGATTAAACTCTCACAGGGAAAAAGAAATCTTTTGGTTTCCTCAAAGTCTTTTCCGGTCGAGTTATTGTTTCTGAGAGACGACGATATTCCGCAGGCTGTCGCCGATGGGGTAACAGATGTCGGCATCGTCGGTGAAAACGAATTTATAGAAAAAAAGCAGGATGCAGAAATAATCAAAAGGTTGGGTTTCAGCAAATGTCATCTTTCATTAGCTGTTCCGAAAGAGGAAGATTACAAACATTTGAGTTGGTTTTCCGGGAAAAAAATCGCTACCTCTTATCCCGGAATCCTGTCTGATTTTCTGAAAAAAAATGCTATCAAAGCGGATGTTCATGTCATCAACGGATCGGTTGAAATAGCGCCCGCCATTGGTTTGGCCGATGCCATTTTCGATATTGTCAGTTCAGGCAGCACCCTTTTGAGTAATCATTTGAAAGAAGTGGAAACGGTGATGCAATCCGAAGCCATACTGATTGCCAACAAAAAACTCAACAAGGAAAAAAAGGCGATACTCAAAGAATTGGTATTCCGTATTGATGCGGTTCAGACGGCTGAGGATAAAAAATACATCTTGCTGAATATCCCCAACGATTCCCTGCCGGAAATATTTTCCATCCTGCCCGGAATGCGAAGCCCAACGGTACTGCCTTTGGCTCAGGAAGGTTGGAGTTCTGTTCATTCCGTTATTGATGAAAAACGGTTCTGGGAGATTATCGGCAAGTTGAAAGCCGCCGGGGCGGAAGGTATTTTGGTGATACCCATCGAAAAAATGATATTGTGAAACCGGTATGAAGATCATAAATCTGAATAACGATGCGCCCTTCTCAAAATCCCTCTCTTGGGAGGCGGGATCCATCCTCCACCGTCCGGTTATTGACAACAGCCGACTGTTGGAAACCGTTCGGACTATTTTAGACGATGTGAAGGAGAGAGGCAATGCTGCCGTCAAGGAATACGAGCGCAAATTCGACCATGTCGAAATGATTGATTTACTTGTTTCCAAGGAAGAAAAGGCGGAAGCAAAAAACTTGGTTTCCGATGAACTGAAGAAAGCGATTCTTACGGCCAAGTCTAATATAGAAAAATTTCACTCGGCGCAAAAACAGGTAATGCCGAAGATAGAAACCAGTCCGGGCGTAGTTTGCTGGCAAAAAACCTTGCCTATCGAAAAAGTCGGACTGTATATTCCGGGCGGAACAGCGCCGCTGTTTTCTACTGTGCTGATGCTGGCCATTCCGGCTAAAATAGCGGGTTGCAAGGAAATTATTTTGTGTTCTCCGCCCAATTTGGAAGGTAAAATTCATCCGGCCATACTGTTTGCCGCCGAGACGGTCGGTGTGGATAAAATATTCAAAATAGGAGGCGTACAAGCCATCGGAGCCATGGCTTACGGAACCGACACCGTTCCCAAGGTCTATAAAATATTCGGCCCCGGCAATCAATATGTCATGGCAGCCAAACAGTGGGTGAGCATGAAAGATGTAGCTATCGACATGCCGGCCGGCCCTTCGGAAGTGGAAGTCATCGCCGATGAAACGGCCAATCCGCATTTCGTTGCCTCCGATTTACTTTCGCAAGCCGAACACGGCGCCGATAGTCAGGTAATCTTAATGACTACCTCCGAACAATTGGCGGAAGAAGTTGCCCGCGAAGTCGCTGTCCAGTTAGAAAGCCTGCCAAGGAAAGAAATAGCGGAAAAATCATTGGCTAACAGCCGGATAATTATCTCCGGGGACATGGAGGAAATTATCAACCTTACCAACCGTTACGCCCCCGAACATTTGATTATAGAAACAAAAAATTACCACGAAATCGCAGAACGGATAACGAATGCCGGTTCGGTTTTCCTCGGACATTTCACACCTGAAAGCGCAGGTGATTATGCCTCCGGAACCAATCATACACTACCCACCAATGGGTATGCCCGGGTTTACAGCGGGGTCAACTTAGATAGTTTCGTAAAAAAAATCACCTTTCAGGAAATCACGGAAGATGGCATCAGGCATCTGGGGCCAACCATCAAGATTTTAGCAGAAAACGAATGCTTGCATGCGCACAGAAATGCAGTCTTGTTGCGATTATTAGGAAAAAAATAAACAAATGGAATTTACGATTATTCCTTACAAGAGTCAGGCGTATGTATCTATGTGCGAACTGCGTGACGAAATCCTTCGCAAACCCATCGGGCTGAGGCTAAGTCCGGCAGAAATCGAAAAAGACAGCGGCGATACGTTGCTTGTCGGCTTGGAAAACGGCCGGGTTGTCGCTTGTTGCATCCTGACCGAAATTAACAGCGCTTCCGTCAAACTGAGGCAAATGGCGGTTTCTCCTGCCTGTCAGGGGAAAGGCGTCGGGAAAAGTCTTCTGCTTTTTGCGGAAAAAACCGCAAGGGAAAAACAGTATGACACCATCTGCCTGCATGCCCGGAAGCTCGCATGCGGATTCTATGAAAAACAAGATTATTCTGTTATGGGAAAAGAATTTACAGAAGTAGGAATCCCGCATTTCGAAATGACAAAAACGATTAATTTGAGACGTATCATGGATTTAAAATCATTGGTCAGGGAAAATATCTTCCATCTCACCCCCTATTCCTGCGCCCGGGACGAATTCAAAGGAGAGGCTTCCGTTTACTTGGACGCTAACGAAAGTCCTTATAATCCTGATTTCCACCGCTACCCAGACCCTATGCAAAGACAACTCAAAAAAAGGGTCTCCGAAATAAAAAACAGGAAGCCTTCTCAAATTGTGATAGGAAACGGCAGCGATGAAACCATCGACCTCTCGTTCCGTATTTTTTGCGAACCGGGAAAAGACAATGTTGTGGCCATCGAACCTACTTACGGAATGTACAAGGTTTGCGCAGACATCAACAACGTAGCCTACCGGAAAGTCTTGTTAGACGAAAACTTTCAGTTGGATGCGGAAAAAGTATTGGCTGCGACCGATGCACATACCAAACTGATTTTTCTTTGTTCACCCAATAACCCTTCGGGTAATCTGTTGAAACGGGCAGAGATGCTGAAAGTTGTCGAAAAATTTCCGGGAATCGTCATTATTGATGAAGCTTATATTGATTTTTCCAACGAACCTTCATGGTTGGATGATTTGGATAAATATCCCCATCTCATCGTCTTACATACTTTTTCAAAAGCATGGGGATTGGCCGGTCTGCGTTGCGGATTCGCTTTTGCTTCCGAAGCAATTGTCGACTTGTTCAATAAGGTGAAATATCCTTACAACATTAGCGACCTTGTTCAACAAACGGTTCTCAAGCAGCTAAGTATCGGCGCCGACAATAAAAACGAATGGGTAAGGCTGATTTTGGAAGAAAAGGAGCCGCTTATCAAAGGTTTAACATCCTTACCGTTTGTGGAAAAAATCTGGCCGTCCGACGCCAACTTTCTGCTTGTCAAAGTGAAAGATGCAAATACTATCTATCGCAAATTGGTCGAACGGGGCATTATTGTCAGAAACCGCAGTTCGGTTTTGTTATGCGGCAATTGCCTGCGGATTACTATCGGTACAAAAGATGAAAACCGGACATTGCTTGAAGCGCTATCATTCATTTACGTATGAAACATTCATGAAGAAAAAAATATTATTTATAGACAGAGACGGCACGCTGATTGTTGAGCCTCCGGTTACATTTCAGGTAGATAATCTGGAACAATTGGAATTTACGACGGCTGTTATCCGCAATTTGTATTTTATCCGGAAAAATCTGGATTTTGAATTGGTGATAGTCAGTAACCAAGATGGTTTGGGAACCCCGGCCAATCCTTTGGCAAATTTCGAATCGGTTCAGAAAAAGATGCTGGAAGTATTCGAAAGCGAAGGAGTGGTTTTCGACAAAATTTTTATCGACCCATCTTCGCCCGAAGAGAATAGGCCGACCCGAAAACCGGGAACGGCCATGCTGACGGAATACATGACCGGAGCGTATGACTTGGAAAATTCTTTTGTCATAGGCGACCGCCTGACTGATGTGGAATTAGCCAAAAATCTGGGTTGTAAGGCCATTTTCTTCAACGCAACGGAAATTCCGGACGAAGAAAAAGAATTGAAGACTTACTGTGCTTTAAGTACAAACGATTGGGACCGGATTTCGGAATTCCTTTTTGCCGGAGAACGCCGTGCAACGGTTCACCGTAAAACCAAAGAAACGGACGTTTTTATAGACCTGAACTTGGGCGGTAGCGGAAAAACCCATATCTCAACCGGCTTGCATTTTTTCGATCATATGCTGGAGCAAATCGGGAAACATTCTGGAATGGATTTGCAGATAAAAGTAGTAGGCGATCTGGAAATAGACGAACATCATACGATGGAAGATACCGGTATTGCTTTGGGAGAAGCCTTGTTACAGGCTTTGGGAAACAAACGGGGCATTGAACGCTATGGTTTTTACCTGCCGATGGACGATTGCCTCTGTGCAATCGCTTTGGATTTTGGCGGTCGTGCATGGTTGGTCTGGGATGTGGATTTTCAGCGGGAAAAAATAGGCGATGTACCTACCGAAATGTTTATGCACTTCTTCAAATCCCTGAGCGATGCCGCCGGCATGAATCTGCATATCCGCGCTGAAGGCAAAAATGAGCACCACAAGGCAGAGGGTATTTTCAAAGGCTTCGCAAGGGCTATTAAAATGGCTGTCCGGCGGGATATATTTCATTATGAACTGCCCAGTACGAAGGGATTACTGTAATTCAACCATTTTGTCTGCCAACAAGCGAAGCGACTATTTGGCAAAGCCCACAGGCGGCTTGTTGCAGCAGCAAAGTATTTGATACAGCTACAAAAAATCGTAAAGAAGTAAAAATAGATCGAAGAGGTTGTCCGAAAAAGGGCAGTCTCTTTTTATTTTATCGCAATCCAAGCGCAAATCGTCGTTTTCGATGTTCAAAACGTCGATTTTGATGCTTCGAACGTCAAAATCGGAGTTCCGAAGTACTAAATCGGAGTTCGGAAATACCAAATCGGAGTTTGGAACATAAAAAAAACGACGTTCTGAACATCGAATTGGGCGATTAAAGCATCAAAATCGACGTTTAGAACATTGGAATCGACGTTCAAAGCATCGAAATCGACGTTAAAAGCATCAAAATTGACGTTCTGAACATCGAAATTGACGTTAAAAGCATCGAAATCAATGCCTAAACATACATGTCCCAGGGCAACCGCACCAAAATTAAAATGCAGGCAAGAAGGCCTGTGAATTTCCCCA
>JAITNQ010000252.1 GCA_031290435.1 Candidatus Symbiothrix sp. | reverse complement strand
TATGCAGCCGTAATCGGCGTGTTGTTCGCAGTATTTTTCCGGTACAAACATGTTCGGGAGGTATGATCTGTTTGATATTATCTATTAGCAGATAGATAATATCGCTTACTTTTTTTATTCAGGTTACTAAATTTTTCGTTACCTTTGCCATAGATTAATTAAAAAATCAATTATTATGATTGCTTTAATTTTGAGTTTGGTTTTATTTATTACAAATGGTCAAGAGACCGATAAAAACGAAAATGTTATGAAATTTGAATTAGTAAAATTACCGTATGCCGTAGATGGTCTGGAGCCGGTAATTAGTAAGCAAACCATTGAGTTCCATCATGGTAAACATCTCCAGACGTATGTGAATAACTTGAATAATTTGGTTCAAGGAACAAAGTTTGAAAACGCCGAACTGGAAACTATCGTAAAGGAATCGGATGGTGTCATTTTCAATAATGCGGGGCAAATATTGAATCACAATCTCTATTTTACCCAATTTTCTCCCAAAGGGGGCGGAAAACCATCCGGTAAATTAGCCGCTGCTATTGATGCTGCGTATGGTTCTTTTGAGAATTTTCAAAAAGAATTTGAAACGGCAGGAGCCGGTTTATTCGGTTCCGGATGGGCTTGGCTGGCTGCAGACAAAGACGGAAAATTGTCGATTACCAAAGAAGCAAACGGTAGTAATCCGGTAGCCAAAGGATTAAAGCCGCTTTTAGGCTTTGATGTTTGGGAACATGCTTATTATCTCGACTATCAGAACCGGCGCGCCGATCACCTGAAAGAGTTGTGGAAGATTGTAGATTGGACGGTTGTCGAATCAAGGTATTGAAACACACAGAACGCAATCCTTACTGAGACCTCACACTGAAGTGAGCTTTCAGTAAGGATTTTCTTTTTTATATCTGCTTTTCGGCGGCCTTAGATTTAATCTGCGAAAAGGAATGGCGGGTCAAATTCATACGGCAAGCCGAAAGGTTTTAGAATAAAAATAAAAATTTGGGAGAAAAAAACCAATACCCGGTAAATTACGGAACTGGTTGCTGTAAAATAGAGGACAAAAGAGTAAGGAGGTATGCAGATTATCAACATCAGCATGCTGATTGTCGCTTTTGTCGGCCTTACGATCTCATCCAAACCCTTATTTATCTTTGCAATATATCCGGTAAATTTTGCAGGGAAAACAACTTCCAAGCTATGCCCCGGAACAATTAAAAACATGGCGAAAGAAGATGCAATCAAATAAAAGAATATCCTGATCATGTCTACCGAAAGAATAGTGAAAAGGGGAAGCAAGCAGACGAATTGGAAAAAAATCAGCGAAGACAAAATCGTTCGGTTGTTTTCAGTGTATATTTCCGGATTTTTCTTGAAGACCGCCAATGCGTTGATTGCTATATAATAAACTATTGGAAAGGTTATTATCCATGAAAAAAAAGACAATATTCCGTGGTCGGCTATGAAAAAATTGGATTTATAATGATGTGTAAATGCCCATACGCTATCCCAACCTATGGCCGTGATCGAATTGTTCCATTGCAAAGGTTCCATTTCTTTATTGGTTAGCACATGCCATGATTCCCATATTGCCTGAGCCGTTTCCATGTTCCCATGATTAGCCAGCACAACCAAAAAAGCAACAATGCATGGTAATAAAAACAGGAAAGAACGTCCGAAAGCTGTAAGGATACTCCGGCCTGTTTCCTTATAAGCGGCAAACAGTACAATAAAGAAAACCGGTAAAAAGAAAAAGGCGAAAACTTCATGCGAGAGTATCATGAATAGGGACAGAAGATTGACTAATATAAATTTTAACAGGGACGGCAAGGATTTGTGATGGTAAATCAGAAAAATGCTGATAAAGATGCCAAGCATCATGAAGTCTTTCCGTATCCAGCTAAATCCCATAAGCGGTCCGCCGCAGAAAAAACACAAGGGTAAAATATACCAAGTATATCCTTTTCGGAGAAACTCTTTCGTAAAATAAGCGCAAACGGCAATACAACAAACAGCAGAGATAATCTTAATCACCCATACAATATCCCAGCCGAAATGCCGGGTGAGAAAAAACAAAATCTCGCCTAATAATCCCCGCCGGACAAAGCCGCCTTGATAATTGATCAGAAAATCGGAAACGCCCCACGATTTGTATGGAGACGGTTCGAAGAATTGGTATAAAAAACCAATAAGTATCGTAATGATAAATATAAAAAACAGCCCGTTCAGGCACTTTATTTTAGAAGAAGTTTTCATATGTTAGTAACTGTGACAATGTACCTCCCGCCTCCTGAAGGGGGAGTAGGGTTATGTAATAATTTCTTTTATTTTTTTTATCACCTCAGGAATTGCGGCCGCCACCTCCGGCGACAAATCCATTCCAACTTCGTTGATGTCCGCCGCAGAAACCACAATCAACTGAATTTCGGGCGAAACACCCGAAAGCGCCATGGCTTCTATCATGTCGCGCAAACCGATTTCGTGAGCGCTCATCAGCGGCGGAAAATCGGAGGCGTAATGTGGCCGAATCAGGCGCACCGTACCGGGCGGATAGCTATCCAAAGTGGCGTCAACCATAATGATGCGACTGTAGTCCTGTAGAAAACTTATCAGATGCAAACCTCCGGTTCCGCCGTCCATCAAGCGGACTCCGGAGGGCAAATTTTCTTTTTCCAAGGCTTGAATCACATGGATGCCAATGCCTTCATCTTTCAACAGCAAATTACCTACACCCAAAATCAGTATATTCATGATTCCGGAAGAGCGTCTTTTTTTGTTCCAATCGTATTTGTTTCTGCGGCAACTACTTCTTCCTCAATAAATTTCCATCCGCCAATCATAGACGAGGTCACGCCCCGCCGTTCGATATAGTCGTGATAGAAAACCAAATAGACATGAACAATGGCGAAAATGATAAAGAACCACATCAGTATATGGTGGATATAACGTACCGCCAAGTCTCCTCCTAAGAAAGGAATGACCCAAGCAAACATATTAGGGAGAAAAGCCTTGCTCATTTGGGCATATAGTCCGAATCCGGTAAGACATTGCAACAGAAAGGCCAAAAACAGTCCAAAATAAATAATGGACGCCAGCGCATTGTGCCCGATACTGTCG
This sequence comes from Candidatus Symbiothrix sp., assembly GCA_031290435.1. Classification (GTDB taxonomy): domain Bacteria; phylum Bacteroidota; class Bacteroidia; order Bacteroidales; family Azobacteroidaceae; genus Azobacteroides. The sequence continues at coordinate 8,062 of JAITNQ010000252.1, read as the reverse complement.
ACCGGTTTTTTCTTTATCATCAGGATGTCGACCTGAATCACATCGAACAGTTCTTTCCATTGGGTTTTTGTGAGGGGAATGAAATTTTTCCATCCGGCATAACTGTTTCCTACAAATCCCCAATAGATGCGGAACATGAAATTGAAAAGGAAGATAAATGCCGTCACAAAATGGATAAAACGCACGGTACCGAACCAGAAACTGAAATTTGCTTCATTTCCGCTCATGATGGCAGGCGGATTGGCAATGATAAAGCCCGTAATGCAGAGAATAACGATGCACAAGGCATTTACCCAGTGGTATACTCTCACGGGCAATTCCCAGACATAGACTTCAACTAATTTTCTTGCACGATTCTTCATAAAAAAACCATTAAAAAGTATCCGTTTGATGCACATAGTCTCCCTTTTCATCATAGAGATGTACGGCGCAAGCCAGACAAGGGTCGAAAGAGTGAATGGTACGCAGGATTTCCAAGGGGACTTTAGGGTCGTGAACAGGCGTGCCTATCAGTGAAGATTCGAAAGCCGAAAGGTTTCCGTTTTCATCGCGGGGAGAAGCGTTCCATGTAGTAGGAACGACCAACTGGTAATTTTCCACGCGTTTGTTTTTGATTTTGATGAAGTGCGCCAAAGCGCCTCTGGGCGCTTCCGACATTCCGACTCCTTGCGCTTCCGCCGGCCATTTGTTTTCATCCCATAATTCATGGTTCACCATCCGGGAATCACTGGCCAGATTTTGCAGCAAAGATTGGTAAAATTCCAAGGTCCAGTCGGCAATCAGTTTCGTTTCCAAACCGCGGGCAGCCGTTCGTCCAAGTGTGGAGAAAAGGGCTTCGGCCGGAATATCCAACTGTTTGAGCGTATTGTCGACCAAGGTCTTCTGCGGTTCTGCTCCGGCGGCATAAGCAACCAAAAGGCGTGACAGCGGTCCTACTTCCATCGGTTTTTCTTTCCAGCGCGGCGTTTTTACCCAACTGTATTTATCTTTTACATCCAAATGGGTGTAGGGTGGGGTAGGCCCTGTATAATTCAGCTTTGTTTCTCCGTCGTAAGGATGCAGGCCGGCTTGATTTCCTTTGCTGTATTCATACCATGAATGGTAAATGTATTCCTTGATTTCATCCGGCGAACCGGTATCTACCGGATGCACTTTGCTCAAATCCCTGTCGAGAATGATACCGCGCGGCATTTTGAAGTTATCGGTTTCTCCGTAGGCGCCAATGGGAAAATCTCCGTAAGACAGGTAATTACTGATTCCGCCTCCGATTTTTCCCCAGTCTTTTTTGTACACGTCCCCAATCATGAGTAAATCGGGAATATATACTTGGTCTACAAATGTTTTCGCTTCGTTGAGCAATTTTCCTACAAGCGCCAAACGTTCGGAATTGATGGCATTCGCTTCATCTAAATTGAAACTGACCGGCATACCGCCTACCAGATAATTCGGATGTGGGTTTTTGCCGCCGAACACGGTATGGACTTTGACGATTTGCCGTTGCCATTCTAAGGCTTCCAGATAGTGGGCGACAGCTACTAAGTTTTGTTCCGGTGATAGTTTATAAGCCGGATGTCCCCAATAACCGTTGGCAAAAATACCCAATTGACCGCTATCGACGAATTTTTTGATACGACTTTGTATGTCTCTGAAATAACCTGCCGAACTATTTGGCCAATTCGAAAGTTTCTGTGCGGCATCGGAAGCTGCGACAGGATCGGCTTTCAGCGAAGACACAACATCTACCCAATCCAAAGCGTGTAAATGGTAGAAATGCACTACGTGGTCGTGCATATACAAGGCGCCCAGCATCAGGTTGCGTACCAATTCTGCATTTTGCGGGATGGTGATGCCCAAAGCATTTTCAACAGCGCGAACCGAACAAAGAGAATGCATGGAGGTACAAACGCCGCATACACGTCCTACAAAAGCCCATACATCACGCGGGTCACGGTCTTTGACGATGGTTTCAAGTCCCCGAACCATGGTGCCCGAACTATAGGCGTCTTTGATAACTCCTTTTTCAATTTCGGCTTCTATTCTCAAGTGACCCTCAATGCGTGTGATGGGGTCGACAACTATTCTTTCCGACATTTTTTATTCAAAATTTATGTTAATTATTCTTCCAGATTCTCAATCAAATCTTTTTTACGGACATTGGTAGCAACTGCGTGAGCAGCTATACCGACAGCCGTCAGCGCGCCGATACCCAAACCGATTTGGTCGGCTGTGGCTTCAATTCCAAAGGCATGCAGCGCCGGTTCCCGTTTGTAGAAAGGACTGTTATCCCAAAATCCTTCTTCGCTACACCCGATACAAGGATGTCCGCTTTGAATCGGATAACTGGTGCCTTCGTTCCATTTGATGATGCCGCAGGAATTGTAGGTGCTCGGTCCTTTGCATCCCAGTTTGTAAAGGCAATAGCCGCGTTTGGCATTTTCGTCGTCGAAACTTTCCACAAAAAGGCCTGCATCAAAATTAGCCCTGCGATAGCAGGTGTCGTGTACACGGCGGGAATAAAAGGCTTTTGGCCTTCCCAAACCATCCAATTGAGGTATCGTACCGAAGGTGAGCAGGTGAACAACCACGCCCGCCATAACTTCTGCAATGGGAGGACATCCCTGCACATTGATAACCGGCTTGCCGCTGATAAACTTCCGTATCGCTTTCGCTCCGGTCGGATTCGGGTTGGCTGCCTGCACACATCCTGACGAAGCGCAATTGCCCCAGGCAATCACCGCTTTGGCGCCCTTGGCGGTTTCTTCCAGAATTTGTTTGGCGCTCCGGCCTCCAACGCAACAATAAGCCTCGTTTTTGGTTGGGACAGACCCTTCAATCATCAGGATATATTCGCCTTTGTATTTTTCCATGGTATCATGCATGCATTTTTCGGCCTGTTCGCCGGATGCAGCCATCAATGTTTCATCGTAATCCAATGAAATCTCATCGAAAAGCAGTGTTGCCAAAATAGGGTGAGAGGTTCGTACAAACGACTCACTACAGCAGGTACATTCCTGAAAATGCAACCAGATAACAGGAAGACGCGTTTTCTTTTCCAAAGCTTCCACCACTTGTGCTACTCCGGTAGATTCCAATCCCATCATGGCCGCCATAGCCGTGCAGAATTTCAGAAAATCGCGACGGGAAACGCCTTTTTTCAAACATTCCTCATAAACGGATAAATCTTTTTGTTTTGTCATAAATTTTTATTAAGATTAAATTAATCAGCAAATCCGCGGCAATTGGTCTCCGGTCAGCATGGAAACAATCCGTTTATTTCCGTAAATCGTTTTCAGCTTGACCAAAGCTTTGCCGGTAGTTAACACCTGTCCGATAGGCTTTGCATTTTTCCCTTCCGGGAAGTGACGAAGTATGGAAAGCGCTTCGTCGGCATATTTTTCAGGTAAAATAAGTAATACAATCCCCTCGTTTGCAATAAACAGAGGGTCTAATCCCAAAATCTCGGAAGCTGCCCGCACCGGTTTAGGAACCGGAAAAGACGCTTCGTCCAATTCTATTGTTACATTCGCCGAACCGGCTATTTCATTCAAAGTTGTGCCTACGCCTCCCCGGGTCGGGTCGCGCAAGACATGCACTTCGCGAATGGATTGCAGCAAGTGCGAAATCATCTTGTTCAGGGCGGCGGTATCGCTTTTCAGATTGGTCTCGAATCCAAGGCTTTCCCGCGCCGACAGGATGGCGATTCCATGAACGCCGATATCTCCGCTGCAAATCACTATGTCGCCGGGTGCAACCCGTGAAGGTGCAATATTGATTCCCTCAGGAACAATCCCGATTCCGCTTGTGTTGATGAAAATCTTGTCGCATTTACCCCGTTCGACAACTTTGGTATCTCCTGCGGCAATCTTTACGCCGGCCGTTTCCGCCGCTGTTTGCATGGATTTTACAATTCGCTGCAAATCTGCCAACGGCAAACCTTCTTCGAGGATGAATCCTGCGGTCAGGTATCGGGGAACGGCTCCGCAACAAGCCAAGTCGTTTACCGTCCCGTTTATGGCTAAGTCTCCGATATTTCCTCCGGGGAAAAATACCGGATTCACGACAAAACTATCGGTAGAGTAGGCCAGCCGACCGGCCTCGACCGGAAATACACATCCATCGTGGTCTTGTTCCAGCAACGGATTGTGGAAGGCAGGATAAAAAATATCCCGGATCAGTTGATGCGACAACCGTCCTCCGCTACCATGCCCCAAAAGGACGCGGTCGGTTTCCGTGTAAGGGATGGGACAAATCATTTCCATTCAATTACCTTTATTGATAGTTATAATAAGCCGCGCAAACACCTTCTACTGATACCATGGGCGCACCCAATGGCTGTTGGGGATTGCATGCCGTTGCGAAATACCGGCAATCGCTTACCTGTTTGTTTCCTTTCATAATCTCTCCTGCTATGCAATGCTTCTCCTGCTTGTCGACAGGAAAAATTCCGCTATGTTCTTCTCCTTTTCCGGAGCTGGCATCTGTCTTCGTTTTCCCCTTGTAGGGGAATTTTTTCTCCGCATCATAAGCGGAGAATATTTCTCGCAGGGCAAAGCCGCTTGCCGGAATCAACCCGATACCCCGCCATTCCCGGTCGACAGGTTCCAAAACAGTTTCCATCAACTTGCGGGCTTCCGGATTTCCATTTTCGGCAACCGCCCTTTTGTAAGCGTTTTCGACACGGGCTTCCTTCTGTTCCAATTGCCGGATACATTTATAAATGCCATACAATATGTCGACCGGTTCAAATCCGGTAACAATCATCGGCCGTCGGTATCGGGCCGCCGGAGCGTGGTAAGCCTCGTTTCCGGTTATGGCACAGACATGGCCGGCTATCAGGAAACCATCTATCTTATGGTCCGGTTGGCTCAGTATCATTTCTATGGCCGGTGGAACGGCAAAGAGCGAGCATAAGAGGGAGAAATTTTTCAAGCCTCTCCGCTCGGCTTCTTTCAACGCCATGAGGTGTACGGGCGCTGTGGTTTCAAATCCGATGGCAAAAAACACCACCTCTTTCTCTGGATGATTTTCGGCCAGTACAACGGCGTCCAAAGGTGAATAAAGCATCCGTACATCAGCGCCGCAGGCTTTCAGGTGCAATAAATCGGTACGGCTTCCGGGTACGCGCATCATATCGCCGAACGAAGTGAAAATCACTTCAGGCCGGGCGGCTATTTCCAAAGCATGGTCGATAATGCTTTCCGGCGTGACGCAGACGGGGCAACCGGGACCATGTAATATACCAATTGTCGGCGGAAGCATTTCCTCTATCCGGTAACGAGCGATAGTATGGGTCTGTCCCCCGCAAATCTCCATGATTTGCCGGGGATGAACCGCTTCTTTACGGATGGCTTGTACCAGCATCCGGATACGGTCGTTGTTCCGGTAGTCATCTACGTACTGCATGCTTTTAATTAATGTCGAGGGAACGGGAAATTAAATCGAAGTCAGCCAGCGTTTGTTCGGCCTCTCTTTCATCGACCAAAGAAATAGCCATTCCGGCATGAGCCAAGATATAATCCCCTTCCCCGACATCCATCCACTGAACACAAATATTTTTTGTTATACCGCCAAAATCAACCTTCGCCATTTTCAGTTCCGGTACTGAAACGTCGATAGCTAATATTTTTCCGGGTACAGCTAAACACATAATAAAAATTGATAAACTAAATTTGTGTCAAAAGTATAAAATAAATTTCAAACAAAATCATCTTTTTATACTTTTATTTTGCAAAAATGAGGAATGGATTAAAATAGAAAAGATATGATTGAAATATGAAATTTTCATTTGTGTATTTCCCAAATTATTTCATGCTGGATAATTGAATAACTGAATAACTGAATAATTGAATAACTGAATAATTGAATAACTGTTGCAGGAGATGTTGCGCTTTGGTAGCAATGACGGCAACAATTGGTTTGAAATAATAGTACCTACTTTGTAAACATTTTTAAACAGACTGAAATACAGTTATTTGTTGTAAAAATCAAATTTATGTGAAAAAAATATCAATGATATATTATACTAATTATGAAATATTTCGTACATTTGCGAAAATTAATTGCGAAAACTAATTTTTTTTGCCCGGTATCTCCAACTGTTGGATTATAACGTTGGGGGCTTGTTAAAGAAATAACATAAAATACAAATAAAATTGATAATATGAATCCAATTGCTGGAAATCCATATAGGATATTAGGTCTTTTCGGAAATTCGACCGAAAAAGAAATTACCAAACAAATTTCGACTATCAAACGGTGCGCAGAGGTTAGTCAATCTAAATCATTTGACTGCGATTTTCCATTTCTTGGCGATATAAAACGAGAAGAGGCCATCGTAGCAGCGGCAGCAAGCCAAATTGAACAAGCGAAAAATAAAATCCTTTATTCTCTGTTTTGGTTTCTGAATATCAATCCTGCTGATGAAATCGCTTTTAATAACCTGAAAGATGGAAATATTGAAAGCGCAACAGAAATTTGGGAAAAATTAATTACCTCCAATACAATAACAACAGGAAATTATTCGGCAGCCCTTAATTTGTCAACTTTACAACTTGGCATGGTGGACAAAAGCGGCTCATTCAGCATAAGCCGGTTTCAGAAAAGTATTGAATTGAAAGGTTTGGTTATTTCGTCGGAAGTTTTTATAAATTATGTTGCATCAGTAACGGGTGAAAATACAAATATTGCAAAAGAAACACTGTCGAAAGAATTTGTCGATGAGATACTGCAAATCGTAGATCCTTATTTGAATAAGATAAACGGCATTTCTACCGCTCTTTTGATAGCATCTTTCAAAACTTTCCCCATTGAAACTCGGCAGTACCTCTCTGAAAAATTTACCGGAAAACCGATCAGTAATATCGAAAGCCAAGTTGAAAAAACAAAGGAAAAAAGGATTTCAAATCCCCAATGTGCAGACCAATATGGAACGGAACTTCACCGGAACGTCCGGAGTGAATTATTCTCTCTTAAAAGAATATTAGGAAATAACAATGTCCGGTATCAGGCCTTGGTGAATAAGGTGGCAGAGGAAATTTTACTCTGTGCGATAGACTTCTTTACTAAAAACCAAGCATTAAATGAGGGTGATTATTCTGAATCAGCACAAACATTAGCAAATCATGCGCTATCGTTAGGCGCTTCAGGGCAAATAAAAAACAAGATTGAGGAAAATCTCAAGATTTTTAATGAAACGAAAATTCAGGATTGCCTTCCTATTGTAAATGTAGTAGAATCTATAAAAGAGGAATCTATTCAATCAGATGAAGAAAGCAGTACCGAGGTTAAGATTCAAGCCATAGAAAAAATAGAAAAATCGGAAAGTGATAAAAAAGAAAGAGAACAAATTACGGCAGAAGAAAGGGGAAAAGAACCTATAAAAGAACCTATAAAAGAATCCATAAAAGAACGCATAAACACATACAAAAAACAACGCACAAAACAAGAGAAAAAAGAGAAGCAGCTAAACACAAGAAATATTTGTATATGGACAATGATCATTACTGCTATTTTGATAAGCATTTATTTACTTGGGGATGGTTGGGGATTCGAAGGATTCAAAACTTTAGGAATTACTCTCGGTTTTCTTATTGTTGTAGCAGGTATGATAGTTGCTAGTAAAAGGTGAACCAAATAATTGAATAATTGAATAATTGAGTAATTGAATAATTGTTGCGCTCCGGTGTAGCAATGGCGGCAACAATTGGTTTGGAATGACAGTACCACCTCTTAATAAGAAGAGGTACTAACGAATTTAACACTCATAATTTATTGATAACTAATTAGATAAAAAAGTCTTCATTTTAATTTATAAACAATTTTCTAAATAAATTGCCCAAACCAAAGCATGAAAAACGTTTATTCTATTGAGAATTAAATATACAGTGTAGAATGTCCGGGTAGCCGGTTTGTAAACATTTTTAAACAGACTGAAATACAGTTACTTATTGTAGAAATCAAATTTATGTCAAAAAAATAGCATTGATATAGTCTATTGATTATGAAATATTTTGTACATTTGCGAAAACTAATTTTAAGCCCAGTACCTCCTCTTATTAAGAGG
>JAITNQ010000201.1 GCA_031290435.1 Candidatus Symbiothrix sp. | reverse complement strand
TCATTGTACCGTATATTCATTCAACGCCCGTGTTGGTGGTGATTTGCTTTATTGCCGGTTTCCTGCGGCTGTTCGGCACTTTCGAGTGTTTTTCGTCCATTCTTCCCAAGATAGCGCCCACCCACAACTATGCAGTGTTTCTGTCTTTTGTCTTCTTCGTAGTACTTGGCGTTATTCATGTGTTCGATATAGTAAGTACTTATATCATTTACTATTACAATTGGCATTACGTTCATCGGCTGGCTATTGCTCTGATGCTGTGCGTAACCATGGGGGCTATTGTCTTCATGCGACCGTTTCGCGCCATGCCTAAATTGCTGCTCTATGGCGTGGATTGGCTGGGAATGGTGTTATGGAGCATTTTTATCCTTTCGCTGATTTTTGTAGCGCAATACGGCGAACAACTCGACTGGCTTCATTCAACGTCCATTCGCGTAGCGCTGGGTGCGTCGGCTCTGGCATTGGCTGCCAATGTGTGGCGGATGAATAATATCCGTCATCCATTTCTGGAAATTGCCGCGTTCAAAGCGAGAAATCTATTCCTTCTGTTGATTTTATTCTTGTTGATGGACGTCCTGCTGTCTGCGCAAACGGTGCTGCAAAACACTTACACGAGCGCCATTCTGCACTTCGATCACCTGAATTCGGCAAATCTTGAATGGTACAAATTTATCGGGATGGCGTTGGGCGCGCTCTTTTCGTGGCAAGCCATCACACGCCTTCAACTGCCGCATAAACTGCTGATGTTTCTTGGGATGTTGCTTATTGTAGCCTACCTTCTGATGATGTATTTCCTGATTTCTCCCGCCACCAATATGGAGAAATTGTATTTGCCTCAGATTTGCTGTGGTTTTGGGCATGTAGTTATTTTCATTTCGTTGACGGTTTACGCACAGGCGACCGCGCCGTTCAAAAACTATTTTCAGGTACTGACTATTCTCGGCTTAATCCGCACGGGAATTGCCGCACCTCTTGGAGATGCTATTTACGACCGTGCTATGTCGGGACTGATGTCCAAGCATCTCGCCTTGATTGGATCAAATGGTAACCCGTTTTTTCCTGAAATCAATGCGGAGACGTTGCACGCAACGTCTCTACAGGCTACCTTGCAGGAACTGTTTGGATGGAGCGTCATTTTTGGGGTTGCGGTATTGATAGCCATTGCCGGTTCGCGCTTCAAAGAAAAAATCAGGAAGCCGATACCAACGCTGATGGCCTTGTATAAGATGGCATTAAGAAAGGCATAAAACAACTTCTTTACATCAGCGTATGCCAATAAAACGCGCAGTTTTGTCGGCACAGAAAATAATTGTTACATTTGCAGTAAAATTTACGAAAGATGCATTTTATCAATGAACTGAAAACTCATATTATAGAAGAGTTGAATTTAGAAGAACTGACTCCGGACGAAATGGATATTGATCTGCCTTTGTTCGGAGATGAAGGACTGGGATTAGACTCCATAGATGTACTGGAACTGATTCTGATTCTGGAGAAATATTACGGACTGAAAATCAGCACACCCAAAGAAGGCAAACAGATTTTCCGCTCGGTTCGTACCATTGCCGATTACATTGCAGCCAATCAACAACAATGAGGATTGTTGTTTCCGGAGTCGGAACGGTCTCTGCTATCGGACTAAATGTTGCCGAATCGCTTCGTGCTTTGGCCGGAAAAAAATCCGGGATAGAGCCACTTTCCCTGTTCGAATCCGGACATAAGGGAAAGTTGCCGGTAGGAGAAGTGAAGGCCGACAACCGAATGCTGGCCGAAATGCTGGCTATCCATCCGGGGAAAACCATTTCACGCACAGCCTTGTTGGGAATGTCGGCAGCGCAGGAAGCATACGGAGACGCCTGTCTGCCGGATAGGAAAAACGAAGGATTGCGGATAGGTTTTATCTCCGGAACTTCTGTCGGAGGTATGGATTTGAGCGAGCATTTTTATGCCGATCACCTGCAATCTCCTGCCAAGGGAAGATTGCGGCAGATCATTTCACACGATTGCGGCGACAGTACCGAAAAAATTGCCTCCCGTCTGGGAATCAACGATTATATCACGACTGTCAGTACAGCCTGTTCGTCGGGAGCAAATGCCGTCATTGCGGGAGCGCGGCTGATAAAACACGGTTTTCTGGATTGCGTGATTGCCGGGGGAACCGACGCCCTTTGCCGGTTTACCCTGAATGGTTTCGCTTCGCTGAAAATTGTAGATGAATACCCTTGCCGGCCTTTCGACGAATCGCGCCAAGGATTGAATCTGGGCGAAGGAGCAGGTTATATCGTCCTCGAAAAAGAGACGAACCGGTACCCGCAATCGTATGGATACTTACTCGCCGGCGCCAACATCTGTGAGGCTTTTCACCAAACAGCCTCATCGCCAGAAGGAAACGGCGCCCTGCTTTCGATGCAAAAAGCCTTGCAGACCGGAAACCTGCAAACCAAACAAATTGATTACATCAACCTGCATGGCACCGGTACGCCCAACAACGACATGGCCGAGGGAAATGCAATCAGAAGACTTTTCGGCGCTACCCCACCCTATCTCAGTTCGACCAAAGCTTATACGGGACATACCTTGGGCGCCTGCGGAGGAATTGAAGCGGTATTCTCCCTGCTGGCAATCAAATACGGTTTGGTTTTCCCGAATCTGAATTTCACAACCCCCATTGCCGGACACGGATTGATTCCGGAAACCGAATACGGAGAAAACCGGAGAATCAAAACCGTAATGTCCAATTCTTTTGGCTTCGGCGGAAATATGTCAACCCTGATTTTTTCGGCCATATGAAGGAAACAATTTATATCACCGGCGCAAGTTCTATAACCCCCCTATTGCCTCAAAAACCTTCACCGTATACGTACACGGCGCAGGATATACCACCATGCACGTACACGGAAACGATTCGCTCGGCATGCAAAGAGCCGGATTACAAGGCTTACATAACCGACCCCGCCGCCAGAAGACGAATGAGCCGGGTTGTAAAAATGGGCCTTACTGCGGCTTTGCAATGTTTATCCGGTGCAGGGGAAATGCCCGGAGCGATTATCACCGCCACCGGTTTGGGTTGCCTGAGCGATACGGAAAAATTTCTCCGTACCCTTATCGAAAACAAGGAAGAATTGCTGAATCCTACCCCTTTTATTCAATCGACATTCAATACGGTCGGTTCGCAAATCGCCATATCAACGAAAAACATGGCTTACAACAACACGTATGTGCATCGCGGCGTATCTTTCGAGAGTGCATTGTTGGACGGGATGATGATGCTTGCCGGAGGCGAGGCGGAAAGTGTGCTTGTGGGAAGCTATGAGGAACTTACCGCTACATCTTTCGACATCCAATCCCGGCTGGGATTTTTTAGAAAAGGCGGAAAAGCCGGAGAAGGCGCACAGTTTTTCCTTTTGTCGGCGAAAGAAAAAAGTCCTTGCATCCTCCGGGATTTGGCTTTTGCCTTTCAGCCCACCCCTGATGAATTGTTGGAAAAAGCAGCTGATTTCCTGCTGAAAAACAAAGTCCAAAAAGCGGATATTGAAATGCTGATTTCCGGCGACGGAGGAAACGAAGAAGAATTTACATTTTACGATAAGATAGAAAAAAACTTTCCGGAAACGCAGGTTGTGAAATACAAACACCTGACCGGCGATTATCAGACCGTTTCATCTTTCGCCCTGTGGTTGGGGACGCAAATCATGGGAAAAGCGGATTCGCCGAAAAAAATACTGATTTACAATCATTTCCGGAATATAAACCATACATTTATATTATTGGAAAGTAGATTTGACAAATGAAAACCGGATTGTATGGGGAAAATAATGTTGTTCTCATTTCTTTTTATTTTCTTCCTTGCGCTTCAAAAAATACGACAATGCTATGATAATGACGATGGTTACGCCAATCGTAATATAATAGCGGACAAAATCGGATTCCCCGCCCGGATGCCTCGACGGATGCATAAAATAGGCCATTGCAGCAAGATAAATCAACAATGCAATCGGCACTGTAATATGCTTTTTCATTATTTTTTTCATACAAAATATACAGATAGAATACGCTTCAAAGTTAACATATATTTCCGAATAATTTTATTTTTGCCGATAAAATCGTACTTTTGCATAATTTATTAAGTTGTCTTCGCATGAATATTGCAGCTTTGGTATCGGGAGGGGTTGATAGCTCGGTCGTTGTACATCAGTTGAAAGAGGGAGGATATGACCCTGTTGTTTTCTATATCCGGATAGGAATGGAAGACAAGGATGGTTATATCGACTGCCCATCCGAAGAAGACATAGAAATCACAACTTATATAGCCAAAAAGTACGGATGCCGGATGGAAGTGGTTTCACTTCACGAAGAATACTGGGAAAATGTTGTCAGCTATACAATTGAAGCCGTCAAGCGAGGACTGACGCCCAATCCGGATATGATGTGCAACAAGTTGATTAAATTCGGCGCTTTCGAACAAAAATGGGGAAAGGAATTTGATAAGATTGCAACCGGTCATTATGCCACCGCCACGGAAATCAATGGCAAAACCTATCTTTCCACGGCGGCCGATAAGGTCAAAGACCAGACCTATTTTCTCGGACAGGTAGATTATCTGCAAGTTTCCAAATTGATGTTTCCAATCGGTCATCTGCAAAAAAAGGAAGTCCGCAGGATTGCAGCGGAACAACTTCTGCCAAGTGCAACGCGCAAAGACAGTCAGGGTATCTGTTTTCTCGGAAAAATCAATTACAACGATTTTATCCGCCGTTACTTAGGGGAATATCCGGGAAAAATCGTCGAATTGGAAACCGGCAAGATACTGGGGAAACACAAAGGTTATTGGTTTCATACCATTGGCCAGCGAAAAGGGCTATATCTGAGCGGCGGCCCCTGGTTTGTGATTAAAAAAGATATTCAACAAAATATCATTTACGTTTCTAACGGTTACGACCCGGAAACGCAATATGGAAAAACAATCAATCTACAAGGTTTCGGCTTTATCACCGAAGACCTTTGGGGCGATTTTACAGGAGAAAAGGAAATCGCTTTCAAAATCCGGCATACACCGGATTTCACTTTCGGGAGAATCCGGCGAATCGGTGATATTTACCGCATCGAATCGGAAAACAAAATACAAGGAATCGCCGCCGGACAGTTTGGCGTAGTGTATGACAAAGATTGCAAACTTTGCCTCGGCAGCGGCATGATTATTGATGAAACAAATTAAATTTTAATAATAATGTTAGATTTTATAAACACTTACAATTTGACAGGCGTCCTGATAGGACTGGCGACTTTTTTAATTATCGGGCTTTTCCACCCCTTGGTAATCAAGGGCGAATACTATTTCGGCGTAAAATGCTGGTGGGTCTTTTTATTGATGGGAATAGCCGGAATTTTCGGCGCAATAGTTATTCACAACCTGATTTTATCAATTTTGTGCGGAGTTACCGCCTTTTCCGCTTTATGGGGCATCGGCGAACTCTTCGAACAAAAAAAACGAGTAGAGAAAGGCTGGTTTCCGAAAAGGAATAAAAAATCCTGATACGGCAAAAACCATATCAGGATTTTCAATACTAAAATCGGCAACTTTTATTCTACCATTCCTTTAATTCGGACGACTATCCTTTCAGGATTCCCCGAAGTATTTATGGCAACCGTTTTATCAATTGGCCCCGGACGGTTACGAGGATCAAAAGTAGCCACAACATGACCTTGTTTACCCGGCTCAATCGGCTCTTTGGTATAAGTTGCAGCCGTGCAACCGCAACTGGGCACTACGTTCGTTAATACGATCGGCGCTTGGGAATTGTTTGTAATCGTAAAAACAGCATCCAATTTACCGGCGTCTTGTTTTACATTTCCGAAATCATGAACGGTCTTATCGACAGTGATTTCACCTTCAGTAACAAGCCAAACATTATTATCTTCCGTTCTCGAAGGATAATGAGGAGCGCTTGCCATCAGACATACACCTGCTAAAGCAGGGATAATCAGTAAAAATTTCAACATCTTTTTGTCCATTATTAATCGTATATTTATAGATTATTATTTTATTCTCTGCATAACATGACGCAAAGTTAAGTAAAATATATTTATCTTGTTCTATTTGACCGGTTTTTTTTACTATCCGACGACGAATCACTTCCGGAAGATGCTCTCTTCGACGAAGAAGAGGTAGTCCGCACTACAGATTTCCGATCGCTTTCGTTCGAAGAAGAAGTCGCACTATTATGAACGCGATCCTTGTTTTCGACATTGCTATTTCGCGTAGATTGTGCTTCTTTATTATTGGTAGCTGTTCTGTCGCTGGTAGCTGTTCTGGTGTTTGCAGATGTTCTGTCGCTGGTAGCTGTTCTGTTGTTGGCAGATGCTCTGGTACCGGCAGATGTTCTATGATTATCGGAACTTACCCGCTCTTTCGACGTATTGCTATGCGGTTTATCGCTTGGCGTATTATGGAAAGAAGAACTGCTGAAATGCTGCCCTCTGTGTTCCGGATTATGGTCGTAACCATAGGCATAGCAATGATGGGGTTCTATGCGATGCGGTTGATGATAATACACCGGCCGACCGTAATAATCGTATCTATCTTTGTAAAATCCATAAGACATATGATAATGTTGTGGAAGCCAACCGGCGCTCATCCAGCTGTAACCGTATGGTGTGTATTCCCAATAACCCGGAATCCAAATGGCATCCGGATAAGGAGGCAATACCCAGCCACCTTGTACCAAAACATAACTTCCAATGGTATAATCCCATGCATAGTAGTTATCTACCCATACATAACGATCGTGTGGAGCCGGACGGTGATGCGTGTTAACAGCTATCTCTAAATTAAAATTGGGCGCTAACGGAATATTGACATAAAATTTAGCATTTACATGCACTTGGGCATTTGCGTTTAGACCAAAAATAGCAATTAACAATACGAGCCAAAAGGAAAATAATTTCGTTTTCATAATTTTAATTATTAATGATTAATGATTAGTACCTCTTTTTCTCATTCTTTATGTTAGTATGACTGGCAAAAGCGCTAAACGTTTAATATTAAATTTACAATAATTGTTAATAAGTTCTGTTTAATCACAATCGCATTGTACGGCAACCAAGTTTCGGTCCCCAAAAGCATTGTCGACCCTGGCTACATTCACCCAGAACTTATTTTCCCGAATCCAATCCAAAGGAAAAGCGGCTTTTGACCGCGCATAAGCATGCTTCCATTCGTCGGCACAGACTTCATATTGCGGGTGAGGTGCATTAACAAGTACGTTATCTTCCTTATATGCTTTCCCTTGCGCTACTTCATCAATTTCTTCACGGATAGTCAGCATGGCTTCCACAAAGCGGTCCAATTCCCGAAGGCTTTCACTTTCAGTAGGCTCTATCATGAGCGTTCCATGAACAGGAAAAGACAAAGTGGGGGCATGAAATCCGAAATCTATCAATCGTTTTGCAATATCCGTTTCGGAAATACCCGAATAATCTTTTATGTTCCGACATTCGAGAATTAACTCGTGCCCTACTTTACCCCAAGCGCCTTTGTAAACGATGCCGTAGGCCTTTTCTAATTTGGCAGCCAGATAGTTGGCATTCAGTATAGCGATTTGGGTTGCTAAGCGCAATCCTTCTGCGCCCATCATCCGGATGTATCCGTAAGTAATCGGCAGGATGCCTGCGCTTCCAAAAGGAGCGGCAGCTACCGTATTCAAGTCGGAGCCGTCTTTGACAGGATGTGAAGGCAAGAAAGGAATCAGTTGTTTAGCTACGCAAATCGGGCCTTCGCCGGGACCTCCTCCGCCATGCGGAATAGCAAATGTTTTATGCAGATTCAGGTGACAGACGTCTGCTCCGATAAATCCGGGATTGGTCAATCCCACCTGTGCATTCATATTAGCCCCATCCATATAGACCTGCCCTCCATTGGCGTGAATGATTTGACAGATTTCCACAATATTGGTTTCGAAAATACCATGTGTGGAGGGATAGGTAATCATCAGTGCAGCCAAGGAGTCTTTATTCTCTTCCGCTTTGATTTTCAGATCATTGATATCAGTATTGCCCGATTCGTCCGTTTTAACGGTGATGGTCTGGAATCCTGCCTGTATAGCGCTAGCAGGATTGGTTCCATGGGCGGACGCCGGAATCAATACAATATTTCGATTGCCTTGCCCTTTCGATTTTAAGTATTTCCGGATAGTCATCAAACCGGCATATTCGCCTGCTGCGCCGGAATTTGGCTGAAAACTGACACCCGGCAAACCGGTTATTTCACCCAAGTAGAGAGCTAAATTTTCGATCAATTCCTGATATCCTTCCGCTTGGTCTTCCGGCGCGTATGGATGTAATCCCGAAAATCCGGGATTGTTCAGCGGCAGTAATTCCGAAGCGGCATTCAGTTTCATCGTACAAGAACCCAATGAAATCATAGAATGGGTAAGGGAAATATCCCGTAATTCCAACTTTTTAATGTAGCGCATCAATTCGGTTTCCGAACGATAAGTATTGAAAACCGGATGCGTCAGATAGGGAGTAGCGCGAAGGAATCGCTTATCGAAATAAATTTTTCGGGGAATTTCAAGGCCTTCATTCAATTCTTCCGGTGTAATAAGTGGTTGTTTTAGCGCTTCTGTAAAAATATAGAGCAGTACGCCGACATCTTCCGTTAACGTAGTTTCGTCGATGCTGATTCCAATAGCGCCATCTTCGAAATAACGCAGATTGACCCTGCATTCGAGGGCGGTTTCCTGCAAAACAGCTATCGAAGCATTTTCCGGTAACCGAATTTTTAAGGTGTCGAAAAAAAAGGCGTTTTCTTGTACATAACCTAATTTGGTCAACTCTTCCGACAACAAACCGGCGAAAGAATGAACTCTTTCCGCTATATTTTTAAGTCCGGTCGGCCCATGATAAACGGCATAAAAAGAAGCCATTGTGGCTAATAATGCTTGTGCCGTACAAATATTGGAAGTCGCCTTTTCACGTTTAATATGTTGTTCACGGGTCTGCAAAGCCATACGATAGGCTTTCTTTCCATAAATGTCTTTGGAAATACCGATGATTCGTCCGGGGATAATGCGCTTGTATTCATCTTTGACAGCTAAATAAGCAGCCGATGGTCCGCCATAAAACAAGGGTATCCCGAAGCGTTGGGAACTTCCGAAAACCACATCTGCACCCCATTCACCGGGAGGCGTCAGGATACACAAACTCAGCAAATCAGCAGCAACGGCAACTTTTACACCGGCAGCATTGGCCCGGGTAACAAATTCGGAATAATCTTCAATCGAACCGTCGGCATTGGGATATTGCACTATGGCGCCGAATACTTTGTCCGTAAATTCATAAGAATTGTAATCTCCACATTGCAATTCGATGCCATGCGGGGCTGTCCTTGTTTTTAGAACAGCAATGGTTGAATCGAATACATGCTTGTCCACAAACAGGATATTGGCATTGTTTTTGATTTGTTCCCGGGTTCTGACGCCGAAAAACATATTGGCCGATTCGGCGGCGGCGGTAGCTTCATCAAGCAAAGAACAGTTGGCAAGGGGAAGTCCCGTCAAATCGCTGATCATGGTTTGGAAATTGAGCAAGGCTTCTAAACGGCCTTGTGAAATTTCAGCCTGATAAGGTGTATAGGAAGTGTACCAAACCGGATTTTCGAACACATTGCGGAGGATAGCTGCAGGCGTGGCCGTATCGTACCAACCCATGCCGATATAGGAAGTGAAAACTTCATTTTTAGAAGCGATTTCTGCGATATGCTCGGCGTATTCGCGCTCGGTCATCGCCTCCGGCAAATCCAATGCTTTGGGCAAGCGGATATTTCCGGGAATAGTTTCGTCGATCAATTGTTCAAGATGGGAAATGCCTATTGTAGAAAGCATGGTTCGTACATCTTTTTCAGTTAAGCCGACATGGCGGCAAACGAATTCTTTACTCATATTTTTTTTACTTATTTACAATCATAATCTGCGTAAATGCGGATTATTCAATTTTTCTTCCTCAATGGTCGAAGGTTCTTCGTGTCCGGGATAGACAACGGTTTCTCCGGGTAAGGTCAAAAGTTTTTCCCGGATGGAAGTAATCAATTCCGAATAATTTCCGCCCCACAAATCCGTGCGACCGATGTCCAAATGAAACAAAGCGTCACCGGTAAAAACACAGCCGTCTTTTTCGGAATAAAAAGAAAGACTTCCGGGCGAATGCCCGGAAGTCTGAAAGACTTTCAAAGTGGTATTGCCAAACGAAATTTCATCGTTTTCGTTGAGATAATCACCGGCCAATACTGGGTCGTATCTGATGGGAGAAATACGGGACATACTTTGTTGCATCAACTCATCACCCGAATTATACTTTGGTTTCAATCCGTAATTTGCATATACGAAATGATTACCCAATACATGGTCGAAATGCAGATGAGTATTCAACAATTGCTTTAGTATCAAACCATTACTTTTGATAAACCCAGATAATTGCGCTTTTTCGGCGGCTGTCGATGCACCGCAGTCAATAATGGTAGCTTCTTTTGTTTCGTCATACAAGAGATAAGTGTTTACCATTACCGGATTAAAAACAAAAACTTTTATTTGTAACATCGAAATTATATTTTTATGTAAAGATTCATAAGTTTCAAAGTTTGAAAATTCGAAAATTATGAAGGCAAATACACTGCTTTTTTTGTCAGAAAGAACGCTTCTTCAAAAAAATCGCTCAACTCGTAAACGATAGCTTTATTCCTGAACGGAAAAATTTCGGATTGCAAATCCCCTCCTTTCAGGCAAATATAACCATTCGGAAGGGCATTTCGTTGTTCTTTTGCTACATTTTTTTGGGCGACTTTTACCAAATCGGGCAATGGCATTACGGCACGACTCAGCAGAAAATTGAATTTCCTTTTTTCGTCTTCTATGCGTGACCAGACACATTCCACATTTTCCAATCCGGCTTCGGCAGCAATATTTTCGGCTACTTTTATTTTTTTTCCGATACTGTCCAACAAGACAAAATGTACTTTCGGAAATAAAATCGCCAGTGGAATTCCAGGTAATCCACCACCCGTACCAACATCCAAAATCGTCGTATCATCTGTAAAACGGATAATTTTGGCAATCCCTAACGAATGAAGAATATGCTTTTCATCTAAATTCCCAATATCTTTACGAGAAATAAGATTGATTTTTACATTCCAATCCGTATAAAGCCCCTTCAAAACCGAAAACTGGTATTCCTGCTTTTCGGTTAATTCAGGAAAATATTTTTTTATAACATCCATCTATTATTGAGAACCGGCCAAAGAAGAAAGCGGACTATCCTGAATCAGATAGACACTGAATTCCCGGTACGGAATGAATACTTTTGTGACGCCAATGAAAAAAGCGGCGATTTCATATTCGTTAAAATAATAAGTAATGCCTTTATCATCAATAGTAAAATTACCGTTCGGCTCTAATTCCTTGATATTAATATAACCGGTATTTTCCAATTCTTCTACCGTTTCAACGCCATTCGCTTCCGCAATCTTCCGAATAATAACGTCTGCTACGTTTTTTTGATAATTAAGACCTGCAAAATCCTCTTGGGTCAGCAGTTCACCGGTAAGGGTATCCAAAACATAAGCGGATATATGGTGCGAACCATGCGCGCCACCTTCATATGCGTCACTTTCAACGATAAAAGAAATGAAATTATCTTTTCTAAAAACAATTTCGTTCTCAAGGTGTTGTTCGTATGAAAAGATTTTTTCATCTGCCAAACCGTAATCTTCCGGATCGAAATTTTCTAAACTGAACGATGCGTCAAAATCTTTGATGTATTGTTGTACATAGGCTTCAACGGCCTGCTCAGGAGAGAGATGAGAAAACTGCTTTGACAGCATTTTTTCAATAAAAACAGATTGTATCTGTTTTTGTCGCAAGGTATCGGCAAAAGATTTCGGATAAACAAATGAAATGTTCAGATGACATTTCAATTTACCTGAGGTATCATTCGCTAAAAAATGGTTACGGTCTACACGAATCGTGTCGAATACAATCTCAGTACTTTTTACGCTTTGTTTGCAAGAAAAAACGGACAATAAAAAATAAGCCGTAACAAACAGAACGATCGTTTTATAACAAATATTCTTCATAAAAAAGTTAATAAAAAATTTCTGCAAAGATACAAGTTCTTTTTTTTATAGAATAATAAATAGCGTTTTTTTATTATTTTTGTAAAATTTAAACGTTTAGTAAATATATGAACCTGTCGGTAAAATAGCTGTCAGATGGCAACAACTGAAACAAATGAATAAGCAAAAGCATAATTATATTATTTTAATTTTATTTAATAGCCTGTTTGTGCATGGAACATAAAAAATGCTTTATCTTTGTCGCAAAATGTATAAACATATTATTAGCGTATGAAAAAGGTATTAATTTCAGCAGTCATGGCTTTGGCCTTGACGACTTCCGTTTCTCTTTCCGTTATGGCTCAGGACAAAAAAGAGAAAACACCGGTAAAAGTAGAGAACAGTGATAAAAAAGATGGCTGTTCGGAACACAAATCCGAAGGAAAAGATTGTTGTGCAGAAAAAAAATCCGACGCAAAAGCGAGTGAAGGAAAAGCTTGCTGTGAAGAAAAAAAATCCGACGCAAAAGCCTCTTCTTGTACAAAAACAGAATCGGCAACCGAAAAAAAATCTGCTGGAAAAAAGTAAATTATCTGTTGCACATTCCTTTGAATTCGCAATAAGTGCAATTGTTTACGTAAGCGGTCTGTTGAAACGGAATTCCCGGATTAAACAGATCGCTTATCTTTTGTACAAGTAGTTTTTCAAATTCGGGCCGGAGGTTCCTGAAATCTTCAATAGGTTCTTTTTCGTATGTGATTATAGGAGAATAATTTTCTTTGCCCGCATCCTGCATATACAGCAAAGCAGGTACAATAGGCAGTTGGAATTGCTGTTGTCGTATCAATATTGCAGCATAAACAAAGGTCTGGAAAATATGTGACGCCCGCTTATCCTTTTCCATAACCAATTCATCCAAAGTTTTGTAGGGTTTGACCGAACCGCCTGTCTTGTAATCGAAAATCTCAATTTTTCCGTCTTTTTCATCCATACGGTCAATAATACCGCCGATTTTGAGTTTCACACCGGCAGTATCCAAATCGAAAAAATCATAATTTTTCCATTCCAAGCCGACAACAGTAAATGGAATACGCTTCCTGTCAAACGCTATTAAACGCTTCAGCATCTTACAAATTACGCGAAAATTGATCAATTGTTCCCCGTTATATTGCGACTCTCCAACTACTCTGCCCATGAAATAATGCTTCTCGAAAGCTTTGGAAACCAATTTCTTGATAAGGTAGTCCGAATCCGCCGACAAATAGACAGCCAACTGTTCTTTTTGCACCGTGAAAGGCGGAAAGTTTTTTTGTGCTCCGATCCGGCCTATATCTCTGTACAACAATTCGGCCGAATGATGAAAAATCGTTCCGAAAACAGAAGCATCCAATTCGTCGGATAAATCATCAGCGCTTTCGTATCCCTTTATTTTTTGCAGGTAAAAACGGAGCGAACAATCAATAAAAGTATTCAGGTTGGAAGGGGTAAGGGGACTTGCTTCGGGATTTGTGTTAAAATCATATTTATCCTTGATTTGCCGGATAATTTCTCCGGTTTTAGGAATGAGGACAGACATTGCTTGCAAAGGGTTTATTTGCGATTGAAGCGTAAATCTTTCAATATTTAAGCGCCTGTCAATGAGCAATTGGAGGAGAAATCGGCTCATTTCGGCTTTTCCTGTTTGCGTTTTGTCCGTATTGTACACAAAAGTGATTTTTTCGGCTCGTTGCATCAAACGGTAAAAATAGTAAGCAAAAATCGAATCCTGATGGTCGATGGTAGACATCCCGAACCGTTCGCGCAGAAAATGAGGAATGAACGAATTTTCATCATTACTACCCGGCATAAATCCTTCGTTTACAGTCAAAAAAAGCAAATTTTTGAAATCCAAAGCACGTGTTTCCAAAAGACCCATCACCTGTAAACCTTTGACGGGTTCACCATGGAAAGGAACCTGAATCGCCGCCAACATTTTACGTATCAAACGAAGAAAAGTCGGTTTTTCCAATTGCCAGGCGCCGGACGACAACAAACCGTACAGCCGGTTGATTGTCTGGTAAGCCCTGAAAATCGACTCGCGGTACAATTCGTCATAGACTCCTTCGGAAAAAGGCTTGTTCTGATAAGTTTTTCCCAAAATTTCTATGACTTTCAGCAGGTAAAGGCATAAATCGACAGTCGTAGCGGCATAAGTGAAAAGGATTTCATTTTTCAATATTTCGCTACCGGGAAAAAAGATATGGTTGTGTACAATGATCCGTTCCGTTTCTCCGGCTTCCGGAAAAATAAGCGAAGTATAAGGATGCCGCAAGACCTGCAAAACCTGCTTGTAATGAAAAGCGCCGGAAGATACATAAGCCTTGGTCTGGAGTTCGGTCAGCGCCCGGATAAAAGCGGCGACAGGCGTTTGGGTAATCGGAAATCCCATGGTGATATTCACATTTTCCACTTTCGCCGGAGGAATGGCATGCATCACAACAGGTAATATCGCCTCGTTGCAAAGTACGATAGCAGAATCCGGAGCCGTGAAATCGGACGGTTTTTGCAGGGAATCAATCCATGCAGGTATAACACCCGATTGTCCGCTTTCGGAAAAAGAGGCCAAAAACTTTATGTCTTTTTTCTGTGCCAGAAAAGAATCGAAGCGGCCGGCAGGCATCGCCGAACCAAAGGTGCAGATATTGTCTGCAATAAAGCGTCCCGCTTCTTTGTCAAGGTAATAAACATCGTAGTCCCAATAAAACAAAGATTTGTCTTTCAATCTTGTGAACAAACATTTTTCACACTTGTTCAACACATTGAATCCGACAAAGACATATTGTTTGCCCTGAAATACAAGCGTTTCATCCTCAATAACTTCCCGCATCAGCATGCCAGGGTAAGCAACGCACTGCGCTTTCAGTTTTTCCCGGAATGTATGATAAACATCCCCAAGAATATTCCAAACAGACCAAAACGCATTTTTCAAAACGCTTTCGCCTGTGAATACATTATCGAATACATCCTTGAAATGGCGACCGAGCGCTTCCCGTTGCATTTCGGATAAATGAGAAAAATCATCTTTTAATTGATCCAAATCCAGCAGATTGCCGAACAGCGAACGGACATCAACTCTATTTTTGTCCACATCATCGAAATCTTTCAGGAGGATTTCCCCGAAAAAGAAAAACTCATCCAAGGTTTCCGTCGAAGGCTTTTTGTTTCCGGCATTGTAAACTTCAATATACGATACATACAAGTCGCCTATCAGTTGAAGCATATCCGCCTTTTGATATGCGGACTCGCGCTCGAAAAGTTCGTCGATAGCAAGATATTGCGGCGCCCAAAGCGGACGGTTGACGGCTTTGTACAGGTATTGATTGAAAAATAAACGCGCCCTTTTGTTGGGAAAAACGAGCGTCACCTCCGCCAAATCGGTTCCAAACCGTTTGAGCAAATCTTCTGCAACAAGTTTGAGAAAAGGAGACGAATAGGATTCATTCGGCATAATAAATCATTCAAGGTAATGTGTAAATAACAAACAAGTCGTTTTCCCAAGTAATCAGATACCGATTGTCTTCGAGAAACTTTTCAAAATAATCGATACTTCCCGTTTTGTAAAAGTAATCGTATGCTTTTTTGTCTATATCCGTTCTGTGATGCGTAAAATTAGTTGTCCAATAGCCGCCTATCGGCTGACATTTTTGCCTCACTACAACCGGCAAAGGAATTTCAGCAACAGATTTATCCAAATGCTTCCGGAATGCTTCCGGATCGTACACCCACGTCCACGGGTTTCCCATATACGGCTTTGTCTCGGTTAAATAATGAATCATCGGTAAGGATTCGAAACAAAACAAATAATCGCCTTTTTTTACGTATTTACCCAACTCCGACAAGAGGATATCCATTTCTTTTACTTTTTCTTCAGCAGTAAAAACCGTAAATTTATCGTTTTTTGCCTTGAATCGTTTCTCAAGCCGACTTCCCCTGTCGTAATAAGCATTCCGGGATACCACATAGAGACCATAAGTAACATATAAAAAATAAAATACCGAAAACAAAACGAGATAAGCATAATTTTTACGCCGGACTTCATATTGAATAAGACGATATATATGGTGTACCGACATAAAACTGGCTAACCAGACACAAAAATACCCCATGTTCAATACCCCGACATCACTTCCCAAAGGAAGACAGACCATTATAATCAAGGATGCGACATTCAATAAAATAATAGATTTGTTTTTTCTGTCTATATAACAGGAAGCCAGCAATGGGAAAAGTATCAGTGCATAATATTTTTCGTTATTGAATGCAAACAAGGAAATTGTAATTGCCACGCCGGAAAAGCAAATAATGGCGGCGGCTCTTATCCATTTACTGTTGAATCGCTTGTATACACGGGAAAACAAAAAGACGGAACCGACAAAAACAAGCATGTACAGGACAATATACATATAATTATGCGCATAAACCGTCAGTAATTTGGAAAAATTATGCGGACTATCGGCATGGGAGCCTTTGGAAAAAAGATTGCCGGAAACACTTTGCGCGAAAATATCCAAATGACCGAGTATCAGCATCAGCAACAAGACCAAACTGATTCCGGCCAACAATCCGGCTGCACTATACAATATGCTTTTCCAAAACCGTTGACTGTTTCTTTCATAGTAAAAATCAATGAAAAGAAGAATGGCCAAGGCAAGCATGCTCATGTTGGGAATTCTTGTGAAAATATTCACGCCACAAAACAAAGCGCCCCAAAACAATGATAGATAAGAACCCGCATGCAATCCTTTCAGGATGTAATAAGCCGAAACGGCAACTAAGAGCGCTGTCAGGTAATCGTGAAAGAAAACCATTATTCCGAAATTACTCATCAACAAGACCAAAAAAACGGCTATCGGAATAACAACAGGCGCTATGTAATCCTTAACCGTCAACCATGTAAAGTAAATGGTCGGGACAAGTACAATGACAGTGAAAATCCGAAAAGACAAGATACCGCCAAAACCGAATAAAATATTCCACACGCCTCCGATTATTCCGCCTAAATAGTAGAGAAACTGGTATTCAACGGAAGACGGGCAAGTAAATATCTGTTGATAAACGGTTAATGCGGAACCTTCGTCGCACAGGTCAAAACCTTGCAAGGATAGGATTGTCTCATATATAAAACCCAATACGAGAGTCAATGCCAACATGCCTTTTTGAGCAGGTAAGATTCGCATATATTTCGTAGAATTTTGCATTTTTTTCTCGGTCAATTTTAATAACTTTGCACTTTGCATATAATGGAAAGTGCAAAGTTATAAATAAAACCTGAATATTTTATATGTTTGGGGCTAAAATCGCAAGACAATATTCGCCAGCACATTCGTTCCCGCTTGCGGAAAATAGCTCTTTTCAGTATAGGGTTCGAGGCTGCCGTCGGTTTGCCGGTAATAGCAAGACCATACCCATCCGTTGCTTTCGTATTGTTCGTTGAAAATATTGTTTACCAATAAATTGATCGATAATTTTTTCAGGCCTTTCAATTTGAAATCGTAACCCAATCTGAGGTTATTCAAAAAATAGGCATCAATACTTCTTTCTTTTTTGCCGGTTTCGGCAAGGTTTTGGTCTGTTGCTCCGGTATTGTCCAAGTATTGTTTGCCGACATAATTTGAATGAAATCCGGCGTTGAACGATTTGTATTCGAAGGAGAACAGACTGTTGGCGATTACATCCGGCGAATAGGAAATATCGGTAGTCCCGTAATTATCGGCTTGTTGTGCAGCTTCGGCATTGCCGTCGGCGTC
>JAITNQ010000085.1 GCA_031290435.1 Candidatus Symbiothrix sp. | reverse complement strand
AGAATTGGGACATAAAGTTTTGATGATAGATTTAGACCCGCAGTGCAATTTGACTATATGTGCTATGAGAGAGGAAAAATTACATCAAATATGGGAACAAGAAGACCCATATATTGACGATTTTGAACGAGCATTCAAAAAAGACTCTAATATTATTAAATCACCCAGAAGTATTCATTTTATACTCAAACCAACAGAAGATGGTATCAGCGAACTTGAGAATTTGCCACCTGTACTTAATATTGACAGTAATATTGATATTATTCCCGGCAGACTTTCTTTGCACAGATACGAAAATAAAATTGCAGAAAGGTGGAGTGGAATTTATCAGGGAGATAATTTGGCGATAAGAACAGTTACTAATATCAGAACGCTATGTAAAAAATATTCGTAACAAAACAATTATGATTTTGTTCTGATTGACACTTCTCCAAGTTTGGGTATTTTGAATAAAACAATCATTTCTACGGTCGATGGTTTTTTCATACCCGCACAACCCGACATGTTCAGTTTATACGGTATTCGCAATATCGGTAATGCCCTTGAAATGTGGCAAAAAGAATTTATGTCAATATACACATTAATATCTGAGGATAAACGCTCTAAATTTCCAACTAATTTTGTGCAATTTTTAGGTTATACTATTTATAATGCAAAAAAATACACGAAGCAGGGGGAAGAACTAAATGAATACAATTTAGCCCAAGCTCACTACCAATATGTAAGTCAGATACCTCAAACCATATTAGGGTGTATCCAAAAAAACAACCGAATTAATTTTACAGATGACGAAATATCTCAACCTATTGGTGGAAGTGCCATCATACATACTCATAATACTTTCCCTGCAATGGCGCAAGCACTTAAATGTCCGATATGGAAAGTTCCTGAAAAATATCAAGAACTTCGACAATCTGATGCTGACTATATTGAATTTCTTACTCTAAATGGATTTGAATATAATCAGGGAAATAATGGAAAAATGAGAGAGATAGGTAATCATTATCAGGAATTCACTAATAATTTGCTTATTAGAATAAATAAATTATGAGCATAATGAGCACCAAAGATATTGAATCTGTAATTGCATTTTATAATAATGCAGATAATCAAGCACGATTGAAAAGTTTTCAATCTGCAGTATTGGCTTTTTTTACTAATCACTATGAATTAAACAAAGTCTCATTCCCTATTATTCATTCAGTGAAAACAAGATTAAAAGACCCGGAACATCTTAAAGATAAAATTATCAGAAAATTAGGTGAAGACAAAATAATCACAACTGAAAATTTGTTCAAAGAGGTTACAGATTTAATTGGTGTTAGAATCTTACATTTACATCAAGAGCAATTTTCAACAATCCACGAAAGTATTCTGAATCACATAAATCAAGGTGATTGGGCTTTAGTGGAAGACCCCAAGGCATATACTTGGGACCCAGAATATAAATTACTTTATGAAAATTTAGGCATCAAAACTGAGCAGA
This sequence comes from Candidatus Symbiothrix sp., assembly GCA_031290435.1. GTDB lineage: Bacteria > Bacteroidota > Bacteroidia > Bacteroidales > Azobacteroidaceae > Azobacteroides. The sequence continues at coordinate 2,462 of JAITNQ010000085.1, read as the reverse complement.
AAGAAACATATTACACAAGCGTTCATTATGTTGTAAAACCAAATAATACAAATCCTAATCCAATTTGTTGTGAAATACAAGTCCGCACATTGTTTGAAGAGATTTGGGGTGAAATTGACCATACAATTAATTATCCACACCCAACGGAAAGTATTGCTTGTAAAGAACAATTAAGAGTATTAGCAAAATTAGTGTCAACGGGTACAAGATTAGCTGATTCTATATTTAGAAGTAATAAAGAACATATCGAAAAACAAAGTCAGCTCGAAAAATAATTATTGATACATGAGCAAACAAAATAACAATTCCGAACAATCCCTCACGAAAAAAGTCTGGAACCTCGCTGACGTAATTGCCGCAGCAGGAGTCGGTTTCACTGATTACATGAATCTTATAAATTATAATCAACATGAAATCAAGCATAAAACTATTTGTAGAAAAAAAAGTCCGCGCTTTATGGAACGAAACAGAAGAAGAATGGTATTTCTCTGTGGTAGATGTTGTTTCAATACTGACCGAAAGTGTTGATTCGTCAGCGTATTGGCGTAAGTTAAAACAACGCTTGAAGGAAGAGGGAAATGAAACCGTGACAATTTGTCACGGTTTGAAAATGCTTGCCCCCGATGGCAAGACGCGATTAACCGATGTAGGTAACACACAACAACTTTTCCAAACGCCAAGCCCTGAAAGGGCGTATAGCAATAGCGTAGGGCAACGCCCTATGATGCAGAAAGGGCGCAAGCAACAGGACGGGGCAACGCCCTATTATAAATAAAAACAATATGCCACAATCATTATCAAAAGTCTATGTGCATATAACATTCAGCACAAAAAAACGTTTGCCACTAATAGATGAATTTATTAACGAACGTCTATGGGAATATCTTGGCGGCATTTGTAAAGGATTAGAATGTAATCCCATACAAATTGGCGGACATCACGACCATGTACACATCCTATGTCTGTTGTCAAAAAAAATCACACAAATAAAACTATTAGAGGAAATTAAAAAACAGTCATCGAAATGGATAAAAACAATAGATTCAAAATATCATAAATTTTATTGGCAAGATGGCTATGGGATTTTTTCGGTTAATCCGTCTGAAATAGAAATAGTAGTTAATTACATAAAAAATCAGGCAGAACATCATCAAAAACGAAATTTTCAAGATGAATTGCTGGCTTTTTTGAAAAAATATAACATGGAATATGATGAACGATATTTGTGGGATTAGTATTATGTTATTACCCAACGCTAATGCTATGAGGGCGTTGCCCTCAAATTACGGGGTTCGTGATTCATTTCGTATGGCGTTGCCATACGCTAATGCTTATAGGGCGTTGCCCTATGCTAATGCTATAAAGGCTTTCAGCTATGTATTGACTAATCCGCTTTTCGGCAAAAAATCGGCATTGACTTTTACTAACGAAGAAGGCGAGCAAGAACAGGAAGATTTGGTGTACAACCGTCAGGATTTTTGTGCAACTACTTCCAATAAGCAACTAAACTTTGTTCAACATATCCGTACAATTCTGAAAATCAACGGAACCGCAGCCGTAGTTGTTCCCGATAATGTGTTGTTTGAAGGCGGAGCCGGTGAAACGGTACGCAAAAAATTATTGGAAACAACCGATTTGCATACCATATTGCGCCTACCCACAGGAATTTTCTATGCGCAAGGTGTAAAAGCCAATGTGATTTTCTTTGAAAACAAGATGGCAAGTCCCACGCATCAAACCAAAGAAGTCTGGTTTTACGATTATCGCACGAATGTCAAATGTACGCTGAAAAAGAATCCGTTGAAAGAAAGCGACCTCGACGATTTCGAGAAATGTTACAATCCCGAAAACCGTTTCAACCGAAAAGAAACCTATTCCGCAGAAAACCCAAACGGCAGATGGAGGAAATACACTTACAAAGAAATCATTGCCCGCGACAAAACAAGTTTGGATATAACTTGGCTGAAATCAGGCGAAGATGCCGTTGATTATTCGCTTGCAGAATTGATGACTATAATAGAAGACAAAAGCAAAAACATTCTATTGGCAGTGAGTGAATTGAAAGACATAATCGGTAAAATAGAAGAATAAAATATGGATACGATAGCTAAACTATTAAAGGAATGGCGTGCAGCACAACCCATTAAATCGGAATTGCAGCGCCGTATAGACCAATCATTTATGATTGACTTCAACTACAACTCCAACCATTTGGAAGGCAATACCTTGACTTATGGGCAAACCAAATTATTACTTTTGTTCGGCAAAGTGAAAGGTGAAGCCCTGATGCGCGACTGCGAAGAGATGAAGGCGCATAATGTAGGTTTGGAAATGATGAAAATCGAAGCATTGGACAAAGAACGCCCCTTGTCGGAATCGTTTATTCGCGAATTAAACAAAACGATTCTCGCAGGCGATTTCTATAAAGTAAGCAACGATGGAAAATATAAATATAAAATTCA
>JAITNQ010000055.1 GCA_031290435.1 Candidatus Symbiothrix sp. | reverse complement strand
AAATATCCGACCAATGAAAGTACGTTAAATGGAGTCAGTTTTGAAGCTGCGGTAGCGAAATTAGATGACGGTACAAATAATTATTATACCAAGATGTTTTGGGATGTGCGTTCTTCATTGAACCCTCATCCGGCAAACAAGTAAGATATTTGTTCTGCAAGTTAATTGAGTAGGGGGAAAATAAAGTAGGAAGAAAACTGCTTTATTTTCTCCCTACTCAATTTTCATTCCTCTTAACCGCTTTTACACAAACGCTTCCTCGTCCCAACCCAATTTTACCAAATCGATTTTGGCAGGGTCGGCATTTCCCAAATGATAGCGAGTATCTGCTAATGCGATGTGTTTGGCAGGCGGGTTCAAGGGTTTGTCTTCTCCGAAGAAAGCATTGCGTTTTCCTTGTATGATACGCAAACCGACAGAGTCGACAGCTACGGGGTCGAAACCCAAAATCAATCCGCTGTATTTCCACATGTATTCTTCCGAAACATCCTGAGCTGTCCGGTGATGAAACAAAGGATTGAACATCACCAAGATACAAAGCTTCGTTTTGCCTTTTACAAACGGCAGGTCGTATAAAGCCGCCAGACTTGCACAGGAATCGTCGTGATACGAAGCCGGTTTCGGCGAAAACATGATGTAATTCTTGATACACGAACCAACACCCGACCAAGCATGTGTACGCATCGGACGAATATTTATCAATGCAGTCGCCTGCTGGAAAACGGGGTCATCCAATACGCCACGGTCTTTGACGCTGATATTATCGGCGCCGACTCCGGCTTGAATAACTCTTTCTTTCACTATGTCATTAAGTATTTCGGGCGTAGGAAATTTATTCCATACATTCGTCTTAATGCCGACAACATCTTGAGGTTTTACAATCGACGCCCAGGCTTTTTCAGTATCTTTTTGTCCTGTAAGCGTTCGCAATGCTTCATCCAACATCTGACCGGCAATGGTCGCGTCGGCTTGCTTTCCATCGGCAAACAATTGCTGATTACGTATCAGAATTACTTTGCTTTTCTTGCCTTTTCCTGCTCCCCAAGCCCATAAATCTAAGGGTTTGTTCATCAGGATAGTCGTTCCTACTGCCAATACGGCCGTCTTTTTCAATAAATCTCTCCGGGTAATAAGCTTTTCCATGATTATTGTTATTAAAAGTTGATAATTGTTGTTTTATATAATTGTTCCGTTTTCTCGCGCGAAACGCCATTGAATATAGCGCCTAATTTTTTTCCTTTTTTCCATACGGAAAACCAAGTCTTATCTTCCAATTGAAGAAAAGGCTCGTCGGATTTCAATTCCGGCGCATATTTTGCCTGAAGTTGCTTGTATGCTTTCTCGGTTTTCGTTTCGTCGGGATATTCTATTAGAAGCAGATAAGAGCGAGCATCGCTTTCGCCGTATTTCGCCGATACGGCATCGGTTTTCTCATCAATATTGAGAATATTATAGTCGGCGATGAAATAATAAGCATTCAACCAGATATAATGATGAAAATACAAAAATCCCGCCGGAACTAAATTCTCTTTTGGTAAACAGTTGATAATAGCAGGAATATTTCCCTTTTTGGGAATGGATTTGTCAATCACTCCGGCTAAATACTTGATCGCTTTTTCGCTTTCAGGAACAACTTCCTGCGTATTGACAATGACGAAATAACAATCTTTCCAGAACAGGATAAAATCGGAAAAACTTTGAGACCCTTGTCCGTAATCCTGCTCTTCTTTGTCGCGGCTTTGTGTATAAACCCCGTAAGCGTTTGCAGGACTTGTCATTTCGTATATCTCTACTGTTATTTGCGGAAGGTTTTCTCCGGTGTATTTGCAACCGGTCATACTGACTAAGCCGTAGGAAATATACAACTCCGCCCCTCCGTTGATATAGTCGTACAATTCTTTTCCGGTGTAATTCAGCCGCTCGGTAATTTGGTACGACGAAAATTCTTCCGGCAGGCTGTCAACCGGAAATTTTTCCAAAACGACTGCAGATAAATTCATGCAACTCATCATCAATAATAAAAAATAATTTCGCATATTGTAATACAAATATAATACTTTTTTGTCACTTAATATGTATCAGAACCCGAAATCTAAATTTTCCTGTTCTACTTCTTTTATTTCTTCCTCTTTCGGCTTTTCAGCCATTTTGTGTTCTTCGTTCGCCAACACATTGATTGCCTTGATGGGACGCACCGGGCAAATCGATTCGCAACCGCCGCAACCGATGCACAAATCCGGATATACATGCGGTATGGTCAGCGCATCCATGTAAGGCTCCATCTTGACCGCCTGAGTCGGGCAATGCTCCGAACAAGCTCCACAGGAAGTATTGTCCGTAAAGACAACACAACGGTCGATATCTAATTGGGCAATGCCTATCTGTTCTACTTTTTTCTCCTCTATCGTCAACTTTTTTATTGCGCCGTTCGGACAAATCTCCGAGCAAACCGTACATTCGTAATTGCAGAAAGCCATTTCGTAAAACACTAAATGCGGTTTAAGAGCATATTCAATTCCGAATTTAAATCCGGCAGGTTTGATGATTTGCTGCGGACAATGGGTAATACACAAATGACAAGCAGTACAATGTTTTTTGAAATGCTTCAGGTTTTTAGACCCCGGAGGTGTAATCGGCGTCAGTTTGCTTGCATCGATTTCTTCTTCACTTTTCGCCCATGCGGGAATAAGCGGAAGCGTCGTTGCCATAGCCGCACTTGTCAACAGGAACGAACGGCGTCCCATGCCGTAAAACGGATGAAGCGGTTCTTGTTTTATAGGTGCATAAACGGTTTCCGGATTATATTGAATGTAGGAAGCCTTCACTTTTTTATAGGCAAACCTATACGCAATTCCGTTTTCTTTGCAACGATGCAAACAATTGAAACATGTTACACACCGGGAATTATCAACCGTTTTTCCTTTACTGCTGATACATTGTGATTTACAAGCTTTTTCGCACAATCCGCAAGCCGTGCATTTCGAATGGTCTAATGTTATCCTGAACAGGGAAAATTTAGAAATCAAGCCCAACAGAGAACCTACCGGACAGATGGAGTTGCAAAACAACCGTCCCCTGAGAAACGCCAAAACACCTACCAACAGCAAGGCAATAGCTGCAATTGTCAGAGAAAGACTCGTAATGGTATAAATTGTTACATGATAAAAATTGTAGTTGTTGAATTTCAAGGCAATTAAATTGACTAAATTGTTTCCTTCCATCACAACCGGACGAAACAAGTTTACCCCCATTCGTCCGAAATTACTGTAAGGGTCTAAATACAAAAGCGGAGTTGTAATCCCTAAAATCAGAAATATAACACAAATTCCCAACAGAGAATAACGCAGAATTGCATAAGACTTGGTATATTTATACCAGCGCCTTTTTTTATTTTTCTTTTTTCCTCTCCTTGTAAACCAAGCAATTATATCCTGTAAAATGCCCAATGGACAAATCACCGAACAATAAATTCGTCCGAAAATCAGCGTGGATAAAAACAGAGCGAAAACAATCAATAAACTACCGGACAACAAAGCCGGAACTAACTGTATGCGTTCCAAATTGAAAAAAGAACGGGGTAAAATATCTGCAAAATCGCAGAAAAAAAGAAAAACAGGAATAAAAACCAATATAGCCAATACAATCCTGATCGTTTTTAATATGTTGAATTTCATACCTGCATAATTTGTTTTTTAAAGGTCGTATGGAACCCGCAACATGTTCATGCTCTGGGTGCAAGTTACAATTTTATCCTTTTGACATTCAGATTATTGATATTTTGTGTGCCTAACTTCAATTTTTCTCCGTTAGCAATATGTCCAACCTGATTGATATCCATTTTTTCCACTTGGTTGAATAATCCGATGGCTGCCGTATCGGCGGCAACGATATCGGTAGAAATAATCAATGCTTTCAGTGTACTTGTGTCGGAAAGCGAACGTCCTTGCGGCCCGTTTTTGCGCATGCAACGGTAAGCGTCGATGATGTTTAATGTGGGTTTTTTTGTCCACGTACAAGAATCGGCTATACATTGTTGCAAATCATTTGAATGAAAAAATCCTCTGTCCCAAACAATTCCCATATAATTTTTCATTGCAATCGACATTTTTGCACCGCCATGATTTTTCAATACCGGAACATTAAACCAGATGTCGGCTTCTATCAAAGCTTTGTGTATTTTGGCAGATTTCA
>JAITNQ010000011.1 GCA_031290435.1 Candidatus Symbiothrix sp. | reverse complement strand
ATGGACAAAAAAGAAAAAAAATCCGAAATGAAAGAGCAAACAACGACAAATCCAAATGCCGAGAAGCTGAAAGCGCTTCATGCAGCAATGGACAAAATTGAGAAGAGTTACGGCAAAGGTTCCATTATGAAAATGGGTGACAATGCCATAGAAGAAATAGCCGTTATCCCGACCGGCTCCGTAGGCTTGAATGCAGCCTTAGGTGTGGGTGGCTATCCACGCGGGAGAGTCATCGAAATCTATGGCCCGGAATCGTCGGGAAAGACCACGCTGGCTATTCATGCTATCGCAGAAGCGCAAAAAGCCGGTGGTATCGCCGCTTTTATTGATGCAGAACACGCTTTCGACCGGTTTTATGCCGAGAAATTGGGCGTGGACGTCGAAAATCTTTGGATTTCGCAACCGGATTCAGGAGAGCAGGCATTGGAAATAACCGAACAATTGATCCGTTCTTCCGCGATAGACATTATCGTGATAGACTCGGTTGCCGCCCTGACGCCCAAAGCAGAATTGGAAGGTGAAATGGGTGAATCCAAAATGGGACTGCAAGCCCGTCTGATGTCGCAGGCCTTGCGAAAACTAACCGCAGCTATCAGCAAGACCAACACTACCTGTATTTTTATCAACCAGTTGCGCGAGAAAATCGGGATAATGTTCGGAAACCCGGAAACGACAACCGGAGGTAATGCCTTGAAATTCTACGCTTCCGTCCGTTTGGACATCCGCCGGATATCACAGCTTAAAGAAGGTGAAGACGTAAAAGGAAACCAAACCCGGGTAAAAGTCGTGAAAAACAAAGTCGCCCCTCCTTTCCGGAAAGCGGAATTCGACATCATGTTCGGCGAAGGTATCTCCAAAACCGGCGAATTGGTCGATTTGGGATCAGAATTGGGCGTTGTCAAGAAAAGCGGAAGTTGGTATAGCTACAACGAAACGAAACTCGCACAAGGCCGGGAAGCCGCCAAGGATTGCCTCCGCGACAATCCGGAATTGGCTGATGAAATTGAAGCAAAAGTAATGGAAGGACTCCGGAAAAAGTGATGCGCTTTTCTGAAAATCATTTCTTTGACGCCAACAAAACCGGCTCTTTGGAAGTCATCTGTGGGTCGATGTTTTCCGGTAAAACGGAAGAACTCATCCGTAGGATGAAACGCGCTCAGTTTGCCAAACAAAGCGTGGAAATTTTCAAACCGGCCATGGATGTCCGATTTTCAGAAGAAAACATTGTATCGCATGACCAGAATGCTATTCCGTGTACACCGGTGGAACACTCCGGAAACATACTCCTTTTTTCGGGAGGAATTGATGTGATTGGTATTGATGAAGCGCAATTCTTCGACGAGGGAATTATAATGATATGCAACCAATTGGCCAACCAAGGCGTTCGCGTTATCGTGGCCGGATTGGATATGGATTTCAAAGGAAACCCGTTCGGCCCGATGCCTGCGCTTTGCGCCATCGCTGACGATGTAACCAAAGTGCATGCCGTTTGTGTGGAATGTGGAAAATTGGCAGGCTACTCTCACCGCTTGGTAAGCAACGAAAAATTGGTATTCTTAGGCGAAAAGGAAGAATATCAGCCATTGTGTCGTACTTGTTTCAAAAAAATTGTTTTATCATGAAACCCGCATACAAAAGTTGCGCCCAAGCATATGAAAATCAGCACACCTCCTACTCCCCCTTCAAGGGGCTGGGGGGTTCATTGTCACATTAACACATTTATTTTTTCGCATGGAAAAACAAGAACTTCAAGGCAACTTCTTGAGTATCAGGGAGGCTTTAGAAAATAAAAGGTTGAAAAAAGCTTTTGACTTGTTGGCTTTTCTACTGTCAAACATACAAAACTGGCGGTTGAGCGAGCAACTTACGGATTTGTCGGACAATTATCAGCGGATGCTCCGGTATTTGGCCGATGGCGTGAAAGACCCACAGCAAGAAAAGGTATACAACGATTTGCTCCGGTCGGTTTACGCCGTAGCAGACCAAACAATGTTGCAACTCAAAACCATACACTCCCCGGCATGCTTCTATGACAACCGGAGAACGCGCGAAATGCAATTGCCCGAATCGTCCGGTTGCTTAGTTGAAATAATGGATGATACTGTAAGTAAAATTACTTTGGTCGATTTGTTGGAAGAAGGAGCGGAAAAAGACAATAAACTCCGTAATTTAGAACAAGAAAAAGAAAAAACAGAAGCTAAAATATTCCGTAAAATCTGGCTGAGCGATGCGTGGAATTCATCCGAAAAAGAAATATGGCTGAACGTGTTAAATAGCCGCTTGCATCCGAATACTTTGCTTAGCCTGATTATTTCGGCCGCTACCCTCAGTCTCGAAGAAACTTTCGACGAAAAAAAGGCGGTCTTGTTGCTGGATGCCGCAACCAATAAAAACGAAGAAATTCGTCAACGCGCACTGACAGGTATCTTGCTTTTTATCCGTCGCTACGACAAAAGGCTTTTTCTTTATCCGAATATTCACAATCGCTTGGCGCTGTTGACGGAAGACCGGCAGTTTATCAATGATATAAGGAATATTATTCTTCAATTTATTCTTAGCAGGGAAACAGAGAAGATTACACGCATCATTCAAGAAGAAATCCTGCCGGAAATGTTAAAAGTCAGTCCGAAAATCGGGTCAAAAATTAAATTAGATGATTTGATGAGCGATTCCGGTTTCGAAGACAAAAATCCGGATTGGCAACAACTAATTGAAGATGCCGGTCTTACCGACAGATTACAGGAGTTCTCCGAATTACAAATGGAAGGCGCGGATGTCATGCATTCTTCTTTTCTCCACCTGAAAAATTATGCTTTTTTCAACGAAATAAGCAACTGGTTTGTCCCTTTCACTATTCGTAGTGAAAATATAGGAAAAGCGGAAGTAGGCGCGTTTGTTAAAATCCTGATGGAGTCGTCGATGCTGTGCAACTCCGACAAATTTTCTTTTTATTACAGTATTTCACATATGCCGGAAATGTATCGGAATATGATTGGCAGTCAGTTTTCGACCGAATCCGAAGCCGTCCGGGAAATGATAAAAGAGGAACTTCCGGATAATAAAAATAAAATACATCCGGTTGCCCGTCAGTACATTCAGGACTTATACCGTTTCTACAAATTATATCCGAAACGTGCCGGTTTTGAGGATATCTTCAGCATGAAACCTGATTTTCATTTGATTCCGGCTATCGCTCAATTTATGTCCGATCCGGAAAATCGCATGATTATCGGAGAATATTATTTAAACCGCAATTATTTCAAGGAGGCTGCCGGTATTTTCGACGATTTGTTGCTGGTTCAGCCCAATGATGCAGTCCTCTTAGAAAAGAAAGGTTATTGCCTTCAGATGCAGGGGAAATTGGGGGAAGCCTTGGAATACTACCGGAAAGCGGAACTGTTCAATGCCAACAATTCATGGACAATCAAAAAGATAGCCCATTGTTACCGGGTGCTGAAACAGCCCCAAGACGCCTTAGAATATTACCGGAAAGCCGAACAGCTAAATCCGGATAACCTGAGCAACCAACTCAATATCGGGCATTGTCATTTGGAACTGAAGGATTATTCCGAAGCGCTGAAATGTTACTTCAAGGTAGAATATCTGTCTAAGAACAAAGAAAAAGCTTGGCGTCCGATCGCTTGGTGTTCTTTTCTGACCGGAAAATACAAGGAAGCAAAAGATTACTATGGCAAGATTTTGGAAAACAGTCCGAATACAATCGATTACCTCAATGCCGGCCACACAGAACTGGCGCTGGGAAACAACCGGAATGCACTCAATTTATACAAATCGGCCATGGATGAACAAGGGGACTCAATAGAGAAATTTACCGAATCTTTTTCGGCTGATATTCCTGATTTACTGAACGCCGGTGTAAAGGCGGAAGATATTCCGATTATTTTGGATAGCCTTTTGTACAAGCTGTAAAAAAAGCCCCTTGACATGATGAGAAATAATCTGAGAAATAATCTGAGAAGTACTCACAACCTGTTTATATCATCTCCGGCGGCATTTTCGCCCCTGTATTTCTTTTTGTAATCATTGAACCGGTAACTCAACGTGAGTATCACAGAACGGGATTCGTTTTTGTTTATTTTTTTATAGGAGATTGTATTGATTTCTACTGTGGTGGTTTGCCTGTTTGTCCAACCGAACAGGTCGCTAAATTGCAGGTTGACCAACAATTTTTTGTCGAAAAAATATTTCCGGATACCGGCCTCTATAATTTTATATTCACTGCCTGCAACGGCATAATAATTCCATTTCCCAGCGTAATTGAAATTAAGGGAAAAAACAGTCTCCTTGGGTAAAGCAATATCATTGGAAAAATCGAATGAAAATGAAGCCCGATTGCGTTTTGATTTTTCATTCAGGTAATTGACCGTAAAAAAAGGCTTTGTCAAACCCATATCAATGCGGGTTTGCCAAATTTTATACGTAAAATTATTGCTAAGAAGGACATTTAATCCTTGGTATTTTGGGAAATTTATATATTGCATAATGGTTTGGGTAGGATGGTCTTCTATGCTTTCAATGGAAAAAGCGATCGGATGCTTGATGTAAACATATCCTATTCTCAAATCCGCTATTTTATATTGCAACTGATAATCTATTTGGTAAATATCTTCCTGTTGGAGAAAAGGATTCCCTTTTTCTGTCAGGAAGCGATTTGCATAGAAATTGCCGCTATTGAGTAAAGCAAAAGAAGGGCGTCTGATTTTTTTGGAAAAATCCAATCCCATTTGCGTGTTTCCAACTGTTTGATAAAAAGATACATCCGGATAAAATCCTTGATGAGTCCGGTCTGTTTTCTCTTCCTCGTCTTCTTCCGCTGCGTCCATATGCGCATATTCATAACGGCCTCCCAACCGGATTTGTAACTTACCCAATTGTGTATGGTAAGTGATAAATCCCGCCGCTTTTTCTTCTTCATTCCAATAGTGACTGCTTTCTACATAGTTTTCAGGGTTCAGTAAAAATCCGGCGCCTTTTATTTGATTGTATTCCCCGCCGAATGTTATATTGCTGTTTTCCCCCAAACGGTAATCCATGATAAGTTTTCCGGCATACAGCTGAAAATCGGATTGACTTTTCATATTTACATCCCGGTCTTCAACGGTAGATATTTCCTTGGTAAATTGATTCATTTTATTGCGATTGTTCAAGTAGTCCATATTCAATTGCAGACTGAATGTTTCGCTGTAATTTCCTTTGTAAAACATATTTAGCAAATGTTGGTCGGGGCGTTCTTTCGAAGTGTTATCTGTACTTACTTTATCATAACTTTCCGTATTGGCCCATACCGTATACAATCCTTCCGAATTGATTCGCTCACTACCGGTATGGCCTTGGTATTGCCATCCGAGTGCATGTTTCGAACCGATAGACCAGTCTATTCCTGCTGTAAAATGCGTGTTTTGATTTTTGTGCGTCTGGGGCAGTTCTATCAATTCTTTCCAGACGGTATCTGCGTAAATGAGGTAATCAATCTTTGTGTCCCAACTATCTTTGTCAACCGATTGGTTACAAGTCATAAAAAATGAAAAATTATCCTGCGTATAACTGAGGCCTGCACTGCCTTCATCGCCGAAATATTTTCTTTTCTGCAAACGATTGGCTACTTGAACCGCCCATCCGTTTTCCTTATTTTGTTTGACGTTGATAATCAACACCGCTTTCACCTCAGCCTCGTATTTCGCGCCGGGGTTGGTAAGCAGTTCGATGGTAGCGATATCGGAAGATTGAATCCTTTGCAATTCGCTTTTATCATACACTTTACGGTTGTTGATATAGACCACCGGAGCGCCTTTGCCAAAAACCGCAATCTCATTTTCTTTTATCAAAACACCCGGAATTTGCTTGATTACATCAATTGCCGTCCCTGCCGACGACAATAAGGTGCCGCTTACATGGGTTGTCAGACCGGAACTATTCCGCGAAAATAGCGGTGCGGACGCCGTAATAACCACTTCACTCAATTGCGTAGTATCGTCCGGCAATGTAATTTCGCCCCAGTCTATTTGCTGCCGGTTGATTTCGGTGTCAAAGAAGCGCGTCAAATAACCCAAACAGGAGATTTTTACTATTTTCCGACCTTCAGGTATATTTTCTATCACGAAAGTTCCCGTTTCCGAACTGGTTGTTCCATCCATTAAGGCGGAATCGGAAGGGTGCAAAAGCATGATATTCGCAAACGCAATCGGAATCCGGTTCGTATTGACAATTTTCCCGGAAATATGCTGCGCTTGGAG
>JAITNQ010000010.1 GCA_031290435.1 Candidatus Symbiothrix sp. | reverse complement strand
TAGTAATGGCCTCCTGCAATGGAACCGGTCAGAATAAACAGGACGCAACAGCAGAAAAATCAGCAACAAAGAAACCGGTACATTTGTCAAAATCAGACTTTTTAGCAAAAGTAGCCGATTATGAAACGCATCCGGACGAGTGGCAATATTTAGGTGACAAACCTGCTTTAATAGACTTCTATGCAGATTGGTGCGGTCCTTGTAAAGCCATAGCGCCCATTTTGGAAGAATTGGCGGAAGAATACAAGGACAAAATTTACATTTACAAGATAGATACGGATGAAGAAGAGGAATTAGCCGCTGCTTTCGGTATCCAAAGTATTCCGTCTTTAGTCTTTATACCGATGGGTGAGGAACCTCAGATGTCGGAAGGATCCATGTCTAAAAGTGATTTGAAGGAAGCGATTGACTCGTTTCTGTTGAAAAATAAATAAAATTTAGGACAACAATTGAACACGGCATACAGAAAGGCTTCACATCATTTGATGATGACGGGCATGCAAATGTCAGTTATTTTTTTCGTATCTTTACGCCTCATTTTAAGGCATAATATCTGTATGAGGTTGATTCTAAGTTTTTTTTTGCTGTTTGTTACACAGGTTTCTTTTGCACAAATGCGCACTATCCGGGGAAATATTACCGATTCGGATTCGGGAGAACCTTTGATAGGTGCAAGTATTCTGATTGTTGAAACGAAGGAGAAAGCTATTTCCGATATAAACGGAACCTATCGATTATCCCTGCCTGAGGGCAATTTTACTTTGCGCTTTACTTACGTAGGTTACGAAAATAAAGACTTAAAAATCGGCCGTGATTCCGAATCCGTTCAAAATATCGTTCTGCTCCCCGGTAATTTGCTAAAAGAGGTAACAATAAGCGCTTTGCGAAAAGACAATAACGTCTCCAATCTTACAATGGGAACAGAAAGGTTGAGTATAGAAGAAATCCGCCTTTTACCGGCCATCATGGGAGAGGTGGATATTCTCAAAACCCTTCAGTTATTGCCGGGCGTACAATCGGTGTCGGAAAGCAGCAACGGGTTCAGTGTCCGCGGCGGTTCGCCCGATCAGAACTTGATTGTTTTGGACAATACGGTAGTTTATAACCCTTCGCACCAGATGGGTTTTTTTTCGGCTTTCAACAACGACATCATCAGCGGAATCGAACTTTTTAAAGGGCACTTCCCTTCCCGGCAAGGCGGACGATTGTCTTCCCTGCTCGAAGTAAAAACAAGGGATATCATGCCGAAGAAATTCAACGGAACAGGCGGAATAGGACTTATTTCCAGCCGTTTAATGGCAGAAGGCCCTCTGGGGGAAAAAGTTTCGTGGGTAGCCGCCGCACGCCGTACTTATGCCGACCTTTTTTTATTCCTCTCTTCAAATGAAGACCTTCACGACGCTCGTTTGTACTTTTATGATTTGAACGGAAAAATGACTTATCGTTTTTCAACAAAAGACAAACTTGAATTAAATATTTACAATGGTTTAGACAAAATGGCCGTTTCGCTGGGCAGTTTCGATTATGGAAACACGGCTGCCTCGCTTACATGGAGCCGGTCTTTCAGCGATTATTTATTCGGCAAGTTCAGCATACATTTCACCGATTATCATTATGCATTGGCCTCGGATCTGAATGACATGGATGTCAGTTGGAAATCCGGTATCGGGGACTGGAATTTCCGGGCCGATTTTCAGCAGGATATCAATGATTTATGGAATTTATCATATGGCCTCACAGGCATATTTCACCAATTTACTCCCGGAGAAATAAGTATGAAAGGCCTGAATCTGAACGATTACAATATTCCGGAAAATGATGCCTTTGAAACGGGTGTTTATTTGTCGAATGAACAAAAATTTTCCGACAGATTTGCAGTTAAATACGGCCTGCGCTTTTCGAGTTTCAGCAACAAAGGAAACAATGAACATACCTATACGGCCTTGAAACCGGGTTTGGGTTTCGTCTGGAAACTAACTGAAAGTTCCTCTGTAAAAGCCAATTATTCTCACAACTCCCAATACATGCAATTGGCCAATAATTCCTCGGCAGGTTCTCCTTTAGATATATGGTTTTCGGCAAGTTCCAATATTAAACCCCAGCAAGTGCATTTATTTTCTACCGGTTATTTTAAAAATTTCGCCGAAAACGACTATGAATCATCGGTAGAATTGTATTACAAACGTCTGGAAAACGTGATAGACTTCAGGGAACATGCCAACCTGTTGATGAATCAGCAGTTGGAAAATGAAGTAAGAACCGGAACCGGAAAAGCGTATGGTATTGAAATGATGCTGAGAAAAAATACCGGCCGGTTGACCGGATTTGTCAATTATACGCTCTCCCGCTCGGAACGTAACATCCCCGAAGTCAACAACGGGAAAACGTATTTAGCCCCCTTCGACAAGACACATGCGGTAAATGTCGTGGCAACGTACAGTTTTTCCAAGAAAATCAATGCTTCAGCGATATGGGTATTCGCTACGGGTACACCCACGACCTATCCTGTAGGCCGTTTTGAAGTAGACGGGGAATATTTTCCCATTTACTCAGGCAGGAACGAATATCGTCGTCCTAATTACGACCGTTTGGATTTATCGCTGAATTATATTCCCAATTCAAAAAAGAAGTGGAAAGGTGAATGGAATTTATCGTTTTACAATGTGTATAACCGCAAAAATCCGTGGGCAATCATTTACCAGCAAGATGATGATACAGGGATTCCTTATGCGGAAAAAATGTATTTGTTCGGAATCGTCCCGTCGATAACCTATAATTTCAAATTTTAAGCCATGAAGAGAATACTAAACATAACGCTACTCTTTATAATCGGAATGCTGTTGGCCAACAGTTGCATGGAACCCATCACATTAGAGACCAATGATTCGCCACCGGTAATAGTTATATATGGAATACTCACTGATGATTACAAGAAACAGGAAGTAAAAATCAGCCGTTCGTCGCCTTATTTCGATGATGTGCCGAACCAAGGCGTTTCGGAAGCAAATGTAGTGGTGAGAACTTCCGACAATTTGTTTTACCGATTTTTGGAAGACGACAGCATCAAAGGGCGCTATTGTTCCGAGTCCAAATTCAGCGTTCGTGCCGGAATAGATTATATGCTGACGGTAGAAGTCGATTTTGACAAGGATGGCGTCCTTGACAAATACGAAGCGATTACGACTGCCCTACCCTCCCCGCAAATTGATTCTTTGTCTTTCGAACCGGTTAATCTTTTTCGTTACAAAAATTATATCCTGTACGCTCATATACAAGACTCTCCGGAAAAGAATTATTATTTGTTCAACATTTTCCGCAATGATTCCCTGTTAACCGGGAAACTCACAGAGTGGATAGTTGCAGACGACGTCTTATTCAATGGACAGTACGTCAAGGGAGACGTTTATCTGTTCGATGATGAAGCAAATTCAAATCAGAGTGGAAACCAAGATGAAGAACGCAGACGGACTTATCTGCGGGATGGTGATGAAATAAAAGTGGAATTGGGGCAGATTCCGGAGGGCTATTATGATTTTATTATGCAATGCAGGAGCGAAAAAAGCGGTGAAAACCCCATGTTCGGCGGACCATCGTCCAATATTGTGACGAATATAAGCAACGGCGG
>JAITNQ010000198.1 GCA_031290435.1 Candidatus Symbiothrix sp. | reverse complement strand
CATCGGCCGATATTTTGTAATCCGCTTTGTTGAAATTCAACGTGATGGCTTCGTTCGGAGCCGCCCAGCCCCAGATTTTCAAAGGTGTTTCCCGTTGCAGCAGCATACCGTCGCTGATCAGGCGGGGCAAGCGTACTTGGCCAAAAGCGGAAAAACACAATAATAATGCGCTAATAAACAGGATTCGTCTTTTCATATGTAAGCGCCTCACCCCCGGCCCCTCCCCACATGGGGAGGGGAGAGCGGGATTTTCATGCTCTTTTGTGTTTATTAAACATGTCTGTTTCATGATATTATTATTCATTATCCATTATTCATTATTCAATTATCCTATAATTTCCGCTCAAATGCATAAACGCAAACAGTTGCAACAATCCATCATAATAAGCATCGAAATAACCGTCCGGAAAAGGTTTGTTTTCCAAATTCCAAAGTTGGTCGATAAATTCGTAACTTTTAGGATGGTCGCAAACCAAAGAGACAGCTGCGGCTGTTGCTTGTAAGCCAATCGCATGTCGCAAAGCTGTTTTTCCGCCGGCCTGCAAAATCCAATCAGGCTTGCTGCCATCGGTTTTGTATTGGTCAAGATACGTTTTCATGCCTTGCAGATACAAAAAATTCTGAAACGTTTTTCCATACCACTGTTGCCATTCTTTATCTTTGCAACTCCACGAATAATCAAGTGCAATATTCAATGGCACACGCCATGAATCGAAGCGGAAAGCATCGTTTCGGAAAGTGCGTCCATAAAAACTGCGTTCCATAATTGAGCCGTCATAATTGTTTTGGTCGGCGTTGAGCGCGGTTTTTGCATCAACAGATTGATGGAGATAGGCGCGCGCACTGCCGGCACAGGCAAGCCAGAAGTCAGCTCTGCCATCGTCGGCCCACTTTGCCCATACCTCGTAAAATGCAGGCACGTGGTACGAAGGATCCGTCCAAGCGCTGCCTGCTCCGTCCGGAACAAACGTGATTAATTTGTGCGTAGTGTCAATAAAATTGACTATGCCACCTTTCCCATCTTTGCCAAAAGCGCAATTGAGTATATTTTGCGCTTCTTTCAGATAATTGATTTCGCCGCTGTTTCCCCAACGATTGGAGGCAAAAAGCAGAGAAGTTATGTAATACAGTTCGCCATCGGAAGCAGGGCCTTGGTCGATTCGTTCACCGTTTTTACGGCAATGCCAAGCAAAATAGCCTTTGAGGTCGCCCCCCTTGTGTTGCATGTATTTTACACTCCAACGCCACAGCTTGTCGAAAATAGCTTTGCGGTCGAATTGTACGGCAATCATCATTCCATAACTCATACCCTCTGTGCGTACATCGTTGTTTTTCAGGTCGGAAATATAGGCCAGCGAATCTTCCACTTCAAAATATACTTTGTTTTCGCCGGAAAATACATCTTCGAACAATTTGTGCAGTTTCTGATCGATTTCTGCCTGCGGATAACCGGCTTCCGCAAACAGATTCCGATATTGTCCGGTTTCAAAAGCCCCTTTTTCAAAAGTCTTTAGAGCCGTTTTGTCGGCAAAAGGATTTTTATAGGTATAAAGTCCGATAACCGTTCCGGTAAAGCCGCCCGCCACTTCAGTGCTGAGATTTTTAGCCTCAACGTGTTCTGCCAAAATGTGCCAAGTTTTACCTTTATCAAAAGAATACGAAAACGAATATTGCGATTTGTCGCCGTTTATTTTTAAGGCGAATATTTTTTTACTTAATTCCGGGGAAATTTCTATTGCAGCAATGCGGGCAACCGTAGTTTCAGCGCGATTCAGCACAAGTTTGACGGTATTGTCTTCGATCGTTTTTCCAAAAACAAAGTTGTGATTTTCTTTTTGGTAACAAACCATTCCGGCAATATCGCCTTCTTTCTCAGGATTAAATTGAATTTCGGTTTGCGCTGTAAATGTTAAATGCGCTTGGCGAATACCCACAAAAGCCGGATTTGCCACTTCATAAATTGTGTGTTCAGTAGAATGGAGTCGGAGTTTTCCGTCTTGTAATTTCCACCATGCTTGTTCGGGTGGTGTGCGCAGAAACAGCCAGTTATCGGGCAGTTTCCCGCCGTTAAATTCTTCGCGATAAGTATAATTTCCTTTTAGTGATTTTTCATTCGGCTGCAAATGAGGCTTATCTACCATGTAAGGGATTTCTTTGCCCTCGTCCAAAATGACGGGGAAACCATCCACCCACTTCACGGGCAACAGAAACGTTTCGCGTCCGGTATTGAAAACATTACCTTCGTAGGGACGACAAGCAAGAAAAACCGCCCACCAGTCGCCTTCGGGAGTTTGCACCAAATCGGCATGTCCGGCACAAGTTATCGGATTTGCGCGGTCGGCAGGCAAATCGCGTTGTGTCAAAATCGGATTGTTTTCCCATGGGATGTAAGGCCCTTTCACATGGTCGGCCCGGAAAATAACTTCCGAATGTTGGTCGCTGGTACCGCCTTCGGCACACATCAGGTAGTAATAGCCGTTCATTTTGTACAAATGCGGCGCTTCAATCCAAACCGGCTGTTGTTTTTTGTCCACACCGCCATCTACAATACAGATTTTTTTGCCCACAATCGAATCGTGTTCCACATCAAATTCGCGCAACCAGATGGCACGGTGTCCGTTCCATTCGGGCTGTCCGGGCGGCTCATCGTTGTGCACTATATAACCTTTTCCATCATCATCAAAGAAAATATCAGGGTCGATGCCGTTGATATGCAGTCCAATCGGGTCGCTCCAATTGTTTTCCATCGGGTTTTTGGTTTTCACCACAAAATTTCCAAGTACATCCACCAGCGTGTTGATCATATAAAACGTTTCGTTGTGCGGATTGTAACGAATGGTAGGCGCATACACTCCCCCACTCAGGCGAACGCCCTCTTTTATTGCCAATTGAGAACGCCTGTCAAGCACATTGCCAATTTGCGTCCAATTGACCAAATCCGTGCTGTGAAACAGCGGTATCCCCGGATAATACGAAAAGGTCGATGTTACCAAATAATAATCGTTCCCTACCCTGCAAATACTGGGGTCGGAATAAAAACCGCTCAATATGGGATTAAAATATTGATGGGCGCTATCGATCACTTGTTCAAAAACAGCATCCTGCCCTTGGTATTCAAGATAATAAAAATCGGCTGTTTGCGTTTTTTCGCTACAGGAATAAATCATTGTCAGTAGTACCGCTACCCAAAATGAATAGAATTTTGTTGCTTGCATAATCGGCATATCTTGTTTATTTTTACTTCTACTTTAAAAGATTAAAAAATGGTTACTTATAGTATTTATGAGATGTCTCGCTTCGCTCGACCCATTCGACTTCGCTCAGGGCAAGCCATGACGAATGAAGTGAGACATCTGCTTTAAATATTACTTGACAATTACCTTTTGCGTATGCATACTGTTACCGCTTTTAACGCTAACGATATAAATACCTGCGGAACTTACCGAAAATTGCAAAGTGGAATTGGCAATTTTGCGTGCACCCAAGGTTCTTCCCAAAACATCCGTTACTTGTACAACGGAATTTTCAGGCGCAATGATATTGATGCTTCCTTTTTCCGAAGAATATATTTTGCCTGTCCATGCTCCTGTTGCCCCCGGTAATTGAATAATGTCGGTTTCCCGAACATTAGTATCGTCAAACACAATGTCATCAATGTAATAGGTTTTATTGGCAATATAGCCAAAATCCAAAGCCAAACGGACGGAAGTGCCTTTGGCTACAAGATTGGTGTAAAAATATTGCTCCCATGTGTCTGTAATAATTTTATCCGGCCAATATTGCTCACCCAACTTACCTGCGTCGGTTGTAGAAATACGACCTTTGCCTTCTCCACCAACTGCACGTGCCCAAAAACTAACCGTATAAATATGATCGGGAACAATATCAACAGCAGGGGTAAATGGCTGAATACTCCACGCGTTTGTACCTGAACCATTGGCCAATTTTAGCGCATATTCGCCGCCATGTTTGTCTTCTTGCGTAACGGTAATGCCTGCTGCGCCATTTTGTTTTGTCCAATCATTAATATGCCCGTTTTCAAAATCAAAAATAGTATATTTTATGGGCGGATCGCAATTTGTTTCCAAATCTCCTAAAGCCGTAGGAATTAGAGCAGCATCATTGGTAATATAAATTCTGTCTAATTTTGCACCTGTTTTTACGCCGACTTTTATTGCATGAGCGCCGACAAAAAGATCGGGGCTTAAAACTTTAACCCACCGCCAAGCATTGTTTGTATTTGGAATATCACAAGCAACAGGTTCATTGCCGTCTATTTGTAAGGTAAAAGCAGCGCTTGCTTCGCTCGAATTTACACGAAAATACACATCAAAACCATCTAATTCACTTACTATAAAAGAAGTGCTTGTATAGTATATAGCTGATTCGGCGCTTTGATTTGTAACATATTTTCCGTCTGAAGCGTTTTCATCTGCCAAAACTGTTAATTCAGCATCCACAGCAGCACAAGTTTCCGATTCTGCTTCGCGCCAAAGTTGTTGCAGCGCTACATTGGCTCCTGTTACGTTCGCCCAATCACTAATCCAGAATTGATAATTTACATTTTGATAGGACGATGTTAAAATTTCTGTGTCCACCGTGTTGTCGCCATACAAAAAGCGTTGGATAAATTTCTCGGAAGCGTCTATTTGGCTTGCAGGCGCACTACAATGGTTATGTCCACCGCTAAAGTCAAATCCTATACGGTCTTCTGCACCAAATCTTTTCCATACTTCGCGGGCGGCCATAGCGGAAACGTATCCCGATGGGTCTGCCAGCCACTCTATACCGTCATTTCCCAGAATCAAAACGGCACGGGGCGCAATCATCGCAATCAATTCGTGATGGTCGTGCAACAAGCGGTCTACTTTCCCTGCGAAATTAGTCCTCATGGAAGGCATAAACCACGATTCATCCGTGTTGTCTATTTTTTCGACATTGCCCAGCGATTCCGAAACACGCCATGCAGCAGCGCCGCCGCCGCCCGGTTCCTGTGCAATGGTAAGCGCAATGCGTTCGTCAAACGCGCCGCCAAACAATGCCAATTTCCCATAACGGGAACAACCGGTTATGCCAATATGCGCTAAATCAACATTCAAGTCCGCCTGTCGCAATTCCAAACCATCAATGATACGGCTCACACCCCAAGACCATGCAGCATAGTGTCCACCGGGATGATCAGGATACATCGTGTAAAACGCACCTGTACGCGCTTGACCGTCTGAAGCCACTTGACCGGGGTTGTAATTAACTTGTATACAATTGGCAAAAAGCGTAGTAGGTAAACTTCCCGTGCCGCTACTGATACCAATCACCACAGGGAAAGGTCCGGTTCCTGTGGCAGGTATGGTTACTCTTGGCGTCAAAGTCAGTGTTTGTCCGTTTTCAACCACCGTTATCGTAAGTACGCTTTCGGCATAAGCGGCAGTGATGTCGGCAGGACGCGGCGGTTTGACGCCGATTTCGTACTGCTCAATTTCCGCTTTGATTTCGTTGCGGCGACATTCCCAGTCGGCTATGGTGTTGACTACCCGCTGTCCGTTTGAAAATTCAAACTCAAATGGATTGGGTAACCGAACCACCGAAGGCAAATCGGCGGGAGCGGGTAAAGCGGGAATCGTACAGTCTGCGCCGGTATTTTCCCTGTCATAAACAAGCGGGGGCGGAATACAGTTGATAGCATCTCCTCCTATGCTACTGCCACTGGGCGGCAGTTCTGAATCAGTGACAACCAATTTATCCAGCATGGCTCCATTTTCACGATAGGCTATCGTAAACGAGTGCTCTCCTGCTGTCAGTGCAGCAGCGCTCAACTGTACCCATTGCCAACCGGAAGTAGCGATGTTGTTAACCGTTTCGTAGTTTCTACTGTCAAGTCTTGTATAGAACGAATCGTCATCGGCGGTCGGACAATTCAACCGTCCGAATACCTTATAGTTTCCGGCTTCATCCACGGTGAAAGTATAGACTGCTCTTTCTTTTTCAGTAATGGCATCAGCTGCATTTGGATTGCTCGGAAGGAAATTTGGGTCCTCATATACGATGTATTGTCCTTTTGAGGCTGTTTCGTCCGTTTTGAAAGTCCAGCCGGAGCCTACCGTTCCACATTCGGCTTCCAACCAAATACCTTCGATAGTCCGCACAATTTCAGGCGGAAGAACCGGGTCGCCGCTTCCCCACCAATGCGTCCATCTTTCGTAGTCAACATCAATGTAGGCATCCGGGCGGGTTTCGATGGTCTGGCTCAAACCGGTATTACCCAGCATATATTTATCCAAAAAGTAAGCAAGTTCTGCATCCTGACTGGCCGGAAACGCACAGTGTCCATGTCCTCCATTCACGCAAAAACCAAACCTGTCGCCGATACCCAGCGTGTTGTATATCTGCTGAACAGCCCTGCTGGAAACATAGCAAGAGGGATTGGACAGCCATAGATAATCTGTGTTACCCGTAACGTACAGTGCACGGGGCGCCACCATGGCGCATAACATGTGGTGATCGTCCGGCAATTTCGAAACATTGTCTCCCCCAAAGTCAGAGAACATACTTTCTCTAAACCAATTATGGTCGGTTTGTGACAAACCTTCCACACCCGATTGTGTGTACGAGAAGCGCCAACTGGCTACGCCGCCGCCACCCGATTCCTGGGGAATGGTAAGGGCGACACGTTCGTCAAACGCTCCGGCAAAGAGCGCCATTTTTCCTGCATAAGAACAACCGGTTACGGCAATATGCGCTACATCTATTTTATTGGTAGCTTGTGTAAGATACAAACCATCAATTAAACGGCTAACGCCCCAAGACCAAGCTACATATTGTCCCGAATTATCTATGTTCTGGTCGGGATAGAGTTGATAGTATGGGTCTGTGTTTTGCGGACTGCCATAAGTGGTTACCTGATTGGCGCTGAATGTCATCCGTGCAATATTGCGGATGGTAAAAGCAGCAGCAGGCAAACTGTTGCCATTCATTCCGATTACGACAGGGAAGGGTGCATCACCGGCAGGGAGTGTAATTTTACTGGTCAACGTGAGGGTTTTCTCTCCTACCGTTACAATCACCGTGAGGGTACTGTCGGCGGAAAAGCTGGCAGAAATTTGTGAAAGGTCAACGGCCGGTTTGAGTCCAATTTCATAATGTTCGATCTGCGCTTTAATCTCAGCGCGGTGGTGACTCCAGTCGCTGAAAGCGGTGGAGCGAGTGCTTCCCAATGGATCATTGGCCCAAGCAAATGGGTCGGGCAAGGGTACAATGACCGGACAATCGGCCAAAGTAGGTAGCGGCGGCGCAGGATAGCTCGCGCCGGTGTTTTCTACATTGTAGACGTAAGGAATTTGTGCTGAAACGGTCATGAGCACAAAATTCAACAGCAGTAACAATACTGCAAAACGCGAGAGATTTTTTCTCATGATTTAAATTTTAAATTAAGTAACAATGTTTTGTGTTTCTCCTTTAATCTATTGACAAAGAATTAATAACGAGAAACGTTATTTTTATTAATTCTCTGTATAATACCTCTCCCCCGACCCCTCCCCATATGGGGAGGGGAGAGTGGGGTTTTTCATCCTCCCTGTGAATGATGACTTCACTGCGTTGTGCATCATTTTATGCTTACTCTTCATTTTTCGTTCGTTTTTATGGCAAGGCTGGAGCCTTGCTTTTAACCCGGCGTAGCGAAAGACGCTACGCCGAGCGAAGTGAGGGCGTGTGTGAGACGCCTGCTTTTAAAGAATTACTTGACAATTACCTTTTGCGTATGCATACTGTTACCGCTTTTAACGCTAACGATATAAATACCTGCCGGACTTACCGAAAATTGCAAAGTGGAATTGGCAATTCTGCGTGTTCCCAAGGTTCTTCCCAAAATATCCGTTACTTGTACAACAGAATTTTCAGGTGCAATGATATTGATGGTTCCTTTTTCCGAAGAATATATTTTGCCTGCCCAGCTTGCATTGATTGGTTTTATGTCGACTCCTCTATCCTCCATATCTGTATCATTGAAAACAATATCATCTATGTAATAGGTTTTATTGGCAACATAACCAATATCAAATACTATCCTAACGGAAGAACCGCTTGCAACCAGATTGCTATAAGTTATCTGTTGCCAATCACTGCCTACGGTAAAATCACTCCAATACGTTCCACCCAATGTTCCGCTGCCGCTTGTAGAAATTCTACCTTGTCCGCCGCCGTCTACTGCACGAATCCAGAAAGTAATCGTATAAATGTGTCCCGAATGTATTTCAACATCCGGCGTACTCACTTGAACGCTCCAAGCGCTCGTACCCGTTCCGTTTACCATTTTCAGTGCGTAATCGCCTTGATATTTGTCTTCTTGCGTAATCGTAATACCCGCTCCCGGATTTATTATGGTCCAGTCGGCAATACTTCCGTTTTCAAAATCCAATTTGATGTATTTTTGCGGCGGTTCGCACTCGTTTTCAGTACCTCCAAAACCAGACGAAGGAACTAAACTTGAATTGTTAGCAATAAGGATTCTGTCTAATTTGGCGCCTGCTTCGGCATAAGCAATGGTAAGCGTGTGCGTGCCTTTGGGTAAGGGCCTTCCGGCAACCAAGGGAAGCCATTGCCATTGATTCTGAGCGCCCAAATAATCGTACAGCGCAAAATCGTCACCATCTATTTTTGCCCAGAAAGAATTGGAATTGGCGTCAGGATAGTTGGCGCGAATAAATACATAAACATCTCCACTATTTTCTGTGTCAAAAGTAATTTTCAGTTGTCCGTTTGCGCCGGGCGCTTCCGTGGCGCTACTCAGCCCGGCAGCTGCCGTAACATATTGTCCTCCTGAAGCGCCTGAATCACTCACTTTTACAAAATCACTTCCCAATGTTCCGCAATATGTTGTTTCAGGTTCGTAATAGAATGTCAGTGGTTCTACTACGGGTTCTGTTACATCAGCCCAATCTTTGATCCAAAATTGATAATTTTCATCTTGATAAGGGTCTTTCCTGACTTCTCCTGTATTCACAGTATTGTCGCCATACAAAAATTTATCAATAAAACTTTTAGCCGCACTTATTTTTTCTTCGGTAGTGGCACAATGGTCGTGTCCTCCATTCAAATTCCAACCGATACGGTCTTCAACACCGAATTTTTTCCAAACTTCGCGGGCTGCCACACAGGAAACGTATCCTGACGGGTCTGCCAAATTAGAGATACTCGCATTTCCCAACATTAAAAATGCACGGGGCGCTATCATCGCCACCAATTCGTGATGGTCGTGCGGCAAACGGTCTGTTTTGCCTTTGAAATTATCTCGCATCGACGGCATAAACCACGAATAGTCCGTATTGTCTATTTTTTCAACATTGCCCAACGATTCGGAAACACGCCAAGCAGCAGGCCCGCCGCCGCCCGGTTCTTGCGCAATGGTAAGCGCAATACGTTCGTCAAATGCACCGGCAAATGCCGACAATTTACCATAGCGCGAACAACCGGTTATAGCGATATGCGCTAAATCGGCATTCATTTGTGCCTGTACCAATTCTATACCATCAATCAAACGGCTTACGCCCCATGACCATGCGCAATAGTGTCCGCCATGTTGGTCGGGATACATCGTGTAAAACGCGCCTGTATTGGCTTGACCATCGGTAGCCACTTGACCGGGATCGTAAATAATTTGTATGCAATTGGCAAAAAGCGAAGCGGGTAAACTGCCTGTAGCGCTGCTTATACCAATCACCACCGGGAAAGGCCCGGTTCCTGTTGCCGGTATATTTAGCGTTGTTGACAAGCTAAGTGTTTGCCCATTTTCAACAATGGTTACAATAAGAAAGTTGTCATGGTGTTCTACATTTGTGTAATTGTCATCAGTCAGGTGAAGGTACCATTCCGGGTCACTCCAATCAATGGTCGACCAATCAAGATCTCGAGTGTAATACACAGAGTCGGGAACGTAAACGGCAGTGATATCGGCAGGACGCGGCGGCTTTATTCCGATTTCGTAATGCTCAATTTCCGCTTTGATTTC
>JAITNQ010000138.1 GCA_031290435.1 Candidatus Symbiothrix sp. | reverse complement strand
ACTTCGTCCTGCGTCTCAATCGGCAATTCCTCCGGTATATCCGGTGTAGGGTCGTTTTCGTCGTTATTAACTACAAGAGAGTCATCTGTTGTTTCTTCAGAAACAACAGGCATTTTTATTTCTTCGGCCACATTTTCATTCGCAATGCGTTCCGAATCGAGAAGCTTATTCATACCACAAACATTTATAAGATAAAAATATCTTGATTTATAACCTACAAAGCTATGAATAATTTTGGAATATCCTTGCTTTTTTGTCTAAAAAAATGTAAAATGGCACATTTATCCTGCTTTCTGTCAAAAGCAAATAAATTATTTTACTTCCCAAACATCGCCCGACATCAAAAATTCCTTCAGTGTGCGCTCTGTCCTTTTCTTTTTTACCGACTCTATTTGGGCTTCCATTTCCAAATCGTAAACCGGAGCTGTTACATCGCGGATAATGCCCAAGGCTGCCGGAAGGCTAAGGCCATCCATCAACGCTAATTTCAGATGAAGTGTCGGATCGGACGTCGTAGCGTCATGAACCAGTACATCATCGAGCGTATAACCGTTTTCGCCTAAAGTAACAACTTTTAGCTCAAATCCATCCAAAATAATTCCTTTATTATTGTCTTTTCCGAAAATCATTTTTTCTCCATGACGGAGGAAAATTGTCTTGTCAGATCGCGTTTCGCGAGCTATGATTTTTTCGTTGATGCCGTCATTGAATATCACACAATTCAGAATTACTTCTATAACAGAAGTTCCTTTATGTTTGGCTGCTGCGACCATGATTTCCGGAGAATTTTTGACATCCGTATCAATGATGCGGGCAAAAAATTGTCCCCTTGCACCAAGAGTCAATTCCGCCGGACGGAAAGGATCTTCAACCGTTCCGAACGGCGAGGACTTGGAAACAAATCCACGGTCGGAAGTCGGAGAATATTGCCCTTTGGTAAGTCCGTAAATCTTGTTGTTCATCAAAATAATATTGATGTCCACATTACGCCTTACAGCATGGATAAAGTGATTACCGCCGATAGCCAGACAGTCTCCGTCGCCGGTTGAAAGCCAGACGGAGAGTTCCGGATTAGCCACTTTAACTCCTGTGGCAATGGCTGCTCCTCGCCCGTGAATGGTATGAAAGCCGTAAGTGTTCATGTAATACGGCAAACGCGAAGAACATCCGATGCCGGAAATAACTGCAATATTGTGAGGTGCAACACCCAATTCCGACATGGCTTTGTGTAAATTGTTCAACACGCCGTAATCGCCGCAACCCGGGCACCAACGCACCAATTGCGAACTTTTATAATCTTTTGCTACATATTTTTTTTCTTCGGAACTCATAATTCATTATTTATAATTCATTATTTATAATTTTGCTGATTTCTTCTACGAGACGGGCAACGACGAAAGGTTGTCCTTTTACGCGGTTGAATTGATACGGATTAAATCCTCCGATTTTTGCACGCAGATAACCGGCAAATTGTCCTAAATTTTGTTCGATGACAATGACTTTTTTGTACTTTCTCAAAATTTCTTCCGCATTTTTAGGTAAGGGACTGATGAAACGAAAATGTGCAAATGCCACTTTTTTGCCTGTATTCTGAATGGTTTGTACTGCTTCGTACAAATGTCCGAAAGTACCTCCCCAGCCTACAACCAAAACATCGGCGTCTTCATCTCCCAGAACTTCCTGAAGGGGAATATAATTGGCAATCTTATCCAATTTTTCTTGGCGCAAAATCACCATTTCCTGATGGTTATCAGGATCTGTGCTGATTGCGCTCGTCACGCTGTTTTTTTCCAATCCGCCGATGCGATGGGCAAAACCTTCCGTTCCCGGAATAGCCCAATAGCGAACGTCATTTTCGGGATTACGCTGATAAGGCGTCCAACCTTCTATTTGTTCGGGTTTCACGAATGGCGGTTTGATTTCCGGATACTCTTCCAACTCAGGGATTTGCCATGCCGAAGAACCGTTGGCAATATATCCGTCGGTCAATAAAATAACGGGGGTCAAATGCTCAAGCGCAATTTTAGAAGCCCAGAAAGCTGCATCGAAACAGTCGGTCGGTGAAATTGCCGAGATGACTACTGCGGGACTTTCGCCGTTTCGTCCGTACAAAGCCTGCATCAGGTCGGTTTGTTCACTTTTGGTCGGCAGTCCGGTAGAAGGGCCGGATCTCTGTACATCAATAACTACCAAAGGAATTTCGGCCATTACCGCTAATCCGAGAGCTTCACTTTTCAAAGCCAAACCGGGACCGGAAGTGCTTGTAGCCGCCAAATTTCCGGCAAAAGAAGCGCCGATAGCCATACAAATACCGGCAATCTCGTCTTCTGCTTGTATTACTTTAACTCCCAATTCTTTACGGATAGTCAATTCCTGCATGATGTCGGTTGCCGGAGTAATGGGATAAGAACTCAAAAACAAGGGCAAACCGGCTTTTTCGGAAGCGGCAATCAAGCCGTAAGCCGTTGCTTTATTTCCGTTTATGTCGGTATAAAATCCTTTCTTGTGGGAAATAGTTTCTATGCGATACGACGAAATACTTGCATGAATATTGTGTCCGTAATTGAAACCGGCCTGCAAAACCAACAAGTTAGCCTGCAAAATATCGGCTTTCTTTTTAAACTTCGCAGTCAACAGTTTTTCGACAATATACAAAGGTCTGTTAAATAACCAACAAACCAAGCCTAAGGCAAAAATATTGCGGCTTTTTAAGGCTTGTTTATTGTCGGACAAGCCTTCGAGACTGTCTTTACACATTTGGGTAATCGCTGCTGCAACTACCTGTACGGAATTCAATCCCAATTCTTTAAACGGGTCATCGGTTTTAAACAGCGCTTTTTCCAAATCGGCTGTTTGAAAAGAATCGGTATCGATAATTACCACCGAATCGGGTTTGAGATACTGTGCATTTACTTTCAGAGCTGCAGGGTTCATCGCAACCAAAACATCGGCTTTATCGCCGGGCGTATAAACATTTTTACTTCCCACCTGCATCTGAAAACCCGAAACTCCACTAAGCGTTCCATGCGGCGCTCGAATTTCAGCGGGAAAATCCGGAAATGTAATTATTTCATTTCCCAATTCAGCTGAAAGGTTAGAGAACATTGTTCCAACCAATTGCATCCCATCTCCGGAATCGCCCGAAAATCGAATAACAACACGCTCTAATTCTTTAATTTTTATTTTTTCTGTCATAAAATACTTACTTGAATTAATTTCGCAAAGGTAATATAAAAAATTGAAATAAAAAGGTAAAAGTTTAAAAAATATTGTGCATTTTATTTTTCTACTTTTATTTGTTGCCATTTTTCACATTTTCTGTCAAAGCTAAGACTTGCATTCGCAGGACTTGTGCTTGGCAATGAAATATATTTGATTTCTTTTTTTCGACTGAAATATCTGTCGAAAAGTTGTGCTGCTTTCTTTCCATTGAAACCAATCACTTTTATTTTTTTGTGCATTGCTATAAAATTATCCAAGTCATTGGGTTTTTCTTCTTTGATTGCGCTATCAAGACTCCCTTTTCTGTTTGCTGTCTTTGCAACATCCCAAACGCCAATCTTTGTTTTAAGCAACAGCGATTTTTTTTCAGAATAAGTCTGCGGCAATTCATTGTTGGTTATTTTCGAAATAATTTCCCAAAATTTATTTCTTGGGTTTGCATAATATTCGCCATGCTGAAGAGATATTTCTCCCGGCATTGTTCCTAATAGTAGAATTGTCGTTTCTGCATCTGAGATTGGCTCAAAAGATGTTTTCAGATTTTTTTCGTACTCAGTCATTGTTAATTTCTTTTTTCCTTTCAATGTTTTATATTCCACTCACCACAGTCTCTATTCGTTCTGAAGTCCAACTGTCAATAACGATTTTGATTTGCTCTTTGGGAAGCCTTGAAGAAAATTGCAAATTCACTTCTTGTTCGTCGCCGGGCATCAAAGTGATATAGTTATCGGAATAATGTACGGGCAAAATTCGTTTGCCGGTTGCTTTGTCAAATACTTTGATGCGGTTGAAAAAAGAAATTTGGTTTTCTGCCCGCAACCTGACTGTTCCCGTATATTCTTGTCCGTTTTGTTGAAGTTGTGTTTCTATCTGAGGTCGTGTTTGCGGCAAACGGGTAAGCCCTGAATAATCTTTCGGAATTGTCGTTAACCAATAAATATTGCTTGTAACAATTTTTCCGTTTTCCGACAAGCTCAATTTCAGAAAATAAACCCCATTAATTTCTTCCGGCACGGGAACAGGAAACAGTTTTTTTACCTGATTGTCCGATATTGAAACCGGTTCTTCTTTCTTCCATACAGCAATTCCGTCTGTAGTATAAAGTTGAGCCGAAACATAAACGGAATGATTGCCAAGCGCCGAATTGACTATTTCTATGTGTTTATCCTGAAGATTATACTGTGGATGCAAAGGTTCACAGCCTTTCTTTGTGCCGTAAAGACAAGCATTTACATCGAGAAACCAATCATACATCTGCCCTCTGAGTGATGTCCATGGGTTTTGGGTTTTCCAGATAAGGATACCGGAGTACCATTCCCACATCCGGGAAGCGCGTCCTTCCATGAAACTGCGATACTGATCGTAATTAACTGCTTGTGCGTATTTGCAATAAGTCTCGATGTCGCTTACCTGACCATAGCGTTCCAGATGGTCGCCATATCCAAGATCTCTGTGGTATCTCCATGTATTATCGAATACACGTCCTTTGCGGGGTACGGCTGCTAATTCTTTTTCCGTCATCATTTCCCGCATACTTTCTACTTCGGGAGAGCCTACATTTCCTGCTTCGGCATTGAACGGAAAAGAACGGTAAGTAAAAAACCATTCCGGCTCTTGAATGGTGTAAGGCCCATCGCCTACCGGTCCGGCTGTATTACCCGAAAACAGACTGTCGGTCGAATAAGCGGCATAAAACCGGTTTGGGTCTAAGCGTGGGAAAATATCGTTTTGCAAAGTTTCGTCAATATCTTTGGCAAGCGGCCACTCGTTGGCTCCACACCAAAGGCAAAGACTCGGATGATTTCTTACCATCTTTATCTGGTCTTCCGCCGAACGCAGGAAAAGCCCGTGATTATCGGGATATTCCCAACGCCGTTCCCTTGAATCCAATTTCAATGGGTCTATCCATGCACCGTTGCAATCGCCGCTTCCCCACAAATCCTGAAAGACTAAAATTCCATATTCATCGCAGACATCATAAAATTCGGGACGTTCCAACAGAGCGCCGCCCCATACGCGGATCATGCGCAGGTTCATTTCGGCATGATAACGTACTTCGGCCCGGTAACGTTCCGGCGAAAGACGAAGCAACCAATCCGAAGCAATATAATTTCCTCCGGGAATGTAAATGGCTTGTCCGTTGACATAAAATCTTCGTCCGTCCGTTTCGGGCGATTTGTCGGAAGTGATTTCACGAATGCCGTATCGCAGTTTTTGGCTGTCGCTGATTTTTCCGTCAATTTCAAAAGAGAAACGCATATCGTATAAATCCTGTTTCCCAATACCGTTTGGCCACCACAAGCGGGGTTGTTTGATAGTCAACTCTTTCAGGGTAATTATTTTTTTCTCTTTTGCCTTTAAAGAAACGGTTTGGGAAAAATGTTTGCCGTCTGTTTCGTAAACCAATATGCCTGTTTGTGGTGCGGACGATACATTTTCCAATTCCACGGTCGTGTTTATGAATGCTTCTTTTTGCGTTCCTTCGGGTTTGCGAATTCCCGGAACTTTTGTTACCAAATATGGATGTTGTACTTTTACCTGTCCCGTGACGGTGACGGAAACTTCGTCCCAAATGCCTGTGTTTCGGTCGCGAACAGCTTGTATCCAATCCCAACCCGGAGTAAATTGCATTGTAACGTTCCGGGCAATTTGTCCGTCGCCGCCCTGTCCGCCGTTGGGTGCGCCGGGATAATCGGGAGGATAGACGATGACTGCCAATAAATTTTGTTCGCCACCCGTTTTCAGATAAGGTGTAATATTGTAAGTTTCACGCAGAAACATCCCTTCGTGCGTTTCGATATTCAGCCGTTTTCCGTTCAGAAAAATATCCGCTTTGTAATTAATTCCTCGAAAATTCAACCATACTTGTCGGCCTTCCTCCGGTAAAGTTTCTATTTGAAAAGGACGGATGAACCAAAAAGTATAAAAATCATTTCCTGTTTCGTAAACATCGGGAATAAGTTCGTTATTCATACTAAATTCGGGAGCAGGGAAAATTTTGTTTTCCAACAAAGTAGTTAATACCGTTCCCGGTACTTTTGCGTTCATCCATCCGGCAGGATTAAAAGGTGAAATCGACAGTTGGTTTCCGTCAATTTTAATCTCATCAGCCCGCCGTGCCAACCATCCGGAATTCAAGATTTCCTTTTCTCCGGTATTGGGCAATTGAATTTTTTCATTTTGCTGAGAATAAACGGGATATACCGTTAATAACAAGAATAAAGTGAATACTGTTTTTTGTTTCATACGAACATAATTTACCAACTTTGCTATTAAATTTTGATAAAAATAGGCAATTATAAAAGTTAATATCAATGTAATCGTAACTATAAGGATTTTTGAGTGAAAAAAAGCTGATATAGTGTATAGTATTACTTCATTAAACAAATATATTACCAATGTGTATTTTCCAACAAAAGATAAAATTGGAAATTGATAATTTTTAAATAATGACATTATTCCGCTCAAAATCATTAACAATGGAAAAGTTATTAATATGAAAGGATACCACGCTAAACCATATTTCCATAATTCTTTAACGGTATGATAGTGTAAAGTCAATAACAACCATATACTACCGATTAGGAATGAAAATAGGAGCAAAACAATCTTTTTTCTATCCATTTTAATATCCTGTATGATATAATGGCCTATTAATATTCCAATAAAGTATATTGGAATTCGCGTTGTGAAAATTAACAAATATTCTGCTCGGGAATTCATTATGAGCAATGATATGAGAATTGCGCTAACACTCATTATAAGCGTGCCTAATAAAAGTTTTTCTTTGAATATTGAAAAATAAAAAGGCGTTATAAGATACAATACTAACAAGCTTGGAATATACCAATTAAAAGAATATGCTCCTAAAGCAGGAATCGGTTTAAACCAAAAAGCAAGCGCGGTGATATTGGAAAATACAATTGAAATCGGCAGATTTTGCGAAAGCACAACAAGTGTGGAAATTACTGATACAATAGGAAGGTAATAAGGGAATATTCTTAATATTCTTTTTTTGTAAAAATTGATTTTGTTGTCATTCTTTTTCAACGAAAAGAAAAGCCCCATACCTGATAAAAGTAAAAATAAATCAACGCCACCATAGCCAAATCCCTTAACAGACGGAATGTGCCCGCCCGAATGAAAAAACATAACCCACAACATGGCTACGCCCATTAATTGTGTTCTGTATTTTGTCAAAAATGAAATTTTAAATAATTGTTCCATAAGTTTTTATTGGTTCTACTTTAACAGATCAATTTTTGTCTCTTATATGCGTTATTAATATCTTGCTGAGGAAACTTGCATATAGAGACTTTATAGAGACTTTCCATGTTTTAAAAACATGGAAAGTCTTCATTCTCAATTCTCAATTTCCAATTCTCAATTCCTAACAATCACTTTCTCCATCTTCACCGTATTCCCGCTTACAACCTTTACAAGGTAAACGCCGCCGACAAGACCTTCTACCTTGTGTGTATTGGTCTGAACCTGTGCATCGTAAACCTTTGAACCTTGCAGGTTATACACCATCACTTGGTGCAAAGGATGCGTAGATACCACTTGCAGCGTCCCGGGACGGGAGGCATATATCCGGACAGCTTCCGATGCAATAGCGTCGACGCCGGTGGCAACTTTATGCAAGCGGATAAAGAAGCGACTCTCGTTGGCGACTGTCTTCCCACCGGACTGTTCCGGTACATAATTGAACTTGTATTCATATTGTGCTTTGCCCGTCAGTTCGGTTTCCGTATTTGTTTCCGTGTCCAACAGGAAGATACGTGCATTGTAGGTATCCATACCGCTGAAGGTAAAGGTCAATTCACCTTTATGGGTCGTTGCGATTGCCAAGGGGACAAGCGTTTCGCCGGTATTTTCGCCCAACACGTTGACGGCGGTAGCCACCTGCTCATTATTTGCCACCGGTTTGAGTGTATAAACGTCAGGGATGCTGTTGATTTCGTCGAAGAGTTTGCGGGAATCGGTCGGGCCGAAACTGTCGCCGCCTTCCTGACGGGAAGCAATCACGGTGCGGACGCCTGCCTGAGCGGTCGAAGCGACAATAGCCAATTTGTCGCCTTGAGGAGCGGCAGACCGTAATCCCGGACTAACACCGTTAACACCGATAGCGGCCAAATCGAAAGCCAAAGCTGTAGTAGCGTTGCCATCCAATTTTTCAACGATAAACGATTGCATGGGCGCTATGTAGCTGTTCAAATTCACACCCTCACGGCCGAAGGCGCCAGTAGATACATTGTATCCTGCATAACTGCCACCCAAACTGCCGCCGGGGCCAATCCATATCTGGTAGGTGCCTTTGATAAGGGTATTATTCGCATTTTGCAACTCAGTAAAGTCGATGCTGCTCATATACGGATTACCGGCAATGGCGAAAAGATCCGTACCGGCGTCCAACGATTTCTCCACGATCTGTCCGGCCAATTGATAAGCCTTGCCCAAGTCGCGTGGAGCAGTTTTCGGTGTTCCGTTTGCCACTATCGACCCGTTTTCTTCTTTCCATCCGCCGAAAGAGGATGCTTCCGCGACAGCATCGTATGTATGCGTCCAATGTACATCGGCAGAAACGTTGTCGTTGTCGAAGTAGGGCAATTCGAGGATGCCGTTGGAGAGTTTCAGCCCTTTGTTTTCTTGCCTGTTGGACGCCAGCCAGACAATAAAGCCATCGCCGGCAGAGAAAGATTGAGTAAGACTGTCAATCCGGTTCCATACGGTTTTGTTGATCTGTCCTTGCTCTGTTTTGAACAGTTTCATATCCATGCCCGGATAACCGCCAAAGCTGAAGTCGCCTGCATACAGTTCCTGCAAGGGATTGGCAAGCATGTACCAACGGTTGCGATCCAAGCCGTTTGTGCTGAAGTCCAATTGGACAAAGGCTTTTTCGTAGGCCAGCAAATCCTGGCGGCCGATTTCGGCGCCGGGACCAAAGCGGACGTCTTTGACAGCAGCATTGCCCGCTGCCGTTAAAATCGGATAAGTATGGAGGCCTCCGGGAATATAAACCGATGAAGTTGCGTCCGGAATTTCTTTGGTATTCCAGTTGTCGGCAGTGTCCCAATCCGTATCAATGTTGCCTGTCCAGATAATAAAGTCGTCGAGATCGTAGCTACCGTCAAATTCATATGCACCCATATCCACATTGTTGTTATAGATGCGTGGGGCGCCGGTAATATCGGTTGTGCCCAGTGCATAGCCGTTGCTTCCGGCGTCGACGCAAATGCTGCGACCTAATCTATAATCTCCTGTTTCCTGATTTTTGAACGGATTCTTTGTGCCTATTTTATTATGGGCGCCGAATACAATATCCCCATTATTCGGATCTTCCGACAGGTAATTGTAATCCATATGCCAGACGCCATAGCTGTTGTTGTTCGCAGCTTCCTTATCCCATATTATACTGTTGTATATATTGACGTCTATAGCGTCCGGATCCACATTATCGCTATATATAGATACTCCGCTGGCAGCATTGGAACCGATGCTTTTGTTATTACTGATCGTCACACCGCTCAAGGTAATCTTTCCTTTGTTCTCGGATTGAAAATTAACACTATAAGCGTAAGATGCGTTGTCACTGACAAGGCTGTTGCTTACAATAAAATGTGCGTCGGGATTACTGACAGACGCATATATTCCCGCATAGTAACTTGAAGTGTTCCCTGTAATCGCAGTCGTATTTATCGTAAATGTGCCGCCACTCATTTGGGCATACACCCCGCCGCCATTTTCCAAGGCATTATTTCCGGTAATTTTAAGATCGTTTATCGTAATATCGCCGACTTCCGAGAGTGCATATATCCCGGCTCCATAATAAGGTGGTACCGTATAACCGTTTGTATAAATATACGAGGAAGAAGAATTGTCAGAACCGCCGCCGGTAATGGTCAATCCATCAAGCACAATCGCTTGATCGCTATTGTTGGCGGCAATCACCGTATGATCGCTATTGTCGCTCCTGTTGGTAAAACCGCTGTGTATATCGCCGGTGTCATCGTTTTTGATATCGCCGCTCAAGATTGTTTCGTTTTTGGCGGGATTACGGGAGGCAAGATCGGTTTCCGTACCGTCAAATCCACCATATACGCCTACACCGGGGACTAACAGGAAAGTGCGGGAAGTTCGCCCTTGTCCCAAGATATACAAAGGATGATAAACGCCTTTCGCTACCCATACCTCTATAAGGCCGGTTTGTTTTTGATATTCTTCGGTATATTTCAGCGCATCGACCAGTTCGGTGAAAGCGTTCTGCCAACTGTCGCCGCTGCCGTTGCCGCTTGTCTGGGCTTTATTTACATAAATGCGGTCAACAGGCGATACCGGCGACAATTCTCTTTCGTAAGCGCCCATATCAATCCGGCCGCCGGCTATGCGGGGCGCCCCGGCGAGGTCGATACGGGAACCGGGCACGGCACGGCTGTTGTTGCCCTTATCAATACAAATACTGTTCGCAGACAGGCTGTAATCGCCTTGGGCATAATTGGTAAATCCCGGATCTGCACTGTCTGTTATGGTATTTTCGCCTATGTAATAAGAATTACTCTCAGCAAAATCACCCAAATAGGAATAAGTCAATGTCTTGTTGTTAGCTTGAGTATAATAGTTGTTATAATAGTTGGCCGTATTTCCCCATATAATTGAGTTAGAAACAGCTGTAGTTTCACTATTAGCGAGAACTCCGCCAGCAGAGTAATTTGCTTTATTGTTGACAACAGTATTCCCGCTTGCAAGCAGCGGTCCGGAAAGATAGGCTCCTCCACCCGAAGTACCGGCATTGTTCTCATTGATCAGGTTGCTACTTATGTAAATATGATTGTTTCCGTAATTCTCATTCTCCACATAAATACCGCCACCGTCATATGTTGCCTGATTATTACTGATTTTGTTCGCTTCTATGTGAACGACAGGGAGAGCTTGAGTAAAGGAAAATCTATTGTACGCTACATGTACTCCTCCTCCATTACTCGTTGTCTGATTATTACTGATTTCGTTCGCTTCTATGCGAATGACGGTACTGTCCGCATTTCCGGTTCTGTAATATCCGGGGTCAACAAATATTCCGCCACCTTCTCCCAAAGTATGATTTCCGGTAATCTTATTTCCGGAGATCATAAATGATACACCTTGTTCTAAAGTAGCGAGATAGACTCCGCCACCAGAGTAAGATTGTACGAATGCTCCGCCTACCTGATATCCTACATAAAATCCACCACCGTAGTAATAATTTCCGTCATTATTACCGCCGCCGGTAATGGTAAATCCATCAAGTATAATCTGCGAATCGGCCTTGTTGCCGACTGCCACTACCACGTGATCGGCAGCGCCTTCATGCTCACCCAGTTTTCCGCTCAGAATCGTTTCGTTTGCAGCCGGGTTGCGGTCTTCAAGATTACTTTCCGTACCGGTAAATCCGCCATATACACTGATATCCGAGGATAGCAGGAAAAAACGGTTGCTTGCTGAAGCAGTAGGAGAAATAGTGGGCGTATAAGTGCCGGCAGCCACCCAAACTTCCCGTACCTCGTCCGGATTTTCCACAGCATACGCCAAGGCGATAGCCAGTTCGGGAACTGCATTCACCCAATTCGTCCCGCTCCCGTCACCACTTGCCGATTTGTTTACATAAAGCCGTTTTTCGCCGGAAGGCGTCAAACGCAAGCGCTCAATAGCGCCCATGTCCACTACGCCTCCGCTAATGCGGGGAGAACCGTATAAATCGGCGCCATTGGGATCGGCAAACGCATTGCTTCCCTTGTCAATACAAAGACTGCCAGCTGAAAGACGGTAGTCATACTCATAGTTAATGTCGTCTGCATTGATAAATCCGGGACTGTCGGGATTTAAGATATTCCCTTCTCCTGTACTTACTTCCGGTAAAACATCCGCTGCATTGTCTCCTACATAACTGTAGGAAACCGTTAAGCTACTGCCTGTTTCTTTGTTAATATTGTCCGTTACACCTTCTTCTTTCTCATTATTCCATACAATACTGTTGTAAACCAACGGATTGCCGTCTGCGTATATACCGGCGCCTTTTCCTGTAGACGTATTCCGGACAATGGTGTTTCCACTCAAGGTAGCTTTTCCGTCGGCATATATACCGCCGCCTGCAATGGTGGCGTCATTCCTCACGATCAGGTTATTGTCCAGACTTAAAACACCCAAACCTTCGGTGTATATACCGCCACCGGAAGAAATTATATCAACATGAACCTTGTCGCCATAGGAGGAATGGTGGCTGTTGTCTATAATAGTGTTTTTATCTATCTTTATTTGGGAATTGTTTCCCGCAGAAGCATAAATACCACCGCCTTTCAGACTTCTTGAACCGTTTACTTCGGTATCATATAAAGAAATAGTTGTATTGCCGTTAGTCGAAATATGGTTTCCCGACAGCGTGATTTTCGCCGCTGCTCCGGCTGTGAGAGCATAAACCCCACCGCCGAAAGAAGATGCGGATATGTCTATCGCGGCGCTACCATAGCTATAAGTAAAATTAAAGCTATTGTTAGTAGTTATGGTATTATTGCTCAA
The DNA here is from genome assembly GCA_031290435.1 of Candidatus Symbiothrix sp. GTDB lineage: Bacteria > Bacteroidota > Bacteroidia > Bacteroidales > Azobacteroidaceae > Azobacteroides. The sequence continues at coordinate 779 of JAITNQ010000138.1, read as the reverse complement.
ATTAATTGTTGAACCGGCTTCTCCGGCATAAGCATAAACCCCGCCGCCTTTTGTGCTTTTTTGCACGATCTGACTATAGCTTGAATAATATGAATCATAATAGTTGTTACTCCCGATCTGGTTGTTACGTAATTGTAAAACGGCGTTTTCTCCGGCATAAGCATAGACGCCCCCACCGAGGGAATCGGCTTGATTGTTGGCAATACTATTCTCGTCCAATGCAATCTGCGCACCGGCGTTTGCATAAGCATAAACGCCGCCGCCGATAGAATCGGCTTGATTGTTGGAGACAGTATTTCCACTCAATGTTATTTTTGTATTTACACCGGTTGCATAAGCATAGATTCCGCCGCCGTAAGAACGGGAAACTTCCCGACCCTCTACAGAGACAAAGCCCTCGCCGTCGGCAAGTCCTGATTGTATGTTAAAGCCGTCGAATACAATGGGTTTATCCGGTTTATTATTGACTGCTACGACAACATGATAAGGATAAATAATTGAATTCACAGAAGATAATTGCGTCAGGTTACTCTTTGTGCGTTGTTCCTTGTTGGTCTCATTTCCGCTAAAACCGCCATACACGCTTACACCCGGAGGCAGTACAAAAGAACGGTCCCGTTCGTCTTGACTGTCATTGATGCTGTAAAGCGGCTTATAATACCCGCTTGCCACCCATATCTCCGTGATTGTCGGATGGCTTTCTGCATATTTGAGGGCGTCGGCAAATTCTGCTAAAGCTTCTTCCCAACGGTTTCCGTTTCCATAATATTGCCGTTGTC